>CAZQIP010000138.1:0-31675 GCA_964593655.1 uncultured bacterium | reverse complement strand
TGCTACGAAGCACAAGCCCCTGCCTTTAGGCAGTGGGTGCCTTGACATTGACGGGAATTCAGATTTGGTATAAACTTTTCGCAAGCTAACGCATCTTTCATGGAGGCAAACGATGAACCCGCTATGTTTAGAACACTGTTTGACCGAAACAGAAAAACAACATTTTGAAGAAAACGGCTTTTTGGTCGTCGAAGATGCCATCCCACAGGAAATGGTCGAGAAGCTGGTTGCCGCTGTCGATCGCGTGGGCGCGGAACATCTCGGCAAAGACGAACTCCCATCCGACGCCCAATTCAACCTTCTTGATTTTGTCGGCAGAGATGAAAGTTTTATTGAGCTGCTCGATTGGCACACAACGTTCCCGAAAGTGTGGGGCATTCTCGGATGGAACATCAAACTCTACCATTCACACCTGATTGTGCTGCCACCGCTGCCACCCGAAGAACGTGATAAATCGAGACGGCTCGGATGGCACCAAGACAGTGGGCGGCTCAACATCGAATTGGAAGGTAACCCGCGCCCGCGTGTATCGCTGAAGGTCGCCTACTTCCTGACGGATACCTCCGTGCCCGGACGTGGTAATTTCTCCGCAATACCCGGTAGTCACCTACTAAACAAGGTAGAAATGCCAGAGGACAACACCGCGGATCCTGAGACCGCTATCCCTATATTCGCGAAACCCGGAACGGCTGTCTTTTTCGATCGGAGACTCTGGCACGCAGCCGGACGCAATACCTCTGATATTATGCGCAAGGTGCTCTTCTACGGCTATAGTTACCGCTGGCTCCAACCGCGCGATAATATGACAGTGGAACACGTCATGGAACACGCTGATCCGATTCGACAACAGATTTTGGGTAAAAGCACAGGGGGTATGGGGTATACCTCTCCGGGCGAAAAAGATGTTCCACTCCGCTCGTGGATTCAGGAAAACCTCGGTTCCGAAGCCGTCGTCCACTAACATAGACATACACCGGACGCGCAAAGTTGACAGCCTTTACTTCTGGATTTAACAATACGACAATACAGCGATTAAGAAGATACTACCTCTGAAACAACCAAGAGGTAGTTCTTTTTTTGGCAATCTCGAAAAGAAAATTGTATACTTTATATATATAAAATATATAAAATAAAATACATACGATTTCCCAACATACACAGAATAGGAGTTGCCAATTTTCATGAAAAGTTTGTTTTGTCTGCTAATGCTTCTTGTCGTTCCTGCAGTCGCGTTTGCACAAACAGGAACAATTGAAGGGACCGTCTATAACAACGACACGAAAGCACCATTAGTAGGCGCAGAGGTCCAGATTCTCCAAACCGATGAACGTCAAAAAACCGATGAAAATGGAAAATTCGTGTTCAGTGCCATCCCTGAAGGCACTTATGCCTTAATTACCAGGGTGCCTGAGACTGAACTGATCCAACGAACCTCAGTGATTGTTGTAGCGGGAGAAAATCGAGAAACCGAAATCTATGTCGCAACGGAACCCGTTCGTCTTGAAGGTGTCGAGGTAATCGACAAACGCGTTCCGAAAACTATCAGCAAAAAAAGTATTCAAGCCAATGAAATTACGCGTTTACCCGGTACAGCAGGCGACGCGCTCCGTGCCCTACCTGCTATTCCGGGCATCGGTGTCGCAAACGACTTTAGCGGGGCACTCTATATCCGCGGCGGCTCCGATGAGGATAATCTCTACTACTTTGACAGGGTACCTGTCGGTTATCCATACCACTTTGGTGGAATTGTCTCGTCTTTGAGCTCCGAAATTATCGACGACATTTCTGTCTACGCGGGCGGTTACGGTGTCGAGTATGGCGTGGATTCGCAGGCTGTAATTGATATATCCTCAAAGAACAACAGTCCAACAAACTTCGGTGGAAAATTTAATCTCAATTTCCTCTACTCGGAAGGGTTACTGCGCGGAAAAATCGGCGAAAAAGGGTTCTGGTACGCAGCCGGACGCAGAAGCTACATCGACCTATTCATCGGAACCCTCACATTTAATGCCGTTTCAATCGATTCTTTCCCACGTTTTTGGGATTACCAAATTAAGGCAGGATACGATCTGAACGAAAAACATCAACTCTTTTTTAATCTCTTCGCCTCCGGCGACCAGTTCGCACTAACACTAAAAGGCGAAAATGTAGACCAAGATTTCAGGGGAAACACCAGTTTTGAAAGCGGTTTTGAGGGCGCGGGGATTCACCTCCGCTCATTCCTTACAGAACGACTCACCTCCTTTTTATCCCTCACCCGATCCGATTTCCTATTCGATGTCAATTTCGGTCCAGCACTCTCTCTTAACATAGATGCACCGAGTTACACCCTGCGAGAAGATCTCACTTACGAACTAAACCCGAAACACCGTTTAGAATCCGGGTTAATCCTCGGGCTTGAACCCGGTCAGGTTACTGGCACTTTCACTCGGATACCGGATGAAGGTGAGGTAGATTATGACATTCGGTTCGAGGAAAAGGTTGCCTTAGATGAATACGTCCGCGGGCAACGCATCGAAGGCTATCTGCAGGACAGGTACACCCTGTTACCTTTCCTATCTGTCGTGTTTGGACTCCGTTTCGATTATTTTAACCGTACCGATGAACTCTCTATTCAACCACGTGGCAGCCTGCTCGTAGAACTCCCCAATAACTCGGAACTGCAATTCTCGTATGGCGTTTACAATCAGGCTCCAATACCAGCCCTCCTTTCTCCTACTATCGGTAACCCTGCTTTAAAGCCAAGTCGCGCCAGTCATTACATCCTCGAACTCAAACGGCAGCTTTCACAGGCGACAGAAATCAAAATGGCAGCCTATTATAAAGATCTCGCAGGCTTGGCAACAACTGACGAAGAAGCCGCTTATCTCAATCAAGGGGTCGGCTATGCACAAGGCACTGAAATCTTTCTCAGACATCAGCGCGAAGATCGGTTTTTTGGGTGGGTTTCCTATGCCTACGCTCTATCTAAACGCCGCGACCGTGCTGGTGAACCTTACCGCCCTTATTCGTTTGATCAGACCCACGTTGCGACACTCGCCGCAAGCTACAATCTCACCCCGACCTGGGAATTCGGCGCAAAATGGCAATACCGTACCGGTAATCCGTATACCCCGGTTGAAGACGCAAGAATCCAGTTCGATCCAAGGAACGGAAAACCTATCTACATCCCCATTTATGCCGAAACGAATTCCGACCGGTTACCGGCTTACCATAGATTGGACCTGCGCGTCAGTAAAATTTTCCAATTCAGCGGCTGGAAACTCGGTGTCTTTTTGGAACTCCTGAATACTTATAACCGAAAGAATCTGCTCGATTACGACTATAGCGACGATTACAAAACGCGGGTCGACCTCAACCAACTGCCTATCCTGCCTTATTTGGGAATTACGGCGGAATTTTAATTTTCTTCCTTGTAAAAGCATCTGTCTGCTAACCCTTTCAGGAGACAAAGCCTTGAAAAAGATATTGATCCTTTTAATTTGCATAGTCCCGTTCAGTGCCTTCGCACAAACCGATGATACCAACCCATCAGATCCAGCAGAAAATGAAGCATCACGTCCTGTTGTTCAGTTAGACCCAATAACAGTTGAAGCAGATCGGATCGAAATAAAGCCGCGACATACTTTAGATGGTAGATTTATCAGAAGTGCTACGGGAAGTGCAGGCGATCCACTGCGGGTTCTAAATCATCTCCCGAGTATCGGCGTACTGAACGATTTTGTCGGAGTCCTCTCTGTACGAGGCGGCGGGCCTGAGGATAACCTCTATTATTTCGACCGACTGCCGTTAGGATACCCATACCATCTCCTCGGAATCATCTCAACCGTCAACGCTGATGTGATTGAAAATATTGAGGTGTACCCGGGTGGATACGGTGCAGAGTTCGGTGCTGACGCACAGGCTGTGATTGACATCCACTCCCGCACGAAGACTAATACTCGCTTCGGCTTAACAGTCAACTCCAATTTCGTGTATTCGCAAGCCTTCCTTGAAGGAAATATAGGTGAACGCGGATACTGGTACGCTTTCGGACGGCGGAGTTATATGGGGCCCCTTTTTGAATTGTTACCGCGGTTATTCGAGATTGAGAATGACCGGGTGACCGAGGTGCCACGTTTCTGGAGTTATCAAGGAAAGGGAGTCTACCAATTAAATAACACACACAGGTTAGTAGTCAATACCATCGGAGCAGACGATTTCGGCGAATTAAACTTTACCTCAGATGAAGTGTCTGGTGATTTGCCAGGTTCGCTAAGCTCAAATAACCCTTTCGATTCACAAGGGATTCATCTCTATTCCGAAAAACAGGACGTATTCACATCAATTGTGTCACTCACGCGTTCATTCTCCCGGACGGAACTTCAGTTCGGTGATGGCTATTTTTATCGATCAGCACAAAGTATCTACGCATTGCGAAGCGACCTCGAGTATTGGGTTAAACATCCGAAAACGCTGCTGGAATCTGGGTTTGTCCTTTCAAGTCTGCCTATATCACTGATGAGCGTTGGTACGCGTCCACCTGAAGAAGGGGATCCAGACTATGACTTCAGACTTAAGCAAGATGGCGAGAAAATCCTCACCAACACATCCAAGAGCCTCCACCGTCTGGAAGGCTATCTGCAAGCAACACAAGACTTACCTTCGCCTCGCTACGCCGATTTTTATGCCACTGTCGGGATACGCGCAAACTACTTCAACCTCATAGACGACTTTTCACTGCAGCCCCGCGGACTTCTCGGTGTGACACTTGGCCCCAATTTCGAGAATACTGACCAACTCCATTTTTTACCGATAAACCTCCGTTTTATGTACGGCAGTTACTTTCAAAACCCACAGCTCTACCAAGTCGTCCTTGGGAAAGAGAACCCAGAACTCACGTCGAGCCTGGCAAGACATTATGTCGTCGCATTGGAAAAAAAATTAATCTCAAAACCGCAGGAAATAGATTCAACCACACCTACAAAGAAGCAACAGCTACCTATGCAGACGAAAATCGAAATCGCTGGCTATTACAAAGACCTCCGCGATATGATTACTTACAACGAACCCGAAAGACGCTATCAAAACCAACGGACCGGATACGTGAAAGGCGTTGAGATTTCATTAGATCATAAAATAGGCGATGCGTTTCAGAGTTGGATCTCTTATGCCTATACCATCTCTAAACGCCAAGATTCTCCAAGGGATGACGAGCGTTTCTATATGTACAACACACCCCACGTTGTGACGATCGGTCTGAATTATCTATTAGAATCGTTGGAATTTGGCGCAAATTGGCAATATAAGAGCGGTGTGCTATATTCACCGTTATTAAATCGAGAACTGTATACTAATCCCTTTACCAAAGACAAAACGTGGCTACCAATTCACGGTGACCCGGCGCGCAAAGCTCCGTATCACCGCTTGAATTTACGGTTTCATTGGTCTTTCTTAATCTATGACAGATGGACGGGTGGATTCACGCTTGAACTGTGGAACGCTTATAACCGCACGAATATCCTTCAGGTTCGCTATGACGAAAACTATACAAAAGAAGTACCGATCGCCCAATTGCCTATAGTCCCATTCCTTGCAGTGACATTGGCGTTTTGATAATCTCGTCAAACTGAAATTTATTTATCCTAATTCGCCTCCTTTTGCGTCTATATAACAATCAGATTCCTTTTGCTTACCCCAAAGGAGGCTACATTTTTGGACAAGTATCTATCTTTTTCACCCAAATTCCAAAAGATCGCAATCCCCTTGTTCGTCATTGTGCTGTTTCACGCCGCTATTGCTAATGTTCACTCCGAGCCACACAACAACCAGATTAAGGCATATCGCACCTACGAGAGCATCGAGATTGACGGCGATTTGACGGAGGCGGATTGGAAACACGCGGAACCGATGGACCAGTTTGTGCAGGTCGAGCCACACGTCGGCGAAAACATGTCGGAACCTATGGAGCTTCGGATTCTCTACGATGATGAGAACATTTACTTCGGTTTCACCTGCTTCGATTCAGACATGTCCAAACTCATCGCCAACGAAATGCGCCGAGATGCCCGCGACCTACACGAAAACGACAACGTTTTTGTGCTATTGGATACATATAACGACAAACGGAGCGGTTTTTTCTTTCGGATGAACCCGCTTGGCGCAATACAGGACAGAGTCATCACGAACAGTGGCGACACGATGAACACCGATTGGGATGCCGTTGTCGCATGCAAGTCGAAAATCAATGATTCCTACTGGACCGCAGAACTCAGCGTTCCGTTTAGCCAACTCCGTTTTGAAAAAAACGATCCGATGACATGGGGCATCAATGCTGGACGGAGCATCGCTCGCCTTCGAGAAGAGGCGATATGGATGCCTGTTCCATCCTCTTATGGCGGTCGGGCAAAATACCGAACAGCCTACGTCGGCAACCTTGTCGGACTCAAAGGAATTGCACCCTCTCGAAACCTTGAATTTCTGCCGTATTTTCTGCCCGGCGTCACCCAAGTCAAAGAGGACAACGGCACACTCCAAACGACACGCGAATTCAAACTCGGGTTCGATGCCAAATACGGCATCACCTCAAATCTCACTGCTGACATCACTTATAACACTGACTTCGCACAAGTTGAAGCAGATGAGGAACAGGTAAATTTGACCCGATTCAGTCTCTTTTTTCCTGAGAAGCGTCCTTTCTTTCTCGAAGGCGCAGGGCTTTTCGATTTCGGGGTGCCGCGAACCAGCTTCCGCCGCCCGCCACCGATGCTCCTTTTCTATAGCCGACGGATCGGGCTCGCAGAAGGGAACGCGATCCCAATTATTTTTGGCGGAAAAACGACCGGTAAGATTGGGTCTTACGGCGTAGGTTTTCTCAATGTACTCACCGATGAATTTTATGATGACAATGCCGATGATGACCCTGTCGATATTCCGCACACAAACTATTCCGTGATGCGGGTTACAAAGGATATTGCCGCGGGTTCACGGATCGGGATTATTGCTGTCAATAAAGACGAAATCGGGGATTACAATCGCGCCGGCGGTTTTGATTTTGAGTACCGCCCCAAGGATAGCCTGAACGTCCGAGGCATGTGGGCACGAACCTTTGAACCCGGCATGTCTGGCCAGAATAACGCTTGGTATGTCGGCTCCCAATGGCAGAACAACCGTTTTCGCGCCGAGGGGTCATATACCGATATTGATGATGACTTCAACCCCGGTGTCGGATATGTCCGGCGTAAAGGTATCCGGCATTTACGGAGTGAATTGCGTTGGACTCCGATGCCCCACAAATTTGGCATCCGACAGGTTTGGACGGGGCCAGAGATGAATTATATTCTCAATCACGACAACGAATTGGAAGAATGGGACCTCTCCTACACCAACTTCTTTGAACTCAACACCGGAGATTATATTTTTTTCAGTGCCAGTCGCAGCTTTGAACGCCTGAATGAGGTTTTCGATTTCAGAGATGATGTCGAAATTCCGATAGGGAACTACCAGTCTAACTCGTATAATATCCGTATCTCCGGCAATGATAGTCGCCCAATTAGTGCAACCCTTGGCGGTGGGCTTGAGGATTTTTACAATGGCGAAGTGCGTAGAGCCTATATACAAACCACGCTTAAACCGAACGGGAATATCGGATTGAGTGTACAGTACCAATTTAATCAAGTCGTGAATCTACCAACAACGTATTTTACCGATGGACAGCCCCGGCCTGTTTACGTCAATCTTTTCAGAGGCAGACTTGACTATTCTTTCTCTACAGGGTTCTTCGCAAAACTCTTTGCACAATGGAATGCCGATACAAACGTTGTGTCTACTAACTTCCTTATCAACTACATCTATCGTCCCGGAAGCGATTTCTATTTCGTTTTCAATCAGACGTATGATACGAATGGGACTACGAAATCCCGCTTGTTGGATTCAACCGTGGTTGCAAAGATGACATATTGGTGGAATCCGTAATTGGCTGCTAAAAAAATTGACACAAAAGTGAAAATATGTTATAATTAGGGTATATTTACGCTAAAATTGAGAGTTTGTACTACATTTTGTGAGTCATATTAAACGTTTTGGCAGTACTTGACGTTAAAACAAGTACTTGCAAATAGTTTTTATAGTTTTTAAAGTATCTTTGCAACGCCGGTTTCGGTTAACGACACATGATAATAGCATCCTAAGACCGAAACTATCCCTCTTCTGTTTATAGGAGGAAAAGCGAATGAGTAGCAGAACTTCCGGTATGCTCAGTCAACTGCGAGAGCGTCGCGTTGAACGTAAGAAACCGAAGCGGTTTGTCGCATTGAAGAAGGTTTCGCTAGATCCGAGCCAACAGAGCGACATTTCCAACGCACAGGCAAACCTGCCGAAACACCCTATCACGCAGAAACACATTAAACAGAATTCCACCGCGTTTACAGTCGCAATGGCGTTTCATGTCCTCATCGCCATATTTATTACAACTTACGTTATCGTCGATCAGATTGAACAGGAAAGTGAAGTTTTTGATGTCAGTATCGTCACAAAAGAGTCAAAAGCGAAACGCCGGTTCATACGCCGGGAAGCACCGAAATTCAACGAGGCACAACGGACGCAACAGAAACCCCTTCTCAAGCAGCCGGTAATAACTAACACCGCCCAACTGCCAAAAGATGGGTTCACAATTCCCCAAGGCCCAGACACAGCCCTTGATCTCGGAACACCTGACGTTAGTGAAGGCCTCACACCCATAAATGTCGATCGGAATTTTGTAAAACCGACAACGTCGATCGAACCCGAGACAACGGCACCAGGCTTTGAGATCGAACGTGAAGCCCCGACACTCCTTGATAAACTCGATACGCCTGTCCCCGATGAATCACTGAACGTGGGCAATATTGACGTCACTCCTGAACAAGCAACGACTGACCCTGCGTTCAAGATTAAAGTAGAACCGAAGTATCCGGAAAGTGCTAAAAAGGCAGGTAAGGTAGGCGACGTTATTTTACAAGCAACCATCGATGAAAAAGGTATTCCGAAAGACATTGTAGCATTGACAAACCTCGGATTTGGGCTCGAAGAGGCGGCAATCGCGGCGTTCAAAAAATCTTCTTTTCGCCCAGCAATGAAGGGGAATACACCTATCAGCAAACAGGTTCAAATAACCTACGAGTTTGAACTTGATGACTAATCACACCGATTGTCATCCTTTGCTCTTATAGGAGAAAAAGCGAATGAGTCGCAGAACTTCCGGTATGCTCAGTCAAATGCAGCAGCGTCGCGCTGAACATAAGAAACCGAAGAAGTTCATCCGATTTTTAGCAACCCTTTGGCTGCGAAGTTACGCACCAAACTGACGACGGATTGCCGAGCCGTATCGGCGATCTGCGTCTGCTCAAATGTCAATTGCGCAATTTCTGCTTCAATAGCTTCTGCTTGCAATGCTGACATATTTTCTAAAAATCGATCGTGTATTTCAGTCGGGGCATTGTGTAGGGCAAGTGCTAAGGTCGGTTTGTCTAATACCTGCAGGATAGTTTTGATCGCGTCATCTCCCAAATTACTTAAGTCTTCAAAGGTAAACAGTTTCTCAGAGACACTCTCTACCATCTCCGGTTGTTTCTCTGCCAACTGCTCTAACAACCGATTCTGCTCTGCTATATCCATATAGGACAACAGTTTCGCAAGGTTCGTCGCGCCTTCACCCAAGAAGGTTGTTTTTTCGAGTGCTTCCTTAATCTTGGCAACCTGTTCCTCCCAGATTTGCGCCGCGCGTTCGGCAGCAACGATCTCTGTTGTTGTCACCTTCTCAGCGATGCGTACCTGTTTATCAAAGGGTAACATCGCGAAAATTTTTCCGGCATGTGCGGCGAGAGCATCTCCGTTATGTTCACCCTTCAGCTGCGCACACAACACAAAGAAGAGCGCAGCGTCGCTATCATCTACATCTTGGAATGCTGCTAAAACAACCTGTGGATGTGTTTCGTCAAGCAAAACCGTCAATGCTTGCAACGCAGCCGCATCTAACAGCGGAGGAGTCGTCTGTGCATCTGTATTAGGAACCGACACCTTGCACCCCTTTTTCGCCTGCGACCACTTCTCCAATGAGGAAAGTAGACTCTCCAGAGGCATTAAGCGATGCTAAGGCAGCATCAACAGCATCAGGATCAAGTACGACTACCATACCAACGCCCATATTGAAGACCCTATACATCTCTGTCTCTTCAACAGCGCCTTTCGCCTGTAAAAACGGGAAAATAGGCGGAATCTCCCATGTCCGTTTCCGAATATTGGCAATACATCCGTCCGGCAGAATTCGTAGCACATTCGCAGGCAACCCACCACCAGTGATATGGGCAATCCCTTTAATCTCGCAGACCTTGCGAAGTGCCAGAATAGATCTCACATAACTTTTGTGGGACACTAACAGTACCTCCCCAACTGTAGCAGAGAGATCAGGGATGTAGGTATCAACATCGTAGCCACACCTATCAAATAGAATACGGCGGACCAGGGAAAAGCCGTTGGTATGTAAACCTGCCGAGCCTAACCCGATGAGTTGATCCCCAGGGGCGATTTTTTCACCGGTAATCACGTCCGCTTTCTCAACCGCGCCGACAATCGTCCCTACCAAATCGTACTCACCGAGCGTATAAATATCTGAAAGTTCTGCGATTTCACCGCCGATTAATGCACAACCAATTTCTCGACATCCTGCTGCGAGCCCTGTCACAATACCTTCAATCGCCGCGGGTTCTACCTTACCAATCCCAATGTAATCCAAAAAGAAAAGCGGTTCCGCGCCCTGGACAACAATATCGTTACCACAATGTGCGACAATATCAAAGCCAACGGTGTCGTGTCGTCCTACTTTAAACGCGACCTTTAACTTCGTGCCAACACTATCCGTACTGGAAACAAGCACCGGTTCTTGATACGATTTGAGTGCAAAAAGCCCGCCGAAACTCCCAACATCGCTGAGTACCTCAGGGCGGTAGGTCGTCTGGACGAGAGGTTTAAGCCGAGATATTGCTTCGGACTCTGCTTCAAACGAGACCCCGGCATTCGCGTATGTCAACTGCTTTTTATCTGCCATCTGATTTCTCTTGTTCCTTCAATAATTGTCTGCGAAGTGGGGAAACGCTTTTCCTCGGTTTTAACAAACTAATGACTAACACAACACCACTAATCCCTAAAGCACCGAGAACACCGATCTCCTGTGCTTTTTCAGGTTTTATATTCGGCTGTAACTTCTCAAGCAGTACAGGAAGCACCCAACTCAAAACCATTCCGAGAATCGCACAAATCAGCAGAGAAATAAGCGTATTGCGTCCTTGCGGTGTCCCTATAGGATTCTGTCTTTTCTGATTCCCACCTTTTTTATTCTGCCTAAAAATCAGCATAAAAATTTTCCTCGTAGGTGCTAAGGTTATCATTAAAACATTCAGCGAATCTACATAATCAATGGCAGTTGCTCTGAAGATTCTTCCACAAGTGGGATAGGATATTCTCCATCAAAACAGGTGGTGCAAAAATCCTGAGATGCCTTCACCGAATTGAGTAACCCTTCAATGCTTAGATAACCGAGACTATCCGCGCGGATATACTTCCGTATCTCCTCAATCGTGTGCGAACTTGCAATTAATTCACCACGGGTCGGTGTGTCTACGCCGTAGAAGCACGGGAATTTATTTGGAGGCGATGCGATTCGGAGGTGTACGGCTGTCGCGCCGCCCTGCCGAACGATCTTGATAAGTTTTCTACTATTTGTCCCGCGCATAATAGAATCATCTACGAGCACAACGCGTTTGCCGCGCAACACATCGCGTATCGGGTTCAACTTCACTTTTACCATCAGTTCTCGGATATCCTGCGTCGGGTTCATGAAAGAGCGGCCAACGAAAGGATTGCGCGACAACCCTAAATCGAACGGAATGCCAGACTCCTCAGCGTAGCCGAGCGCAGCAATTGTCGCGGAATCAGGCACCGGGATCACGACATCCGCTTTGACCGGGTGTTCGCGCGCCAGTTGCCTGCCGAACTCTCGGCGCGGGTTGTTCACACTGTGCCCGAACATCATGCTATCCGGCCGCGCCAGATAGATATACTCAAAGATACACTGCGATAACTCCGACTGTCTCTTATGAGAGCGCAACGACTCTAAACCGAGATGTGTAGAGCGTATAAACACCAATTCTCCGGGTTCTACCTCGCGTATAGGTGCTGCTTCAATAACATCAAATGCACAGGTTTCGGAGGCTAACACATACGCATCATCAAGCTTACCGAGCCACAGCGGACGGAACCCGTGTGCATCGCGAGCCCCCATCAGGGTCGTATTATCCATGCATACGAACGAGTATGCACCTTCAACACTACGTAGCGCATCAACGATCCTATGCTCTAAAGCCTGCTTCCGCGAATGTGCTATCAAGTGGAAAATGACTTCTGTGTCCAAACTTGTGCTGAAGATAGAGCCAGCATTCTCCAAATGATTCCGAATGTGCAGAGCATTGACAAGATTGCCGTTGTGACCCAGCGCGAGCGGTCCCTGTTTGTAATTTCGGACCAGAGGTTGCGCATTTTCAAGCGTGCTTGCCCCCGCCGTCGAATAACGGTTGTGCCCAATAGCGATATGACCTTCCAGCTTCCCTAAAGTCTCAGCACTAAACACAGAGTGAACGAGACCCATGCCGTGGTGATAGGTAAATTTCTCGCCATCTGATGCGACAATGCCGCTGCTCTCTTGCCCTCGATGCTGAAGGGCCCGTAACCCCAGATACGTCAATTCTACGGCTTTCGGATGGCCGAAAACACCGAAGACACCACACTCGTCCCTCGGCTTATCATCATACTGCATTTTGATGGTTAAACCCTCCAGCATGCGCTCTTAAATTTTCGGAACTGTTCATCAAGAAAACCTTTCGCAAATTTACGCTTGTTCTGCACTCGCCTCGGTCCCTCCCACGATCGCTAACCCATATCAATCCCAATATCGCGCGCCGATAAGGACAACTCTAACCCACCATCGCAATATCGCGCGTCGATAAGGACAACTCTAACCTATACCCCACTATCGCACCGATAGGGACAGCAAGGACATACCAAATTTCGACCGGTAAACCTACGGACACCCACCCGCGCATCGGTAACGAAATAATATACGCGAGCGTCTTAAGCACAGGGATTAGCAACGCCAAGATCAAGTTTGGCTTGCCAAATATCTCCCACGGCACGTTAAGAAGCGCAAGCAAGCCAACAACAGCAGGGGGACCCAAAAACGCACCTGAGCAAAGCGGTTTTAGCGGAATATCAACACCGAACTTCTGGCTCACAAAACGCATCCCTACGCCCGCTCCTATAATTACGACACCATACGTGATAATCAGCGAGATGAGCAAAAATAAACCTACCCAGAAACCGTGACTGATTCGATCCCCAAGCAGCACCTGCCAAATAAAATTCTCAAAGACAAACAGGCAAACCCAACCACCGACCAGTCCAATGATACCCCCGGCAGCAATCTGCCCAAGGGTCAACGTAACACTATTCCTTTTCATACCTTCCATCCGATTCTCTCTTAAATATATTAACTCTATTGTATCACGTTGCAACATTATTGTCAAAATTATCTTTTTTCAGAATTGGTTTGACACAATTTAGATTTTGCATTAAACTGTTGCCACAAAGTGCAGTTCTTATGTTCAATTACGCAGCGTGAGCGACGGCTTTAGTGCCGTTCCTAAGGAGACTCTCATGTCGAAAATCCTTGTACTGTCAGGTGAAAACCACCGTTTTAATGCAAGTGCCAGCGTCATCCACGATTTTCTTTCCGAAGATGCTGACATCTCAGCAACGTTAGCGGATGATAAAGGAATCTTAGCATCATCCGAGTTACAGACCTATGACGCGTGTGTCTTTGGCACCGGCTTCACGCGCACGGAACGCCAAGAGGACGGATCTGTCGCACGTGTATCCGATTTAACCCAAACTGAAGAAGACGGTTTATTCCAATTTGTAAGCGAAGGCAAAGGGTTAGTCGGTATTCACGGCACGGCGTGGTGGATCGGCGGTCGCGCCATGGATCTTATCGGCGGGGCTTCCAATTGGCATCCACCTGGCTCAACCTTTACTGTCCATATTGAGGATGACGCGCATCCAACGACCCAAGGCGTTGAAGATTTTGATGTGGAAGATGAGATTTATATCTCTGCACACGACCCGCATATCCATGTCTTGGCATCCGCTGAGTGGTTCGGCAAGGCGCATCCTATGGCGTGGGTAAAGCCTTACGGTTCCGGACGCGTCTTCTATACCACTTTAGGTCATGGACCAGGCACCTTTGAGCGTGCTGGTATGCAGAAATTCCTCACGCAAGGCGTGAAATGGGCAGCTGCATCCTAACGAAAATTCTGTGAGGCGAGGCATAAATGCCTCGCCACGCGACATGATCGCATACGCAAATGCAGACACTAAAAATCACAGACATAGAGACTGAAGTCGTTCCGGTAAACCACCGCGGCAATTGGCTCTTCGTCAAGGTACACGCTGATAACGGCACAATGGGGGTCGGCGAGGCTTCCCACGGTAGAGATGATGACAGCGTTCGACATATCATTGATACCCTCAAACCCCCACTCGTCGGATGGAATCCGTTTCAACTGGAGGCATTCCGCCAACGTTTCTACCGAGACACTGAAAGCCATACCTATCATACCGCACTTAGCGGAATTGAACAGGCGATGTTCGATCTCGCTGGCAAGGCATTAGACGTACCAAGTTATCAACTGTTGGGTGGCAAGTGCCGAGAAAAAATTCGCCTCTACGCCAATATCAACCGCGCAACCGTGGATCGCAGCCCTTTCGGATTCGCTAACAACGCCGAGCGCGCCGTTGCTGAAGGTTTTACCGCCATAAAATGTGCGCCTTTTGACGATGTTTCAGTCGCTAATATTTCGCGTGGGAGTTTAACACCCGCTATTTGTTTAGGTATTGATCGCATCCGTACAATTCGCGCAGCGATCGGCGGGGATATCGACCTGATGGTGGATTGCCATAGCCGTTTTAATCCGGGCATCATCATCCAAGTCGCAAAAGAGCTCGAGGACTTACACCTCTTTTGGATTGAGGACGCGGTATCGTTGGAGAATTTGGATGCCTTCGCGCATATAAGCCGCTCCATCGGGATCCCGATCGCAACGGGTGAACGTTTACGGACCCTCACGGACTTTGATAGATTGCTAACCCAAACACATGTGGACTACATCTTGCCAGATGTCAAACATGTCGGCGGACTTTCGGGACTAAAAAAAATAGCTACGCTCGCCGCCGCACGAAATGTTAGCGTAACACCGCACAATCCGAGCGGACCTATCGCAACCGCTGCCAGCGTGCAATGTATGGCGAGTGTGCCGAATTTCGCAATCCTTGAATACGCGTGGGGAGAAGTCGAGTGGCGCGCCTCACTTACTGAACCACCGGAGAAATAACTAATGGATCTATTGAAGTCCCTGACCGGACAGGGTTAGGTATCACATTATAGCAAACCTAAACACACCAGGAGAAACAAAATGCTATTTAGCGATATTGGAAACCTGAAAATTACACCAAAACTTGTTACCTTTTTTCTTTTGCTGAGTGTTGTCACAATTATCGGATGCATCAGCAGCCTACAGACAACGACAACTCAACCAGAAACCGATGAAGCCACATCAACTGCAGAAACGGAAACCCCCACTGCCCTCGCAGAACTCCAACTTTCAACGCCTAAAACGAATTATGCGACGAAGGAAGCCATTCCGCTTGAACTCAACATTCAGAACGGGAAATTTGATCTGCTTGTCCCATTTTTCAGCGTCGCAACGAAGGGCGCATTTACGCAAATAACTGTGAACGACGCGAACGGACAGATTGTTAACCCGAAGCACCCAATTACGCAAGAAAACCCGCAAAAATACGTGCAGAGCGGCGGAAAAACAGTCCGGTGTATTCAGGGGTTTGAGCTCAAAGCATCCGAGAATCAAGAACTAAAATTGAAAGACATTCAGAGATACTACCTGTTGCAGCCGGGAACTTACACCGTAACGCTCACGATTGAACTGGAGGTTTACAAAGAATCTATAACCGAAGAACACCCCGAAATCCGAGAATTAAAACAAGATATGGCGCGCATCCAGAACGATCCGAACCTTCAAGGTGCTGCGAAGCAAGATGCCCTCAGTTACTATCAAGAACAGATTAAGTTTATTCAGGAACGGCACAAGGACACGGTGAAAGATATTTACCTACCCGTCAAATCGCTGCGTGGAAAAGCATCGCTTGTATCAAACAGTATTACTGTGACAGTGGAACCGGAAACAGAGCCACCGGCCGGACAGACACAGAGCGAAACGCCATCAGGGTTTGAGAACTTCGCCTCAGTAGTTGCCCCTAAATTCAAAAATAAAGCGAAGCCGAAGTATCCGAAGAGTGCTAAGGAGAAAAAAAAGGGCGGTGAGGTGCTTTTACAGTTTACCATTGATGAGAACGGCACCCCAAAAGACATTGTAGCACTCACAAATCTCGGATTTGGACTTGAGGCGGCAGTAATTGAAGCATTGAAGAAAAGCACCTTTCATCCAGCAACGAAAGACGGTAA
Source organism: uncultured bacterium (assembly GCA_964593655.1). GTDB lineage: Bacteria > Poribacteria > WGA-4E > WGA-4E > WGA-3G > WGA-3G. The sequence goes on along the minus strand of CAZQIP010000138.1, from coordinate 15,072 downwards.
ACCCATTAGCAAGCAGGTTCAAATAACCTATAACTTTACGCCGCCTGAGAATGTTGACTCACTATAGCATGGAGAAAATTCTTATGCAAACATTTAAAAACACAATCCTACTCTACCTACTGCTAAGCTTTAGCGTGATGAGGTGTATTCAGCACCAGTAGCTGCTCACCACAGTCTGGGCGAAAATTAAAACAACCAATTGACATTCCAGCCTGAAACAGCCTTCTCACGAAACGGATAACTGACTGCTGATGGCTAAAATTTTTACTTGCAAATCAGGATAAAATGATATATAATTTTAAAAACAAAATCGTATATACCCGAAAGTTTTCACGATCCCGCGGTTCCTAAGGATACCCCAGAATGCTTTTTAACTTCGCAAATGTGTTAATCTTCTTGATTGTTGGTTGCCTATTTGTCGTTCTAAACCTTACAATCTCTCGCCTCCTGCATACCAAACTATTCTCAGGCGAAAAGTATATCCCTTATGAATGTGGCGAAGACCCGATCGGTGATACGCGGATTAAATTTAACACCCGCTTTTACGTCATCGCGCTCATTTTCCTAATCTTTGACGTGGAAGCTGTGTTCCTTTTCCCGTGGGCAGTTGTTTTCCGAGATTTCGGTCTCTTCGCGTTTTTGGAAATGCTTGTCTTCATCACTATCCTATTGGTTGGACTTGCCTACGTCTGGGCAAAAGGCGATCTGGAATGGATCCGATCCACGCAGCTGGAAGTACAATCCGTCCAGCGGGAGGAACGTTATGATAATTGATGAAAAACTGGATAAAAACGTTATTGTTACTTCGGTTGACGCTGTCGCCAACTGGGCACGCTCTTCAGCACTCTGGCCCATGACGTTCGGACTCGCTTGTTGTGCCATTGAATTTATGGCGACTGCCGCCTCTAACTATGACCTCGACCGGTTCGGGGCAGGCGTACCGCGCGCGACACCGCGCCAATCCGACCTTATGGTTATCTCCGGCACAGTCACACTCAAAATGGCGACACGTATTAGACGGCTTTATGAACAGATGCCGGAACCGAAATACGTCATCTCAATGGGCAGCTGCGCCACCAGTGGCGGCCCCTATTGGCAACACGGCTACCACGTTCTCAAAGGTGTTGATCGGATTATCCCTGTTGACGTTTATGTACCCGGATGTCCACCGCGCCCAGAGGCACTCATTGAAGGACTACTCAAACTACAAGAGAAGATTAAAACGCAGACCGTTGCCAAGCGTGAACATGTCCCCTTCTTGAAAAGGCTCTTTACCAAAACAGAATGGTACGAACTTGAAGCAACTGAAGCTGAGACTGAGGCAGAAACACCAACTGAGGAAAATGATAACCCACAAACCACTGCCTAAGACATCAACTCGTCTAACGGTAGGAATAATTTGCAATCGCGATTATTGTAGGAGCGACTTGTAGTCGCGATTGTTGTAGGAGCGATTTGTAATCGCGATTGTTGTAGGAGCGACTTGTAGTCGCGATTGTTGTAGGAGCGACTTGTAGTCGCGATTGTTGTAGGAGCGACTTGTAGTCGCGATTGTTGTAGGAGCGATTTGTAATCGCGATCATTGTAGGAGCGATTTGTAATCGCGATCATGGAGTAGAATTTACGTGAAACCCCAAGAAATCTATGAAGCACTAACCGCACAGTTCGGCGAAGCCGTCCTCGGTTTCGATACCGAACTCGCGGGTGATCCGAGCATTAGCGTTGCGCCCTCAGCAATCGCTGATGTGTGCCAATATCTCGCCGAAACTGATACATTGGCGTTTGATTCCTTGATGTGTCTTAGCGGGGTAGATTTAAGTGCCAAGGATGAAGAACTCGCTGTCGTCTACCACATCTATGCCATGCGACACCGGCATAGTGTGGTTCTAAAAACGGCAGTCTCGAAAACCGATCCGCACCTTCCAAGCGTCTCGCATATCTGGAAAACCGCAGATTGGCACGAGCGCGAAGCTTATGACCTCTACGGAATTCGCTTTGAGGGACACGACGATCTCCGGCGCATCTTACTCCCCGATGATTGGGAGGGATACCCCCTACGCAAAGATTATAAGGAGCCTGAATTCTATCGCGGGATGCGGGTGCCATATTAGCGTATTGAGGTATCGAATTTTCATCTTAGGTGGTGTCGCCAAAAAAACGAAAACGTTACACTTTTGACTTTTTTTTCGCAATCTCGCATCGGCATGAAAACACCTCTAAACTTAGGCAGGACGCTGGTTTGCAGACCCAAAGACTGAGCATGCAATGTTACACTGGTGTAACATTTTTCCTATAGAAATCCGACACCGTCTTTCGCTGAGAAAACAGAGCTAACATTTGACATTACACCCCAAAAGTGGTATCATATATAGTGGTAAACAGATAGGAATTGGCAACAAATCTAACTCGTTTTAAGCACTGCAGAACCGACATTATGGAAAGCACACAACAGACTGAAAGCAAAATTATAGAACTCAAACCGTTCGCCGATGAAATGGTCGTGAACATGGGACCTCAGCATCCAAGCACACACGGCGTGTTACGCTTGGAATTGAGATTGGATGGTGAGATCGTTCGCGAAGCCATTCCCCACATCGGTTACCTGCATCGCTGTTTTGAAAAACATTCCGAGAACCTCTCTTATCCCCAAATCATTCCGTTCACTGACCGAATGGATTACGTGGCGGCGATGAACCAGAATTGGGGATTTTGTCTTGCCGTCGAGAAATTGATGGCAGCGGACGAAAGCAAGGCATTTGAGGTGCCAGAACGGGCTGAATACTTGCGCGTGCTGATCTGTGAACTAAATCGTATCGCAAGCCATCTCCTCTCTTTTGGAACCTACGGGATGGACATCGGCGCATTCACCCCCTTCCTTTACGCCTTTCGCGACCGAGAACGACTGCTCCTCCTTTTTGAGAAAGTCTGCGGGGCGCGTCTCACCTATAATTATATCCGTATCGGCGGTGTCTCTGAAATCATTCCGATAGAACCCGGATCTATTGCCGAACAGAACTACTTAGACGAGGTAGAAGCGTTTTTAGACTATTTTGAACCGATGATTGACGAGTACAACGAACTCCTGACAAAAAACAGTATCTTCGCGGAACGCACGATGCGGGTCGCTGTCATGTCAGCGGAAATGGCACTCAGTTATGGTGCAACCGGTCCTAACCTCCGCGGCTCTGGTGTGGATTGGGATCTCCGGCGAGATGAACCCTACTCTATCTATGACAGATTTGACTTTGATGTCCCTATCGCTGTGGATGTTCCAGAGTTGGGCGCGGTTGTCGGGGACTGCTGGAGTCGATACAAAGTACGTATGGATGAGATGAAACAGTCTGTCCGGATTGTGCGACAGATTTTAGCGGAAGGACTTCCTGGGGGCCCCGTGATGGCAGATTTAAAAGCTGTCCGTCCACCGAAAGGCGAAATCTATTTCCGTAGTGAAGCCCCGCGCGGTGAACTCGGATTCTACATTGTTAGTGACGGCACACCGAAGCCAGTACGTCTCAAAGGACGCTCACCCTGTTTCAGTGCTTTGAGCGCGCTACAAGAACTCAGCCGAGGCTTGATGGTCGCAGATATTATCGCCATTATCGGTAGCATTGACATCGTGATGGGAGAAGTTGACAGATAACACACCTCACAGCAGAATTAAACGATGAAAATTACAACGAAAAAACAAGGAATTATCCTAATATGGATTGGTGCAGCAATGGCTGTTCTCGGGGCATTCATGAGATTCCTTACCGATTTTGATGGGCTTTTCTTAATCGTAGGTGCTTTATTGTTGTATGAAGCGATTGTTCGGTCTGAAATAGGGCATCAAATATTTCCAAATCCTGTGACTTTCTTGCCTAAGAACAAGTTTTTGCAGTGGATATTTGTGTTGTCGGGTATTGTAATAACTGTAAATTCGGTTTTGGAAATTGGCGAATTTTTGCTTGCCGGATAAGGAGATTGGATGTCGGATTTTAGGGCGATGTTTGTAGGTTTCCCAGATTTCAATATATCTGAAGGGTTCCTCCCCAATATAAACTTACAAGATAAACTCAATTGGGCAGAGGAATTCATACAGAATATTCTAATCCCACGACTACCAGAAGCGGTTGCTGCACATTTTCCTGTAGAGTTAGGCACGGTTCTCGTCATGTTTGCGTGTGCCGGCATCTTCGTTGCAGTCGTTCCACTGCTTCCTTTAGTATTGGTGCTTGCAGAGCGAAAAGTCGCCGCCCGTTTTCAGAATCGGACAGGTCCCATGCGTGTTGGACCGTGGGGTACACTTCAAACCTTAGCCGACGGTATAAAACTCATCTTCAAAGAGGATTTCATCCCGCCACAAGGTGATAGGCTCCTTTTTCTGCTTGCCCCTTATATTATTTTCGCATGCTCTTTCGCTGTTTTCGCCGCCATTCCATTTGGTCAAAACATCTTAGTGAGTCCCTTTAATATCGGAATCTTCTATATCATGGCGATCTCCTCTGTGATTGTCATGGGCGTGATTATGGCAGGTTGGTCATCAAACAGCAAATGGTCATTGTTGGGATCCTTGCGTTCCGCCGCCCAAATCGTTAGTTATGAAATCCCGCTCGGTCTCTCTATCCTGACAGTCGTTATGCTCGTGGGAAGTTTGAGCATGGTGGATATTGTAGAAAGCCAATCCAACGGCGTTTTCAGTTGGCTCATCTTCCGATCACCGTTTACCTTCATCGCATTCTTTATCTTTTTCATATCTGCTATTGCCGAGGTAAACCGGACACCCTTTGATTTGCCAGAAGCCGAGTCCGAAATCGTCGCAGGATTTCATACCGAATATAGCGGAATGCGGTTCGCACTCTTCTTTATCGCTGAATACGCGAATATGTTCGCCGTCAGTGCCATCGCTGTGACGCTCTTCCTCGGGGGGTGGGAAGGTGCCTTACCGGGTTACGATATCCTCGGCGGACTCCCCGGTTTCGTTATCAAAACCCTCGCACTCGTTTTCTTGATGATGTGGCTGAGATGGACGCTGCCACGCCTGCGCGTAGATCAACTCATGAATCTCTGCTGGAAGTACTTCATCCCGATCGCCTTCTTCAACATTTTAGGCACAGGCATCTGGGGACTTATCTTTGAGCACGATAGCGTGTGGAGCATCGGAATCAGTTGCGCGATTATCTATACCGGACTTATCGTCGCGTATACCATCGCCGGACGCGTGATGGCACAAAAGCCAGCACCACAACCGAGTTAGGGCTAACTTGTTGGAGGGAACATCTAAATGGAGAAATACATACGAAACATCTATAGAGGCGTTTATACCGTACTCGTCGGGATGCGGGTGACAATCAGACAGTTCTTTGAACCGAACGTCACACATCAATATCCGTATGAACACGACTATGAAAAAAAGCAGAACGTCCGAGAAATTCCGAAAGGGTATCGCGGGCAGCTCTATAACCGCACCGAGGACTGTATCGGATGCAAAAAGTGCGAAATGATCTGTCCCGTCGATTGTATTATGATTGACGCTACCAAACTCCCGAAAGGTGAGCAACTCTGGGATAGTATGAACGTCGTCCATCTCAAGGACGGACAGGAAATTATTGGTATCATTGAAGGCGACGACAAAAAAGCAAAATCGGAAGATTCAATAACGCTCACGAATATCACCTCGCGCCAAGGTCCACAGGAAGTCATAGATCGCCTTGAACCATCGGCGGATGATAGCCGAACCCAGACCTTTGCGAGCGACGAAATATCGCGGGTTGTTACGCGAAACCCTGTCGTCTTTTACCTCGACAAGTTTGATATTGACATGTCCCTCTGTATGTATTGCGGACTCTGCACGGAAGTCTGTCCGACAGAGTGCCTCACAATGAAAGATACACTTGAAGGCATCGAGTACTCCAAATTCGACCGGTCAGACCTCATCTTCAGTTTCGACAAGCAGGAAATGTACGGTAAAGATAATGTTGAAAACGTGGAAGCCGCAGATTAAAAGAAATATTAGTACCAAGCGCGTAACTTGGAACGAAGTGGAAAGCGGATTTAAGAAAGGATCCTCATAAACCAAATCACCGTGCCTTAACCGCAAGGTAAATTAAAAAACTTGGAACGAAGCGGAAAGCGGATTTAAGAAAGGATCCTCATAAGTCGAACTACCGTGCTTTAACCGCAAGGTAAGTTAGAAAAATGGAATTTACACTTACAAACTTTATTTTTTATGGCTTTGCACTTATGACAGTTGGCTCAGCACTCCTTGTCGTGACAGTGCGAAATATCGTGCACGCGGCATTTTCGCTGATGGTGACGCTCTTTGGTGTCGCGGGGCTTTACGTCTTTCTACAAGCTGATTTTCTCGCCGCAACGCAAGTGATTGTCTATGTCGGCGGTATCCTTGTGCTTATCTTATTCGGGGTCATGATGACAAGTGGACGCTTGGAGATGCACATTCATATTGAGCGCGGGCAGCTCCTGCTTGGCGGCGTTGTTGCACTGGCACTCCTTACGCTGCTCTTGACTGTTATTGCCAACACACCGGTGTGGAAAAATCTCACCGATGATGGCACAGAACTTCCACCGACAACCGAGCTCATCGGCAAAGAAATTTTGGATGGACCGTTTCTCCTCCCGTTTGAGGTCGTCTCCGTGTTGCTGTTAGTCGCGTTAATCGGAGCCGCCCTGATTTCCCGAAAGGAGGTTCGGGACTAAAAATGACCTTACAACATTATCTCGTTATCAGTGCAATTCTGTTCACACTCGGCATTTTCGCTGTCTTGACGCGCCGGAATGCTATCAGTATTTTGATGGGGATTGAACTTATTCTTAATTCGTGTAACCTGAACTTCGCCGCGTTTTCGCGTTTTATGACCCCGTCGACAGACATCAGCGGACAAATTATCGCAATCTTTGGCATTGTGCTCGCTGCAGCGGAAGCTGCTGTCTTTTTAGCGATTATCCTTGCGATCTACCGCGAATTCGGTAGCATACGTCCCGACGAAGTGGATACCTTGAAAGGATAAAATAGTTGTCAGTTTGCTTCGCAGTGAGAATACGATTTTTTTCTGCGAAAAAAAATCTTTCAGTCGTCAGTTAAGAGGTTTCGGATTCACCAAACACTGTTGGGTTCTCCCAACGCCCCTTAACTGATAACCCACAACTGATGACTGATAACTATTGAAAAAAATATGGTTGTTTCTTTAATAAGTATCATCTTGCTTTGCCCTCTTGCCGCTTTTGCGATTTTCGGGCTTCTGGGTTTGGCGAATCGGCGTTTCCCTCGGCAGGACTACTTGTCCACCGCAGCAATGCTCATTGCCCTCGCCTGCTCGTTCCTGCTCTTACGAGAGGTGGTTCCCAGTCCAGAAGCGCATACCGTCGATTGGCTCTCACTCGGTAATGTTACGTTCTCTATGGGCTTCTACTTGGACAGTGTCACCGTCATCATGCTGATTGTTGTGACGCTCGTCAGTAGCCTCGTCCATATCTTCTCTATGGGCTACATGCACGGTGATCCACGGTATCCACGGTTCTTTGCCTACTTATCGCTCTTCTCCTTCTCAATGCTCTTTCTGGTTGTATCGGACAACCTCCTCGGCATCTATATCGGTTGGGAACTCGTCGGACTCTGTTCTTACCTGCTCATCGGCTTCTGGTTTGAAAAAGATTCCGCAGCAAATGCATGTAAAAAGGCGTTTTTGACCACACGCGTCGGCGATGTCGGCATGTTCATCGGCATGATGATGCTTTTCACCAAGTTTAAAACGCTCTCGCTCTATGGAGAAGGCGGCATTTTTGCCCTCGCCGCTTCCCAACTCACCACAGGCGATATGGTCTGGCTCTCTATTGCGGGTGTGCTCATCTTTTGTGGTGCTATCGGCAAATCCGCACAGATGCCACTCCATACATGGCTCCCAGATGCAATGGAAGGTCCCACACCCGTCAGTGCATTGATTCACGCTGCGACGATGGTCGCCGCTGGCGTCTACCTCACGGCTCGGATGTTCCCGATCTTGACAGAAACCTCGTCCCTCGTTATTGCCTATGTCGGCGGCATTACCGCACTCGTCGCCGCAACGATCGCTATCGTTCGGTTCGACATTAAGCGGGTCTTGGCATATTCCACAATCAGTCAATTGGGATACATGATGCTGGCGATTGGAGCCGGTAGTTACGTCGCTGGACTTTTTCACCTGACAACGCACGCCTTTTTCAAGGCACTGCTTTTTCTCGGTTCAGGAAGCGTCATTCACGCCTTCCACGCCATGCACCACGCACATGACGATGAACACGAACATGAACACGAGCATGAACACAGTGAGGAACATATTCTCGGCTCTGAGATTCCGCCGGACCAAGATATGCGGAATATGGGTGGACTCCGCCACAAAATGCCGATGACTTTTATCACAATGCTCATCGCTACACTGTCTATCTCCGGCGTGCCGTTCATTTTTTCAGGATTTTGGAGTAAAGATAAAATTTTGGCGGGTGTGTTGGGACGGGCGATGGAATGGAACTCTGCCCATCACTATATCCTGTTCATAATAGCACTCTCTGCCGCAGGAATTACAGCGTTCTACATGTTCCGTCTGATCTTCATGACCTTTTTCGGTGAACCGCGCAATCAAGAGATGCACGACATGGCACACGAATCCCCAAGGTCAATGACTGTGCCGCTCATCGTCTTGGCAATACTGAGTTTTCCCATTGTGAATACACTCTGGTTCAACAAAGACTATGTAAAACCACCACCGCAGCCACATCTTCACGCACCGCAACATGCATACCTCTCACCTGACAGTAAAACAGGTGGACAGGGGATCGCACTATCACTTTTTGGCGTGTCTGAAGCAGTCGCAGCTGAGGAAGAAGGTGCACACGGCACAGATGGCACACACGCAGACGACGGACATCACGGTCCCGCTCATACGATTGCGATGGTGCTATCTATCATCGTGGCGGGATTAGGTATACTCCTCTCATGGCTGTTCTACCACAGGCGAACCTTGTCTGCTGAATCCGTCGCAACGACTTGCCGACCACTCTACAACCTGTTCTGGCACAAATACTACTTTGACGAATTTTACGACGGTGTACTGGTCGCGCTCACGGTGTGGAAAGCACGGCTTTTTGCTCAATTTGACGGAAGTGTCGTCGATGGTATCGTTAACGGTGTTGGCTTTGTCACGCGAGATCTGCTTGCTGCGTTCACAGGGGCTTTCGATAACCGCGTTGTTGACGGTATCGTCAATCGCGTTGCGCAAGTCACATGGGCAGTCGGCGGCAGAATCCGTCGTATTCAGACGGGTGCAATTCAAACCTATCTTTTCGTCGTACTGGCAGGGATTGTGTTACTAATTTTAATTTTCCGGGCGTTGTAGCTGCCCTTTTGATGGGAGAAGGAGGATTCCCACGAGATGTTATTGTCCCTAATGATTTTTATCCCGTTGCTCGGGATGGTTGTTGTTTTACTTCTGCCGCGCGAATCGGAGGAACTGGTCAAACGCGTTACGCTCCTTTTTACGCTCATTCCGCTTGCACTCGCAGTATACCTATTCATCACTTACGACCGATCAACTGCGGGAACGCAGTTTTCCCACGGCCCTGTTGCTTGGATCGATGCATTCAATATCCAGTATCACCTCGGTGTCGACGGGCTCAGCGTAACCCTTTTACTCCTTACCGCACTCTTAGGTCCCATCTGCGTTATCGCATCGTGGCGCAACATTGAAAAGGGCATCAAGGCGTATATGGCACTGTTCCTGCTGCTTGAGACAGGGATGCTCGGTTTCTTCGCTGCGTTAGACCTTTTTCTCTTCTACGTCTTCTTTGAACTCACACTGTTACCGATGTATTTCCTCATCGGTGTCTGGGGCGGACCGCGCCGCGAATATGCTGCCATTAAGTTTTTCCTATACACCCTCTTCGGCAGTGTGTTGATGCTCGTCGCAATGATAGCAGTCTACCTCAATAGCAATATCGTTAACGGCGTGGCTGAAGGCTTGAGAACCTTTGATATTCCCACACTCATTACTTTAGCCGCGACAGAGGGACACGCACTTGCCAATCCAAAATTCCAGATGTGGGTATTTGTCGGTTTCTTTATCGGGTTTGCTGTTAAGGTACCGATCTTTCCCTTCCATACATGGCTCCCCGATGCACACGTCGAAGCCCCCACAGCCATTAGCGTTATCCTCGCAGGCATCCTCCTAAAGATGGGGACTTACGGACTGGTTCGGGTGAACATGGCGATGTTCCCACAAGGGTTAGACCACTTTACCAATGGGATAGGTTTCTGGGGTAACAGTCTCGCGCTGCTTGGGTTCATTAACATCGTCTACGGATCCTTCTGTGCATTGGCACAAACCGACTTTAAGAAGTTGGTCGCATATTCCAGTATCGGACACATGGGTTTCGTCATATTGGGGCTTGCCGCACGAAATGACAGCGGCATCACAGGCGCAATCCTCCAGATGTTTAACCACGGAGTCATCAGTGCAATGCTCTTCCTACTCGTCGGTGTCCTCTACGATAGGGCACACCACCGTGAGATCAACGGCTTCGGCGGTCTCGGAAGCAGAATGCCCATCTACACCGGCATCACGACGCTCGCCTTCATGGCATCTCTTGGATTACCCGGCTTAAGCGGGTTTGTCGGAGAGGCACTCTCCTTACTCGGTGCTTATGACGAATTCAAGATTTTGACCATCTTATCCACAATCGGTATTGTTGTCGGTGCCGCATATTTCCTCTGGACGCTTCAAAGGGTCTTCTTAGGGACACTCAACCCCAAATATGAAGCACTCCCAGAAATCAACGGACGTGAAATTCTGACACTTGTACCACTCGGCATCTTAACCATCGTGCTCGGGGTCTGGCCCAACTTCGCCATTGATATGTTCAGAGAATCCGTTACCAATCTTATAGATGTCCTGCACGCCATATAGGAGGTTTGAGGAACGCATGAAAAACATTGATAGCCTCCTCTATTTCACCCCGGAAATCTTACTGGTCATTTTTGCTGTTGCTGTCATCCTGCTCGATCTCGTTGTGAAAAATAGGGAAAGTTCCGCTGTTGCACATCTTTCGCTCGTAGGATGTATTTGCACTTTTGCTGCTGTGCTCTTTATACACTTCTCTTTCGGCAATGAAGGGCCTATCTCCCTCTTTCTGGGAATGATCCGACTTGATACGTTTTCCAGCTTTTTCAAGATCTTGCTGCTACTCGCAACCGCTGCAACGATCCTCTTTTCACTCCGCTCTGAGGAACTCGACGCGCGGTTGAAGGGCGAATACTATGCACTCTTGTTAGCCATCACCCTCGGCATGTTCCTCATGGCATCGTCAACGAACCTGTTGATGATATTCATTTCGTTGGAGACGGTCAGCCTTACCTCCTATATTCTCGCTGGGTTCTTGACGCATAGCCCGCGCTCAAGCGAAGCCGCTTTTAAATACATCACCTACGGCGCAGTCGCATCTGGAACAATGCTTTTCGGGCTCTCCTTCCTATTCGGAATGACAGGTACAGGGGATCTGGCGCAAATTGCCGGACGACTCACAGAACTCCTCGCAGCCGGAGATATAGCACCGCTCGCTGTGCTAATTGCGATAACTTTTGTCCTCGCAGGTGTCGGTTATAAGATAGCATCCGTCCCATTTCACATGTGGTCACCCGATGTTTATGAAGGCGCGCCTATCCCGATAACTGCTTTCTTATCCGTCGCCTCAAAATCCGCAGGGTTTGCCCTGTTCATCCGGTTTTTCTATGCCGGGTTTGGCAGCACCGAACTGATGCAAGCGGTTGATTGGCCCTTTATGCTGGCAATAGTCTCCGCATTGACGATGACCGTAGGAAACCTTGCCGCACTCCCTCAGCAAAACGTCAAACGTCTATTGGCGTATTCAAGCATCGCACACGGTGGTTACCTCTTGATGGGGGGTGTCCTCCTCACCTCTGAAGGTATCGGGGCAATCCTCTTCTACCTCGTCGTCTATCTCTTTATGAACTTGGGGGCATTTTATGTTGTTGTCCTCATCGCGAACGAGGTGGGGAGTGAAATGGTTGAAGGTTACCGTGGACTCTCCTCACGCGCCCCCTTAGTTGCTTGGGCAATGGTTATTTTCCTCTTTTCACTAACTGGAATTCCGCCGTTCGCTGGGTTCTTCGGAAAATGGCTCCTCTTCACCGCCGTTCTCGAGCAAGGGTATTATTGGCTTGCACTTGTCGGTTTACTCAATAGTGTCGTTTCGCTCTACTATTACGCGCGTATTGTGAAAGCGATGTTTCTCGAAGATGCAGGCGAGGAAACCGATCGCGTCTCCTTCTCTACCGGCACCTTTGCCTTGCTGAGCGTATTCGTTATCCCAACGATTTTTATCGGATTCCTGAATATTTTCTATACCTTCTCCAATATCTCAGTCTCGGTGATGCCAATGCAGTAGACTGTCAACTCGCTAAAGGCATTTAGTTTTACATATTTACTTTATGGATGTGTGCGTCTTGCTGCTGTAGGAGCGAGGTGTGCTCGCGATATTGCGAACTCTCAAAAAAAGGTTGACAACGCAACGCACCTAAGGTATACTTAAAAGTGGACAACACGTATTAGTTGCAGGCGCGAATTGAGGATTTTGCCATAATGAGTTATAGCAATTTCACCTTGGAATCAGTCGTAACAAAGTTTGAATTGGAAAAGACTGAATTCATAGGCCTCTTTTCTGAAATAGAACCAATTACCCCGAGTGATTATCTCACAGCAGGGCTAGCGAAAAAGGTGCCCTTAGCGGCCGCAATCGGGACTGAGAAGGCACGCTCTGAACTTATTGTGGCTGATATCCTTGTCGAACTCTGTGAAAAGTTCGATTATCGGATCAGTTTTTTTTCGGGAATCGACTTTAATGTTGATTTTGAAAACGATTTAACAGGCGTTTGCGATTTTTTAATTAGTCTGTCACCCGGACAACTTTTTTTGGAAGAACCTGTCATCGCCCTTGCTGAAGCAAAAAATACGGATATGAAGCTTGGACTCGGGCAATGTGTTGCCGAGATGATCGCCGCACAACGTTTCAATCAGGAAAAAGGGAACGATATCCCGTGCGTATATGGTGCCACGACAACAGGAGTCGATTGGCAGTTCCTCAAATTGGAGAAAAAGAATCTACAGATCGATATTGCAATCTACCCAATCCAGCAGAGCGACAAAATTCTTGGTATCCTCTCCGGTATGGTAAACCAAAGTGCCTAAAAACAGCACACAACTATCAGACTTTGTATTAATGCCCGGTCGTCTAATGGTAGGACGCATGGCTCTGGACCATGTAGTGAAGGTTCGAGTCCTTCCCGGGCAGTTCTCTATTATTCTATCAATGTGCCGCTATCGTCTAGGGGTTAGGACGGATGGTTCTCAGCCATCAAACCGGGGTTCGAATCCCCGTAGCGGTATCTCTTCACTTGTAAGGGCGGGCGTGCAGACTACCCGCCCATCGTCTTAAGCGCGCGAATGCCTTCTGATATAGAATCCTATACATTGGAGAAACACGAATGCACGATACTCCCGCACACACCAACCGCCTTATCCATGAAACAAGCCCCTATCTACTCCAGCACGCACACAATCCCGTTGACTGGTATCCGTGGGGCGAAGAAGCAATCGCGCGCGCCAAACAAGAGCAAAAGCCTATTCTCCTGAGTATTGGCTACTCCGCATGCCACTGGTGCCATGTCATGGAGCGCGAATCCTTTGAAAACGAGGAAATCGCCGCCGTCATGAACGAACTCTTCATCAACATCAAAGTTGACCGAGAAGAACGCCCGGATTTAGACGAAATCTACATGAACGCCGTCCAAGTCATGACCCGTCAAGGCGGATGGCCCATGACCGTTTTCCTCACACCGGATCTCAAACCCTTTTACGGCGGCACCTATTATCCGCCCACTGACCGATACGGCAGACCCGGATTCCCGAAGGTGATGGAAGCCGTTTCAGAAGCATTCAACGATAAAAAAGCACAGGTCTTAGAACAGGCGGATCAACTCACAGCGCACCTTAACCAGATAAGCAATGTCGTCGATCCACATGAGCATGAACTCACAGAAGAACTGATGACCCACGGGTTCCAACAATACCGTTCGCAATTCGATGCGCAACACGGCGGATTCGGTAACGCCCCCAAATTTCCACCCAGCATGGGATTACCCTTCCTCTTGCGCTATTGGAATCATAGCGGCAACGCCAATGCCTTAGAGATGGTAGAACTCACCTTAGAGAAGATGGCACGCGGCGGCATGTACGACCAACTCGGCGGCGGTTTCCATCGGTACTCCACTGATGCACACTGGCTTGTCCCACACTTCGAGAAGATGTTGTATGACAACGCGCAACTCGTCGTCGCCTATTTTGAGGCGCACCAAGCCACCCAAAAACCCTTCTATCGCCACATCGCCACCGAAACCCTCGACTACGTCCTCCGCGAGATGTACGATGCGGAAAACGGCGGTTTCTATTCCACACAAGATGCAGATAGTGAAGGCGTAGAAGGTAAATTCTTTGTCTGGGAACCGAACGATGTTGAAGATGTCATCGGCGAAGAGAACGCCGAAATCTTCTGCGAGTATTACGACATCACACCACAGGGGAACTTTGAGGGTGAAAATATCCTCCACGTTCAAACGCCACCGGACATCTTTGCCAGAAAACTAAGAATGGAACTTGAAGACCTGGAGGCTCTCCTCGCAGATGGGAGACAGAAACTCTTTGAAGAGAGGGAAAAACGCATTAAACCTGGACTTGACGACAAAATCCTGACCAGTTGGAATGGTATTATGATCCGCGGCATGGCGATGGGTTACCAACTCACTGGTAAACCTGAATACCTTGAGGCATGCGAAAAGTCCGCCGAATTCGTCTTGACAACGCTATCCCAAGACAACGGACTCCTCTTGCGTACCTACCGTGCGGGCAAAAGCCATCTCAACGCCTATCTTGAGGACTACGCCTATTTCATCGCCGGGCTCATCACACTCTACGAAGCCAGTTTTGAACCGCGGTGGCTCACCGAAGCCGAACGCCTCGCACAGATCATGAT
>CAZQIP010000137.1:0-10573 GCA_964593655.1 uncultured bacterium | reverse complement strand
TTCTTAAATCCGCCCTCCATTTCATTACGGGCTACGGGTCCGGTTAAAAACTAGAAAATAACCGAAAACCTGCGCGTAATGGCACGCAGGTCAGAAACCCAATAATTTAAAATTTAATCAACAATAACTTCTGGGCGACCTTCGAGCATCCATTCGGTATGGAATACCGTCGGTTCGCCGTCTTTTCCGAGAACCGTGTTCCCGTCTGCATCGAGTTTATGATAGGTGTGTGCGCCGAAGTAGTCGCGCATCGCTTGGATGAGATTCGCGGAGAGCCTGCCGCTGCGGTAGCTATCGAAATAGGCTAAAGCGGAACTGAACGCCGGAATCGGGACACCGAGTTGCGTGGCGGTACCGATGACGTTCCGCCAGTTCGGTTGTGCCGCTTCAATCACGCCTCGGAAATAGGAATCGAGTAGCAGGTTGGGAAGTTCAGGATTTCGCTCAAACGCCTCAGCGATCCGGTGCAGGAATTTTGCCCGGATGATACACCCGCCACGCCAACCGAGACTGATCTTGCCGAGGTCCAAATTCCAACCCAATTCTTCACTCGCTTCCCGCATTAAGGCGAAACCTTGCGCATAAGAGCAGATTTTCGCGGCGTAGAGTGCGTCATGAATCGCTTTTAAGGCTTCATCTCGGTCGCCTTGGAATGTTCCCGCCGGTCCTTGAATCACCTGTTCTGCCGCAACACGCTCGCTTTTGACGGCGGAGATACACCGCGCAAAAACCGCCTCAGCGATTGTCGGTGCGGAGATGCCGAGATCCAGTGCCGAGATACTCGTCCATTTGCCGGTACCTTTTTGTCCCGCTTGGTCCAACACAACATCCACAAAAGGCGTGCCGCTGCTATCGAGTTGTGTGAAGATGTCTGCCGTGATTTCGATGAGGTAGGAATTCAATTCGCCGCGATTCCATTCGCTGAAGACTTCGTGCATCTCGTTCGCGTCCATGCCCAAGACGCTTTTCATCAGTGAGTAGGCTTCGCATATCAGCTGCATATCGCCGTATTCGATGCCGTTATGCACCATCTTGACGTAATGCCCGGCACCGTCCGGTCCGATGTAGGAGCAGCACGGTGTACCATCTACCTGCGCCGCAATCTTCGTAAAGATCGGTTCCACGAGTGCATACGCCGCAGCGGAACCGCCCGGCATCATCGCGGGTCCCTTGAGCGCGCCTTCTTCACCGCCGGAGATACCGGTGCCGATAAACAGAATATCCTGTTCCGCCAACTCCGCGTGTCTGCGGACGGTGTCGTTGAAATTAGAGTTCCCGCCGTCAATAATGAGGTCGCCTTTTGAGAGGTGTGGCACTAATTGCCCGATAAATGCGTCAACGGGTTCTCCCGCTTTCACCATCAAGATAATTTTTCGAGGGGTATTGAGTTTTTCAATTAACTCTGGTATAGAATGTGCCCCAGTGATATTTTTGCCCTTCGCAGCACGTTCCATGAAAGCGTCTACCCGTGAGACGGTACGGTTAAAAACCGCCACCTCAAACCCTTTGCTTTCCATGTTCAGTGCGAGGTTTTCGCCCATCACTGCTAATCCGATGAGTCCAATATCTGCCGCCAAATCTGTTTCCTCCTATGGTAGTGTACGTTTTGCATATCATACACTGCAGGAGAAAATGCTGTCAATATATTTTTTCTGAGAGACAGTCAGCAGTCAGTCGCTAGCCAAATCCTTATATTGAATTCACCTTACAAAGGGTTTCAAATCCCAGAGAAGGGTTGTGCACTCGAAACTACCAGTCGCCAGAAGTGTGCCATCTGGCGAAAATGCGAGCGACTGAATGTCTGTCGGATGTCCCCAGAGCGTCGCAATATTTTCACCACTTGCCACATCCCATAACCGAATTGCCATCTTCTCCATTCCCGTCTGCCACCAGGTACCCGATGCCAGATAACGTCCGCACGGCGAGAATGCCAAGGCATACGGCTTCTGTGTTTCTGACTGTGGTATTGTAAAAAGCGTTGTTAGACTTTCCGCACACCACACGCGGAGTTCGCCGAACAGTCCACCAGCAATCAAGTTACCACACGGTGAAAAAACTATCTCCATAAGTGTGCGAGGTTTATCTAAAGGGAATTCCGCAATCTCTTCGCCGGATGCAACATCCCACAGACGATTGGTGTCATCGCTTGAACCAGTTGCCAGTCTTTTGCCATCTGGTGAGAAGGTCACTGACCAGATGTGATCGGTGTGTCCTGTGAGCGGTTTCAAACGCTCCTTACGTTTGAAATCCCATAGGTGGATTGCACCTTCCCTACTTCCAACGGCAAGTAGATTATCTGTCGGTGCAAATGCTATATTCCATATCAATCGGACCGGATCGGTTTCGGTGAATTCTGCGATCGGTGCGTCAGGTTTCTCGGCATCCCAAACCTTGATGTTGTTGTCTTGACTATGCGCAGATAGTATGTTTCCAGAAGGCAAAACAGTAAAAGAGGTAATGCGTGTATCCTTCAATAATGTTTCTCGAACCTGCTTACTTTCAACATCCCATAGCACAATACCGGTCCGATGCCCTCTTGTCGCCAGCGTCTTTCCATCCGGCAAAAATAGAATAGGATCTGGGAAACAATCGGGTTCCCGAAGTGTTGAGAATGTATGTATATTGCCAATTTGAGTCTTTTTGTTTGTTGTGGTACTGGTGTGAATCGCCGCAAGAGCCGATTGTGGGAATTCTCTAAACCATGCGGCATCAACACTCCTCGGATGTAGTTCTGGAATCTCTATTTTTTCACGGCGTTCCATATTCCAGACTTCAATGGTGTCTTGTCCATCTATAATCGCGAACAACTCACCTTCTGTCGAATAAAATGGCACCGTTCGAGACGTTCCAAAGTTTTCATAACCCCCTTTTTGCACACCCTTTGCTATGTCCCACACGCGTAAACTTTTATCTCTACTACTTGATGCGAGGAAATTGCTGCAAGGCGAAAAGAGAATAGCGTCTACCCAGTCGCTATGCGCTCTGAAGTGAGCGATGCGTTCCGCCTTCGCTATATCCCACACTGAGATGCACCGGTCAACGCGATCGTCACCACCCGATGATTCGTCGGGAGTCGCGCCCGCCAGCAGGCGACTGTCTGGAGAGAACGTAAATCTACTCCCTGCAAATTTGACAATGGGCACACCCGTTGCTGGATCCCAAATGTGGGTTTGCATGCCTTCTGTGTCAGGGTTGACAACTTGATCGTCGCGGACTGAATAGACTTTGGGGTTATTTCCAATAGCGGCGATGTATTGTCCATCAGGTGAAAATCCGAGTTGGGAAATATCAGCGGATTTAACTTCGCGTTCCCCTCGATCCATCTCGGCAATGCACACACCGCGATGGACATCTAACACCTCAACGACGCCGCTAAAATTCGCCGTGGCAATCCATTTGTGATCTGGAGAAAAGTTAATGCGCCAATAGATATTGTGTTCTTCTGTCCGCTTCATCTGTGCGAGGCATTCACCACTCTGAATGTCCACCACCTTAATAACACCGTCGTAATTGGCGATAGCGATCCACTCGCCATCTTGTGAGAAATCGACAGCGGAGATCATTCCCCGTTCTGTTTCCCACAGCGCGATAGGCGGCTTTGAGGACATCTCATACCACCAGAGTCCGATACCGGTTGCAACGGCAAAATATGTACCATTTGGAGATGGTTTCACCTCACGAAAATTACCTTTCCCCAATCGAGCAATCGCGCCTTCTGGTAATGCCCATGTAATTCCTTCGGTATCACTCGGCACGACATTGAATGGTGCCGGCCTTCGATTTTGTTTCATATTGACTCCTTGATTATATTTGAAAATAGTCAGTTTTGATTTGGAAATTGCACATACGCACCTTGAGTTTCTAACCAGTTGTATAGGGTTTCACATCCCAAAGCATGATGGTGCCGCCATAACCGCCGCTCGCTAAAATCGTGCCATCAGGAGAGAAAGCGAGACTCTGGATATCGGTAGGGTGTCCTCGGAAGGCGGCAATGTTCTCGCCACTCTCAACATTCCATAACAGCACCGGACACTTCTTAATACCAAAGCCGCGTAGCCACCACGCCCCGGAAGCCAAATAGCGACCACATGGCGAAAATGCTAACGCAAATGGGCTCCAACTGTCCTTTGGTTGAGGGATACTCAGGACAGTTTCACGACGCTCAATATCCCATAGAAGAATCTCCTTTCCTTTACCGAGCGCAATTAAAGTGCTACAAGGTGCAAAGGCATACGCATAGATTCTTTCTGGAAACGTTTTAATCGGTTCACCACTTTCTGCATCCCACAATCGCGCAACAGGGCCAGTACTCCTAATGCTTACAAGTCGTTTTTCATTGGGGCTAAAAGCCATTGACTTAATCCATCCATCATGTGCTTTGAACGCGTGTTGTATGCGCTGTTGCTGCACATCCCACACATACAACGTACCTTCACTATCCCCGCATGCCAATAGGTTGCTTGTAGGCGCGAACGCTGCCGTTGATACCTGCCACTCTTGTTCTGCAAGCGGGCTTTTTTCGTCGGAAAGTGTGAAAGTCGCGACAGGTGTCTCGTTGTTTCCAATGTCCCACACCTTTGCAATTATGCCATCACGACCCGTTGCATAGATTTTTCCCTGTGGCGACACAGACACAGCATAGTCGCTTCCGGGTAAATTGAAACAGGATGGCTGCGAGGATGGTTGGGTAATATCCCATAACATCACCTTCTCTGTCTCGCTCCAATATCCGCCTGCAAGCGTTTTCCCATCTAGCCCAAAAACAAGTGAAGAAGGAACACCTGTATGTAAATGAGGAAACGAACGCGGTTGAGAATCACCCACCGCCCATTTTCTAAATTCACGGGGAGTGTAAGCAGCTAAAACGAATGGGGTGCCTTTGGGAACGTAGGCATCATGGAGAGAACTATGCGCTTCAAGGAAGCGGTTGCACTTTTCACCGCACGCTACGTTCCACACGATGAAGGCATCATCAGACATTTCTAAAGCGTACAGCACACCCTCTGGAGAATAGAATACCTGCTTCCGTTCTGTTCCGTAATCCTGATAGGTGTGAAGCAACTCCCAATTCGCTGTTGACCAAACCCGGACTGTACCTCGAACCCCTGAAACAAGAAAACGCTTACACGGCGAAAAACACAAACTATCCACAAAACCTTCGGTATCTGTGAGGCAGGCAAGCCGTTCACCCGTCTCTACATTCCAAACGGCGATAAATTCGGTGGCATCCTTAGGAAGACGAATATAGCCGCTTTTGTCTGTATGCACCCTTAAGCTTTCGTCCGGCATTGTGCATGCCAATAGACTGCCATCTGCAGAAAAAGCGATAGGGCGTGGCGTGCCGCCCCACCATCTGGATTTTTTCGGATCATCGTGAAATTTTGCAAGCCGTTCCCCTGTTTCTGGATGATGGACGTATAAGATATAATCACGGGCACTGGACACGGCAAGTCGTTGACTATCGGGCGAAAAGACGAGGCGGGAGACTATATGATAAGGTCTCTCGGCTTCATCTCGCTCCATTTCGGAGATGCAGATACCGCGCTGCACATCCCATACCTTGACGAGCCCGTCCCCATCACCGGTAGCAAGCCATTTGCCATTTGGTGAAAATGAGACAGCAGAAATGAATCCTCTGTCTGTATCCCATAGTGCGACGGGAGTCATGGTGGACACATCGTACCACCAGACGCCTATACAACTGCCAACGGCGAGATACTTACCGTCTGGTGAAGGGGTAATATTTCCCATTATTATACCTTGTCCCAAACGCGTAATCGCGCCTTCAGGAAGTTCCCAGATAGTTATATCACTATTTTCAGGCTGCATTAAAGCAGGTGACCATTTTTTGTTCTTTTCCATAGGCTTTGTCCTCTTCGTAATTTCTATAATTTGGGGTTGAATAATGGTTCCGCTTATGTACTCGGCGTGTAACAGGTTTCGCCGTACAATAATTCATCTATACGCATTCTTGGATGCACTTTTACGCGTTCTTAAAGAGTCGCGAGCGCAGCTCGCTCCTACAGAAAGATTGGAAAACAGTCGCGAGCGCAGCTCGCTCCTACAGAAAGAAGTTTCTTAGTATGCCCAAAACTTGATTAAACACATATCCAACATTTACGTCAAAATATAAAATTGACGACGCGCGGCTCACCTGCCGGAAAGGAGTTCCACCATTCGCAGTCTACTCGGTCTCAAGAAGTATGTCATTCGGTACCGGTACGCCATTATATTCAGTTTCTTTCTTGTGCTTGTGACGAATGTGCTTCTCCTGATTAGCCCCCAAATCCTCAAGACGGTTGTTGATGAGTTAGGACTCGCTTCGAGGAGCCGGTATGACGAGAACTATGTCGGAGAAATCTTTACGATCTCTCCGGAACGAATTCTCTTTTTTGCACTGCTCCTCTTTGGTGTCGCGCTTGTCGCAGGTATCCTGCGTTTCGCTCAACGGCGCATCATCCAAGGTGTCGCGCGGCAGATGGAGTTCCACCTCCGTGCCGACTTCTTTCTTCATCTTCAAAAACTCTCTGCAGCGTATTACGATAACGTCCGTACCGGCGACCTGATGACGCGGGCAACCAGCGATCTGAACGCCATCAGAATGGTGCTGAGCAGTGCTGTCATGTATACAGCAGATGCAATCGTATTTTTCGGACTCGCACTCACCATTATGCTTCGTATTGATGTAGGCTTGACGCTTGTTGCACTGCTGCCCTATCCAGTGCTTGCACTCCTGATTCGCTTTCTGGGAAAACGGTTACATGCACGTTATGAGCGAATCCAAGAGGCGTTCTCAACGTTGAACACCAAAGTGCAGGAGAATTTGTCCGGGGTCCGCTTGGTGAAAGCGTACACACTCGAAGCAAGCGAAATCGAACACTTTCAAGAATTAAACCAAGAATTTGTTGACCGTAACCACGAACAGATCCGACTGATGACTTTCTTTTTTCCAATCTTCCGCTGTTTACCGGGGATCAGTATTGTTGTTCTGCTTTGGATAGGTGGACTCCGGGTCATCAATGGCGAAATGTCGCTCGGCGATTTCGTCGCGTTCGAGGCTTATCTCATGATGCTCATCCGTCCGATGATTACGCTCGGCTTCATCGTCAACACCTTTGAACGCGGCGCAGCATCTATGGGGCGCCTCCAAGCGATCCTTGATGAAAAACCGGAAATCTTCGATGGCGAGCAGGTGAAATGGGGAATCAAAGATATTGAAGGTGAGATCGAATTTAGAGACCTTAATTTTGCGTATCCCGATGGAACGCCTGTGCTTAAGGGCATTAACCTCAAAATTGAACGTGGTAAGACGCTTGCTATTGTCGGTGGAACAGGGTCCGGGAAATCTACACTTGTCAACCTCCTGCCACGCATCCGTCAAGCAGCACGTGGCACCGTCTTTGTCGATGGCGTAGACATTCAGGATATACCGTTAAATGTGCTCCGATCCAACATCGGGGTCGTCGAGCAGGAACCGTTCCTTTTCTCTGACTATTTGCAAAATAATATCGCCTATGGTCTCGAAACACCAGACGAGGCAGAGATAAAAGACGCAGCGCACACCGCAGATCTCCTTGAACAGATTGAAGAGTTCCCCGACGGGTTAGAAACCTTCCTCGGTGAACGTGGGATGACAATTTCAGGCGGGCAACGCCAACGGACGGCACTCGCACGCGCGATTATCATTAAACCGAAAATTCTGATCCTTGACGACGCATTCGCAAATGTGGATACCCAAACAGAAGATACGATTCTCAGTAGACTCGCCGAAATTATGAAAGATCGCACGACAATCCTCATTTCACACCGTATCTCTACCGTCAAGGGGGCCGATCACATCGTCGTCCTTGACGAGGGCAGCATCGTTGAGGCAGGCACACACGAACAACTCCTCGAACAGAACGGGATTTATGCCGGCATCTATGAAACACAACTCTTGCAAGAGGAACTTGAGAAACTATAACTTACGCAGCCGCGGGCGCGGTTTGTAAGCGCGCCTCAGGATGGCGGATTACCAAAGGAGGAACCCACCTGTGTTTGGCATGGGAAGCGACCTATACGAATATAGCGATGAAGAACAAGACCTCGGAAAAGTTTATGACCGGATGCTAATGCGGCGACTCCTTTCGTACCTCAAACCCTACAAATTCCAGCTGCTCATCATCGGATTTCTTATGGTGGGGAATACACTCTCGCAATTGGTTGGACCGTTTCTGATGCAGCTTGCGATTGACGACTACATTACCCCAGGTGTATCAGAAGGATTAACCCCAGGAATATCAGAAGGATTAAGGACAATCGCTATTCTTTATGTGTTGGCATTGATTAGCCTGTTCGTGTTTGGCTACTTTGAAGAGTATCGTACACAGATGATCGGGCAACACGTGATGCACGATCTCCGTCAGGTGCTTTTTTCCCATTTACAACGCTTGGACGTACAGTTCTTTGATAAAAATCCGGTCGGTCGATTGATGACCCGCGTGATGGGGGATGTTCAAGTCCTCAACGAACTCTTTTCCTCCGGTGTGATTACTATCTTCGCGAATCTGCTCCGGATCTGTGGGATTGTCGTCGTGATGCTTCTCTATAATTGGAAGCTCGCACTCGTGACGTTCACAGTAATCCCAATCATCTTCGGCGCGACGCTCGTCTACCAGATCTATTCGCGTCGCGCCTTCCGAGAGCAACGTAAGCAGCTTGCGCGCATCAACGCCTTTTTACAAGAGAACATCGTCGGTATGACGACAATGAAACTGTTCGCACAAGAACGACGGAGCCATCTCCGATTCAACGAGCGCAATCGGCGATACCTCGCTGCCAACCTGAAGAGCATCTTCTATTTTTCGATCTTTCACCCACTGATAGAGGTAGCAGCATCACTCGCAACAGCCGTGATTATCTGGTATGGCGGCGGACAAATTGTGCAAAATGCACTGAGCTTTGGGGGACTGGTGATGTTCATGGGCTACGCGCGACAGTTCTTCTGGCCCATCCGAGAACTCAGCGAAAAATATACCATCTTTCAGAACGCAATGGCATCCTCCGAACGCATTTTCCAACTCCTTGACACGCAACCGTCTATCATTTCTGCAGCTCCTAAAACTGGCACCGAAAGTCTGAAAGGCGAGATTGAATTCAAAAACGTCTGGTTTGCCTATAACGATGATGATTATGTGCTACGGGATGTCTCGTTCAAGGTGAAACCGGGGGAGAAGGTCGCACTTGTAGGGCATACGGGGGCAGGGAAAACCTCTATCATCAACCTGCTCTGCCGGTTCTATGAGATCAACAAGGGGCAAATCCTCATTGATGGCGTTGATATCCGGGAGATGAATTTGGAGGATCTGCGGGGCGCGATTAGCATCGTACAACAGAATATCTTTCTCTTTTCTGACTCCATTGAACGGAATATCACTTTAGGGGACTCATCGATTTCGGCGGAACAGGTGAAACGGGCATCGGAAGATGTACATTTGGACAGGTTTGTGCAAAAGATGCCGGAGGTCTATGGTACAGAGATCAAAGAAGATGGCGCTGGGTTATCCGTTGGACAGAAGCAGTTAGTTGCCTTTGCGCGTGCGTTAGCCTCCGATCCGAGTGTCCTTATCCTCGACGAAGCGACCTCAAGCGTTGACACCGAAACTGAACTCCTGATTGAAGATGCGGTGAGCCGGCTGATGGAAAATCGGACCTCTGTCGTCATCGCGCACCGGCTTTCAACAATCCAAAATGCGGATAAGATTATCGTCATGCACCGCGGCGAAATCCGTGAAACCGGCACACACAACGAGTTGCTGCAACAAAATGGCATCTATTATCGGTTGTATCAGTTGCAGTACAAGGGACAGGAAGAAAAAAAGCGTTTGTAGAAGGATAGGCGATAGGGACGGTTTCATTCTGTTTCAGGATTGAAAATATCACCTTCTTTGCAATAGTTGCTAATCCATCTATCCCAATCCGCAGAATCTCTTTCTACTCTCATCATGTATTCTATGGTTTTGTTATCTTCTAAAGCTTCTTGAGTTCCGTGTGCGGGAGAGGCTTTAAGTCTATCCATTTCTAACATCATTTCTGCATGTGCTAAAACGAACGTGGTTGATCCATCATCAGAGATTGACTGAATAATGTAATCGCAATCCTGCCACGGTCTAATTTGAAGAATATTAACGGAATTATTTTGATTGTAACCAGAACTTTTATACTCATAGTATCTGCCGTTCTTTTTTAGATCCCCTCTATTCTCATTTTTACTAACTCTTTCACAATCATGCTTTTTTATGAAATAGTTTTCCCACAAAGGACTCCTTGATTGTGCGGACAGAACGCTACTTATTTTGTAAAAATCCTCTTCAGAAATAACTTGTTCTTCAACGGTTAAATCAATTAATTGATGCCTAATGCTTGCTACGCTATTCATCACGATTCTACTACTATCTATATTTTCTAATATGAAACTTATCGTTTCATTTAATTCTTTCCGGTTCATAGCATTTAACATGTTCAATCTAAAGGAGATCAAACAAGCTCCGCTGGCTTTCTTCAGTTCTATTCGGCTCGTGGCATTTTATATATT
>CAZQIP010000136.1:0-6463 GCA_964593655.1 uncultured bacterium | reverse complement strand
CAGAAGATTACATCCGGTTTCTCCATATCAACAAGCGGATTCGACATCGCTCCACGTCCGATTGTCGCTGCCAGACCGGCAACGGTCGGCGCGTGTCAGGCACGGCTGCAGTTGTCAATGTAATTCGTCCCGAACCCCACACGGATAAACTTCTGCATCAGATACGCCGCTTCACTCGGTGCGCGCCCCGAAGCGATGCCGTAGATGCTGTGTCTACCGTGTTCAGCATTGACCTGTCGGAAACCTTCAGCGGCTTTATCAAGGGCATCTTCCCAAGTTGCTTCGTGGAACTCGCCATCGTCCCCACGAATAAGTGGGGTTTTCAACCGATCCGAGTGCTGCACGAAGTCGTAAGCAAACTGACCTTTAACACAGAGCGCGCCTTGGTTCGCAGGTCCATCCATGGCTGGATGAATGCCAACAATCTTTTCATTTTGTGTGAGTATATCAACGGAACACCCGACCCCACAATACGGGCAAATGGTGCGGGTTTTGTCAGGAATAGCATCCGCGACTTCATCCGCTGCGCGAAGTGCTTTCTTGTCGGCGAGTGCGCCGGTCGGACAGGTCTGGATACACTGTCCACAAAACGTGCAGGCGGAATCCTTGAGAAGCCCATCAAACTCCGTCGTAATCTGTGTATGGAAGCCGCGGTTCATAACGTTAATAGCGTGGTCACCCTCTTGTTCAGCACAGACGCGGACGCACCGATAACAGGAAATGCAGAGTTCATAATCTCTGAGGATAAATGGATTCTCGTCGGTTTTACGCGCACCTGATTTCGCCCCTGTCATACGGGTGCCGTTTATTGCGTACTTATCGCGGAGGTCCGCGAGTTCACCAGCGGCATAACCGCGCAGCGGTGACACATCAACTTCGCGGTTCTCACTAACAACCATCTCCAGCAGCGTCTTCCGGTACGCCTCTATTGTATCAGTGGCTGTCCGCACTACCATTCCCGGTGTAGCTTTGGTCGTACAGGACGCTACAGGATTTCGCGCACCCTCCAACTCGACAATGCAGAGCCGACAGCCACCGAAAGGCTCAAGCCTCGGATCATAACAGAGCGTCGGAATCTCTTTTTCATGGCGTTGTGCAACCTCAAGGATCGTTTCATCTTCAGTAAAAGCGACTTCAATCCCATCAATTTCAATTTTATGTCTCATCAGCGATAAACCTCAAAATGTCGCGACCGAGGCCTCTCCTACGAAACGGGTTATTCCCGCGCACTAAAATCGATTTGTGGTACCTCTAATGTGCCAGCAAGAATTTGCTGTCTCGCTGCCTCAACCTTTTGTTGTACCTCTTCAGGCACCTGAGATCTCAGTTCTGGGTTATAAGTCAAAGCGATTGCACCGTCGGTCGTCATTGTAAAGACATAGAGTTTAGATTCAAACGTCCCTGCCGTGACAGCGGTAGCGAGTTGCAGATATGCTCGGGGTGTAATTACCGCATTCGCGAGCACAGCGCGCGGCGAGACAGCACTCTGATCGCGGTTAGCACCAAAAGAATAGGCAGTTTTGCCAGCATCCTGTGCTAAAACGACTGCTTCAAACACACCGAGTCCAGCCTCATTCGCGTTGTGAAAAATGAAGTCAACGCCTTCCTGAATCTGTGTGGTAGCGATAGCCCTTGCCTTGGCAATGCTCTCCCAGTCGCCAACATAAGCACGTTGCAGGACAGCATTCGGGTTGACACTTTTCACGCCGCCTTCAAACGCCATAAACACGCTATTACCAGATGGAAGTTCCTGTCCACCGACCATCCCGATCTTATCGGTTTGGGTCATCAGACCGGCTATCATCCCCAACAGATAGGTGGCTTGTTCAAGCCGAAAGACAATCGGGGAGACATTCTCACGAATAGCGCCACTTGCTCCCGCAGACGTAATGAAGATGATTTCAGGATAATCTTGCGCGACGGCTATCGCTGCCTCCTGATACTCGTAGCCGTGCCCGAAGATGAGGCGGTAGCCATCCATGGCATAGGCACGAAAGTCTGCTTCCCAGGCATCAGGCGTTAAACTCTCAACGTAGTCTATTTCCGCACCGAGTTCGGCTTCGATTGCTGTTAAGCCATCGTGCGCCAAGGCATTCCAACCTTGATCGTCAATAGAACCCGGTAGAAGCATACCGACTTTGAATGTTCCGGGTTCTGGCGCGTGGATAATTTTGCTGCTATCCTGAACTCTCTCGCAACCGACTATAGACCCGATGACCAAGAGACATACGATTAGGACTGAACGTCCAAGTTTATCTAATAAATTCCAATAAATTCGTTGTTTCACTGAATAGTTCCTTTGGCGAGGTTTGAAACTGGGCTCCGCCCGTTACGGGGAAGGACACCAGCAGTACACAAACTGACAGTTGACGGCTATTGCGTAAGATAGGTTTGCTCCACCTTTAATTCACCTGAGAGAATTTTGGCTTTAGCATCCTCAACGGCTTTTTGTGTTGTCTCTGACACCTTATCCTTCAATGCCGGATTGTAGACAAAAGTAAGTGCTTCATCTGCTGCCATTGTGAAGCGATAGGGTTGCGGTTCAAAGGTGCCTTCCAGCACAACTTTGGCGAGGTTTACAAAGACCTTGGGTGTAACAATCGCACTCGCGACTATCGTTGTAGGTGACAACTCGCTCTGGTCTCGATATACCCCAAAAGTGTAGACGGTCTTTCCATCGGATTGTGCCTCCATTGCAGCTTGAAAAACGCCGAGTCCTGCGACATCCGCAACCGGAAAGAGAAAGTCGCTGTCTTCATTAATGTGTGCGCGGGCGAGCTCCTTCCCTTTCCCGATGTCCGACCAATTGCCGACATACGCCCGACGGACCACGACATCAGGGTTAACGCTTTTCGCGCCCTCTTCAAACGCACTAAACATACTATTGATCGCTGAGATGTTTTGGCCACCGACAATACCGATTTTGTTTGTTTGGGTCATTGATCCGGCGATAATCCCTAACAAGTAAACGGGCTCCTCAATCGCGAAAACGATCGGAGATATGTTATCGGTGACGGTGTTCCCGGTGGAGGTAATAAAAACCGTTTCGGGGAAGTCTGGGGCAACTTGTTTCGCGGATTCCTGATATTCAAAGCCGTGTCCAAAAATAAGTTGATACCCATCCAATGCGTAGTCGCGAAAGTGTGCTTCCTGATCTGTCGGGGTTCGACTCTCAATGTGGCTAACTTTCGCGCCTAACTCCTTTTCAATCGCTTTGAGGCCATCATAAGCGAAAGCATTCCATCCACCATCCGTGATGGAAGCAGGCAGAAGTAAAGCAACCTTAAATTTTTCATGTCCCTTTGCGTAAACGTATGTATTTCCAATGAGCATAAGTCCGATTGCGAAAAGGCACAAATATAGAGCATAGGTTGCAATGCTATGCCCTGATTTACAAGCGGTATATTTCATATAAATCCTTCTCTGTATCCGCTGGCGCGCTCAGCAAATACGCCAGTGATAGACGGTTCGGGTGATCGGTTAATCTGTGTCGTCTTCCTTTTCAGTGAAATCAATTTGTGGCACCTTCAACTCACCCGCAAGGATCTTAGCTTTGGCATCTTCAACGGCTTTTTGGACATTTTCTGGGATCTGATCCTTCAACGCGGGACTGTAGGTGAGGGTGATTGCTTCGTCTGTCAACATGTTGAAAGTATAAACCTGCGGCTTAAACTTGCCGTCCTTGATGAGTTTGGCAATCTGTACAAAAGCGTTCGGTGTAATCACAGCATTTGCAATCACGGTTGGAGAAATATCACTCTTGTCGCGATTCGCCCCAAAGGTATATACCAGCCTGTCCTCTTTTTGGGCAGTTTCAGATTTATTAAAAATCTCAGCCGCCTCATAGGCACCAAGTCCAGCGGCATCTGCATTCGGGAAGATAAAATCGACGCCCTCATTAATCTGTGCGAGTGCGAGTTCCTTACCTTTACCGATGTCTTCCCAATTCCCGACGTATACCCAAGATACTTCTACGTCAGCGTTCACACTTTTCGCACCGCCTTCAAACGCCATAAACGTGCTATTCACAGACGGAATATTCTGTCCACCCATCACACCGAGTTTATTGGTTTTCGTCATCATGCCTGCGATTATCCCTAAAAGATAGGCAGGCTCTTCAACGCGGAAGTTCGCTGGTGAGATATTATCGGTGATCGTGCCACCGGAAGATGTTATGAAAATCGTCTCAGGAAAGTCGGCTGCGACTGCTTTCGCTGGGTCTTGGAACTCATAGCCGTGTCCAAACACCAAGTCGTAACCGTCAAGTGCGTAGGAACGGAATTGTTCTTCCTGATCCGATGGGGTTCGGGTCTCAGCGTGGCTGGTTTCCGCCCCGAGTTGTTTTTCAATTGCTTTAAGGCCTTCATACGCTAAAGCGTTCCAACCCGCGTCACTGATTGAACCCGGTAGAAGCATCGCAACCTTGAATTTCTCGTGTCCTTTCGCGTTGAGATCTATGTTCCCAACAAGTATGAATCCGATTGCGAGAAAGCATAAGGCAGTCCAACAAAATTTTTTCACGTGCATATTTTTCCTCCATTGCATTGCAATATATAGGGATATTATAGCATGTTTGCCCCGGAAATGTAAAGCGGGAATTTCATCTCATATTTGTATTGACTGCTAAGCGACGATGTGATATACTTAAACGGGAGTCAATACCCTATAGCGTCGCGCAATCAAGCTGCAATTTAACGTGCTTTACAGTGGAGAAAAGGGCGTACATGAAACGTTTTGGAACCGAAGGGCGCTTATATCCTGAAGATAACTACATCGTCCCACGCACAAAAGAGACTGCCGATTTCATAGACCGTATCAAGCAGGGTAAATATATCGTCCTTTTTGCGCCGCGCCAGACCGGCAAAACAACCTTCTTTCGATTGGCACTTGACGCACTTACAACTGAAGATTTAACATATTTCCCAATTCAACTGAACTTTGAGGAGTACGAAGACTCCACGGCTGCCGATTTTTATGTATGGTTCTATGCGGACATTCGCAAAGAAATTGAGAACGTTTTCCAAAAACGTGAAGAGGTTCCCTCTGAAACGCTAACGCGATTCTTGGATAATGCAAAGGTAATTGATCATGTTTCAACAAGAATGTTCTTTGAAAAATTGGCGGATTTTCTAAAAAATCAGAAGGTCGTGCTTCTCATTGACGAGTTTGATGCTATTCCACGGGATGCTGTGAAGGGTTTTCTGCGGTCACTACGCCGTATTTATCTCTCTGGTAGGGAGCGATGCCCGTACAGCGTCGGCATTGTCGGAGTCCAGAACATCATTCAACTCAACTACGACAGGTCCATCTCGCCGTTCAATATTCAGGATGAGTTCCATCTACCCAACTTTACACTTGAACAGGTCAAAGAACTGCTTGGACAATATACTGAGGAGGTCGGTCAAGGGTTCGCTTCTGAAGTTGTGGCATCTATTCATAAGCAGACTGCTGGTCAACCTGTGCTTGTCAATCGGTTGGCACAGATTCTTACTGAAGAGATGGATATCCCAAAAACTGAGACCATTACGATGGAGCATTTTACGGTAGCACATACACGACTCCTCCGTGGACGGAATACCAACATTGAACATCTGACGACCAATATCCGCAGGAATCTACGCTTTGAAAGCGTTCTGATGCGGATTATGGCGCGTGAAGAAGGCGTAGACTTCAATCTCGACGATGACATTATCAGTGAACTTGCCACTTATGGCGTTATTAAAGAAGGGACTGATGGGATGTGTGAGATTCTCAATCCAATTTATCTCTACCGGATTATGAGGACGTTCAAGCCACTCGTAAACGGGTTAGAGCAAGAATACTTCCCAGAAGAGACCGGCGAAGAACTTCATGAGTATCTCACATCTACGGGGCAGATTGAAATGGAGGCGTTACTTGATAACTTCCGAGATTTCATAGCACGGGCGGGTTTCAGAATTTTGCAGGTGCCGGATACGCCACAAGAATCGGTAGGACGACACCTCTTACTTGCCTATCTTGACGAGTTTGTTAGACGTATCGGTGGTGTCATGCACATAGAGGTGCAAACGGGTCGTGGGAGAATGGATATCCTCATCACGCACAATCAGCGAAAATACATCGTCGAAACAAAGATTTGGCGGGGCGAGATCCGCTATCAAGCAGGCAAGCAGCAGCTCGCCGCGTCTCTCACATCGGAGGGGGCAACGGAAGGCTACTATGTTGTCTTCGATCATCGCCAAAAACCGGGACCTCGCGTGGAGACTGAGATGCTCGAAGGGTTGGCGATCCGGAGCTACGTCATATCTGTGGTGCAAGAGCACCCTTCAGCTGTTCACCCTACTTCTGAAACTCGCGAATTAGACCAATGATTCGTTTCCTAGCCACTACAGCATTTCTGTTGACACACCCAGGCAAATAGCGTATACTTTTAGCGTTGTTTGATAGAAAAACAGCGCAGTAATTCAATTGGTAACAGAGGAGT
>CAZQIP010000135.1:0-17248 GCA_964593655.1 uncultured bacterium | reverse complement strand
TAAGAACCTTCAAGAGTGTATTGCCCATGTAGAGACTCAGTTGGCAGACACCCAGGTCAAAGTAGGTGCCGGAGCCTCGCCGTCAGGAAACTTATAAAACCTGAACTTAAGGAGCATCATAATGGCAAAACGGATTAAAATCGGGCTTATCGGGTGCGGCATGGTATCCGGTTCACACGTCAACGGGTATCTCGCACATCCGCAACACGCCGAAATTGTTGCTGTCTGCGACACAGTGGATGCGAATGTAAAGCGTCGTCACGCAGAAGTGCTGTCGGGCGCAGCGTCCCGCGCACAAGCCGCAACTGAGGAAGCAGAAAAGGCAGACACAGCGGAAGCACGCGAGGAACTGAAAGCAAACGCAGCACTCTGGGCGGAATATGCGGACAACGGTGTTAAAATCTTTAGCGACTACAACGAGATGATCAAGGAATGCGATTTAGATGCCGTCAGTCTTGCGACACCGCCGTTTGTCCATGAAGGCCCCACCGTTGCCGCTGCGCAGGCTGGCAAACATGTCTTCTGCGAAAAACCGATGGCGCGTACAGCAACAGAGGCGAGAAATATGCGCGATGCCTGTGACGCAGCGGGTGTTAAACTCGCATACCAGAGCGGTGGTACATGCCTCGATCCAACGAGCTACGCCATCCGGGACTATATCACCTCAGGAGAACTTGGCGATGTCTACTACGGTAGACTTACCAGTTATCGCGTCCGCGGCAGACCGAATGTCGATATGTTCGGGTTTGGCAGATGGTTCCTTAATTCCGCCTATAGCGGTGGTGGAACAGTATACGACACAGGTGTCTACGATATCAACCGTTCCATCTATCTACTCGGTTCTCCACAACCCGCCACAATCAGTGGTATTGCCTACCGCGGTATGCTCCCTGAATACACAGGTGAGGAGATTAACGACGTTGAGGAACACATCTCTATCTTTGTCCGGTTCACAAACGGCATGTCCTTCACCTATGAACACGGTTGGGCAAGCAATATGGCAGGGCAACCGCAAGGCATTTTCATCTTCGGTTCTAAAGGTTCGTTCAGTGGTAATAAACTTTTCCTTGAAAAAGGGAAATGGGACACCGACGATCAGGGTAACCGTAGACGTTATCAAAGCGATCTCGTCGAAACGCCGTTGGAGCTGCCCAAGAGTGCCTTCCCCGATAAGTTTCGCGATTTCCTCGATGCTTGTAACAGCGACGCGCAACCCGTCAGCAATGGCGATGTCGGTTTGAAGGTTACAGAGATCATGAGCGGTTCGCTCTTGTCAGCGAAACTCGGACGCGAAATCAGTGTAGAAGAACTTTATGAGATAGAAGCCCTCCGCACCGAGCCGACACCGGGGTGGCCGATTCCATAAGGCAACACGCTTCGGATTTAAGGTTGACAAATACCCTTTTAATCGTGTATCCTTTAATGTGTTGTTGGGTGTGCGAAAATGGGTATGAAGCGGAAGGTATCACCTTAGAAGGAACATGATACGGAGGATTAAATTTGAAAAGTTTTGAGTTTTATGAACCTACCACCCTCGCGGAAGCATCCCGCCTGTTTGCAGAGGAACACGCGCAGCTCCTCGCAGGTGGGACGGATATTATTATCGGGATGAAGGCATACACCGAAACGCCAGAGTCCGTGATTAGTTTACAGAAGATTCCCGGATTGGCGGGTATTACGACTGATGGTGATAGTATCAACATCGGTGCGATGACAAAAGTGCGGGAAGTTGAGTTGTCTGGTGATATTCAGCAACACCACACCGCTTTGGCGGAAGGAGCATCCGAAATTGGCTCAATCCAAATCCGAAATCTCGCAACTATCGGTGGTAATATTGCACATGCTTCGCCAGCAGCGGATACCGTTGCAGGGTTACTTGTCGCCAATGCACAGGTTGACATCGCAAGTGCTGATGGTGAACGGAGCGTACCAATTGATGAACTCTTCACGGGCCCCGGACAGACGGTTTTAACACCCGGTGAGATTATCACGCGCTTCCGGTTACCGAGTCCCGCGTCTGGCTCTCACTACATCAAACACAAAATCCGCGAAGTAATGGATTTGGCCTTTATTGGTGTTGCAGCCGCTGTCAATATGGACGATGGAACGATTGCAGATGCCCGAATTGGACTCGCTGCAGTTGCCCCAACACCGATTCGCGCAACAGAAGCGGAGAATCTCCTAAGAGGCAACGCACCAACACCAGAACTTCTCGAACAAGCCGGTGAAGCGGCGGCAGCCGGATGCAGCCCGATATCCGATTTACGATGCTCCGCTGAACATCGTAGAGAAATGGTCGATGTCCTTACAAGAAGAACCCTCCAATACGCTTTGGAGAGAGCACGCGCGTAAAAAGCATTCATATCTAACGCGAGGAACGATTTTTATGCCTCGCATGGTCCAATAAGTTAAGGAGAAAAAATATGGCAAAACTCCCGGTCAGTCTAACGATCAACGGTGATGAACACGATCTACTCATTGAACCCCGCAAAACCTTGCTGGCTGTACTTCGCGACACGATCGGTTTGACTGGAACGAAAGAGGGATGCAGCACAGGGGACTGTGGCGCATGCACCGTCATTGTTGATGGCAAAGCCGTCACATCTTGTATGGTGCTCGCTGTTACAGCCTCTGGAAAAGAGATTACCACTATCGAAGGTTTAGCCAGTGATGGTGAACTCCATCCGGTCCAGCAAGCGTTTATTAACACAGGTGGCTATCAGTGTGGTTTCTGTACCCCCGGTTTTATTATGGCATCAAAGGCACTCATAGACGAAAATCCGGACAGAACCGAAGAAGAATTCAGACACGCGCTCGGCGGAAATATCTGTCGTTGCACTGGATACACAAAGATTCTTGAAGCAGTTCTGAAAGCGGCGGAAGAAATACGCACAACCGCATAAAGAACACCAGAGAAATAGTTTTCAGTCGTCAGTTGAAGAAGGTTTTGACGTATCCAAGCCCTCTGAACTGATGACTCTTAAAAAGGAGAAAACATGGCAAAGACGCATCGTGGAACAGGCATAAGACACCTCTATGTCGATCCAAACGGGAACGTCCACCAAGGTGAATATAATAATGGTCGTGGAACTTGTCCGGTTTGTGAACGCACGGGTGTGAAAGTGCTCTACGAACGAGAAGTTGGCGAGGATACCGTAAAAGTCTGTAAAAGATGTAACACGGCTATCGAACGCGGTAAACTCCACAATCTCGTCGCAAGTGCATAATAGTTTTGGGTTCTCGGTTTTCAGTTATCAGTTTTCAGTTAAAAGACAATTTGTGGCGGGCATCTTTCTGGTGACTGCCACAAGATTGGGACTGATAACCGGCGACTGACAACTGACAACCACTAAGAAAGGAGCATTAGATGTCAGAATATACTGTTGTCGGTCAAACAGTGGCACGCGTTGATGCGGTTGAGAAAGTGACGGGGGCTGCCCAATACGGCGCAGATGTCCATCCGCCTGGTATGCTCTACGGCAAGATTGTCCGTAGTAAACATGCACATGCCAATATACGCAGCATTGACACCAGCGAAGCCGAAAAACTGCCTGGAGTCAGGGCAATTATCACCCAAGATGATGTCCCCAGTGGGCGTAGAGTCTTCGCAACCGATAAGGTGCTTTACTTAGGTGAACCGCTCGCTGCTGTCGCCGCAACCGATCCGGATATCGCTGAAGAAGCCGCTGAACGCATTAAAATTGATTACGAAGTACTACCGGTTGTGCAGGACGTTATGGAAGCCATCGAACCTTCAGCACCGCGCTTGCACAGTGATGACACAAAAGATGGACCCAATCGGCGAGAAATCAGCGGGCAAATCCGAACACTGTCCCGTGATAAAGAGAACGACCACAGCGACGAAATTAGCAAACTTGAGGCAGAATTAGAAGCATATCCAGACGAAGTTTACTACAATATCTCTGCTGAAAGCCATACCGAAGCTGGCGATGTTGAAAAAGGATTCGCAGAATCTGATGTCGTCGTTGAGGATACCTACGTGATTCCGCGCGTTCACCAGACTTACATGGAACCGCACGTCTCTGTTGCCAGTGCTGACTCATCCGGCAAGATTACTGTCTGGGCGTCCACGCAGGGACCGTTCGCGATCCGATCCGGGATCGCTGGAACGCTCGGCATCCCGTTGACGCAAATCAACGTCATCGGAACGACGATGGGGGGTGGATTTGGCGGACGTTTTGGCGTTATCATCACGCACGTTCCCGCCGTGCTACTCTCACAGAAAACAGGACGTCCGGTCCGCGTTCAAATGACGCGCGAAGAAGAATTCACTGACGGTAGACCCGCCCCCGGGTGTGTCATCAAACTCAAGACCGGTGCGACGAACGATGGACGTATCCTCGCACGCGAGGCACTCGCTTTCTGGGATTCCGGTTCCGTCTCCGGCGCATCGATTGGCAGCACAATTCGGGTCCGCGGGGTCTATAAGATTCCGAATCTCAAGGTAGACGCTTACGGCGTTCATACTAACAAATCCGGCACAGCTGCTTACAGGGCACCAGGTGCACCACAAGCCATTTTCGCAGGTGAATCTCAACTTGATGAGATTGCAGAACGTATCGGTATGGATCCGGTTAAATTCCGGCTCATGAACATGCGCGAAGAAGGCGACGAGGTCCCAGCAGGTGGCAGTGAACCCCGAGTCGGTTATAAAGAGACCTTGGAGGCTGTCGCTGATGCTGCTGGATGGTGGGATCGCGAAGCTGATGAAAACCAAGGGTGGGGTGTCGCTGTTGGCGATTGGACAAACGGTTGTGGTCCCGGTGGGGTCTACGTTTCTGTCCACGAGGACGGGAGTGCCCGTATCTTCCACGGCTCTATGGACATCACTGGAACGGATACGGCGATTTCCCAGATCATCGCTGAAATTTTGACGGTGCCTTATGAAAGCGTTACAATTCGGCGCGGCGATACGGATTCCGCCCCCTATTCCACAGGTTCAGGTGGAAGCGTTGTGACGTTCACAATGGGCAACACCGCAAAATTGGCGGCTGAAGACGCACACCGACGGATTTTGGAGCTTGCCTCAGAACGGCTGAATACCAATGTGGACGATCTCGAACTCAGAGATGGTGCCGTCCATGTCGTCAGCGCGGAACAACCGAAGTCTATTTCATTAGGTGAACTCGCTGCGTATAGTCTCTCTACCACCGGTGGTCCGATTGTCGGAAAAGGTTCCTTCGCACGGCAAGCCAGCACACCGGCACTCGCAGCACAGATTGCTAAAGTTGAAGTGGATCCCGGTACCGGTAGAACCAGAGTTCTTAAACTTGTTGCTTCGCAAGATGTCGGCTTCGCTATCAACCCGATGGCGGTTGAGGGGCAGATTGAAGGCGGCACAGTGCAAGGCTACGCATGGGCAATGATGGAAGAGATGCAGTACGGTGAAGAAGGGAATATCAATCCCGGCTTCGTCGATTACCGCGTCCCGACCTCCGCAGACCTTCCAACAGTAGAGTCTGTCATTGTTGAAGTACCCGCCCCGAACGGTCCCTATGGTGCCAAAGGGGTCGGCGAACCCCCCATCACGCCTACGTTGGCAACAATGGCAAACGCTGTCAAAGATGCCATCGGTATACGGATTACTGAGTTACCCATCAAACCTGAAAAGGTTGTTGATGCCCTGAAGAATAACGGACATAGCACATAGTGCACCACACAAGGATATTTGCGGGGCATTCGTGCCTCGCAAACCCTAATATAGATTAGGTGGACAGTAGAAGTGCAGCTACCTATCAATAAGCTTGTGAAAAAGAGGAGAAGGCGTTTCCAACTTTGACTAAAGTCAAAGCTTTCTACGCCTAAAACATTGATGACACCGCTTCTTGAAAAAGCTCTCAGCGAAATTTGTAAACTGTTCCCTGAAGAACAGGATGCTATTGCTGCTGTGATCCTTGAAGAGCTGGAAGATGAACAGAAATGGAATAAGGCTTTTGCCGAATCACAAGATAAGCTCGCCCAACTTGCCCACAAAGTCCGTGCTGATATTAAGGCAGGGCATAGTCAAAAGATGGACATTGATGAGTTGTGAACTCATATTTAACAAGTAGAACTTACACAATTCCCTTCGCTGGCGAGCGTTGACCAACGCTTAGCCCGTAATGAAATGGAGGGCGGATTTACGAAAAGGCACGTCGTTTATACAACCTGCCTGATCAAACCGCAAGGAAAATTAAAAACAACGAAATTAAAAACGAGCACGGTGAACGCCTTGATTGCACCTTTCACGAAGGCGAGGGCAACAGAATTGTAGTGATCGGACACGGCGTTACAGGCAATAAAGACAGACCTGCGCTCGTCGCTTTAGCAGAAGGTCTTGCTGCTGCTGGCATCTCTGCCCTGCGCTTCTCCTTCTCCGGCAACGGCGAATCCGAAGGCGCGTTTACAGATTCCACTATCACCAAAGAGGTCGCCGACCTCGGTAAAGTTATTGACGCACTCAGCGAATATAAAGTCGGCTATGTCGGACATAGTATGGGGGGGGCAGTTGGCGTGCTGCGTGCTGCCACGGATGAACGCATCAAAGCACTCGTCTCACTCGCGGGGATGGTGCATACGAAAGCGTTTGCGGAACGCGAATTCAGCGATGCCATACCCGACGAAGGTTTCATGTGGGACGAACCCGACTGTCCACTTTCGCAGGTTTATGTAGACGACATGACAACAATCAATAGTGTCGCAAAATATGCAAGTAAATTTGCCGTACCATGGCTACTCGTTCACGGCACAGAAGACGACATCGTTCCGATTGAAGATAGCCACGACATCCTTCAGTTCGCAAACGAAGAAACAGAATTCCTTGAACTCCCCGGCATAGACCACGTCTTTTCTGACGACGGCACCCCTGTCATGGTCGAAAAAGTTGTCGCATGGATTGATCAAAAGTTATAGAAGTTAACCGTAAAATGAGGGCACTGTACATGGCGTATATTGATAAAGTCAAGGAGAAGATTGGCTGGCTAAAGGTTATATTCGCTATTTCGATTGCCACTGACATCTCCTTGATTGCTTGGCTAATTGAGAATTTTAGGGAAGCTAAAGTACTTTTTCTGATAGTTGGTTTAATCGGTGTCCTTCTGGTTACATTTATAGTAGTTCAA
Source organism: uncultured bacterium (assembly GCA_964593655.1). GTDB lineage: Bacteria > Poribacteria > WGA-4E > WGA-4E > WGA-3G > WGA-3G. The sequence goes on along the minus strand of CAZQIP010000135.1, from coordinate 10,127 downwards.
GTTGATAGGATTGCCCATCGAAAAATTGATGAATTGGAGGATTTATGATGGAATGGATTCCAATTACTGCCTTTGTAGTATTTCTCCTGGGACTTGGTATAGTTGTACTGAGAGCCGTAAAAGAATGAAAGGACTCGTGCACGGAGCAACTGTCTATTGATAATGCATGAAGTCGCCTTGGTAGATTAATCAGAATCTATAATTAAGTGACTTCTCGAAAAAAAATGAGCCAAGCACACTTAGCGTATGAAAGCAGAGTCAATTTAGGGAGCTACTACACGCCGCCTGAAATTGTAGACACAGCGTGGGAGATGATCGCGCCTTATGTGCGTTCACAGGCTACTGTCATTGATAGCGCGTGTGGATACGGGGATTTTCTGAAAGATTGTGGGCAGGCTATCACAATCGGATGTGATATAGACAAAACCGCAATCGATGTCGCTAAAAACAACAATGACGAAGTTCGTTTTTTTCAAACGAACGCTTTGTCTGACGTGTCAAGGGCAAAATTCGGTGTTCCCAAGCAGTCTCATTTGATAGTCGTTGGAAACCCACCGTATAACGATAAAACATCTCTCATTCGTCACAGTATCAAAAGCGTCAATTTTGATATTGACAAAGATATAGCGAGTCGGGACTTAGGCATATCGTTCCTCCGATCATACAATAAACTCAGAGCAGACCTGATTTGTGTTTTGCATCCACTATCCTATTTAATTAAACCTACCAATTTTAGACACCTAAAGGAGTTCACTACAAATTACAGATTGATAGACAGTCTACTCATCAGCAGTTGGGAATTTCCTGAATCCGCAAAGCACACCCCTTTTCCAATTGCCCTCGCGCTTTACCGGAGAGACGCGCAAGGAATGACGTACAGTTTTATCCGCGCCTTTCGTTTTCGTGTAGCAGGTAAAAGCAATTTTCGTCTCAGTGATTTCGATTATATTGCCGGTTACGTTGATAAATATCCCAAGAAGAAGAACCGACCTACATACCATGATTCTCTATTTTTTTGGACACTGCGAGACATCAACGCCCTAAAGCGAAACCGTACTTTTGTTGAAAACTACAGCGCGAATACAATCGTCATTGACAAACAAAAATTGGATTATTACGCATACATAGATGTGTTCAAAAGAAACTTGCATAGACTTCCCTTCTATTTCGGAAATTGCGATGTGCTTATAGATGATGACCTGTTCAAACAATATAAATCTGCGTTCATCAGTGATACCGTTAGCCATCACTCTTTCCTAAAAAAGCATTTTCAGATAAATCCGATAGAGAAGCAACAAGCAGCGTCTGGATTAGATACATATTTCAAACTATTGTTCGGTGAGCATCACCTTTAGCGATCTACGGGTCGCAATCTTGGAGAATTAAAACTATGTCAACACCGCGTCTCTCAGTCTCAACGTGGAGTTTGCATCGACAGCTCGGGAAACCCGGATTCACCGGCCCCGCGCACGGCATGCAGATTCCGACCGAAACCCACAACAAGGGCCCCATTTCACTTCTTGAATTACCCGCACGCGTCGCCGAATTCGGCATCCACACCTTGGAGATTTGCCATTTTCATCTGCCCTCTGTTGAGCAGTCTTATCTCTCAGAACTCCGCGCCGCACTTGCAGATGCTGATGTCGAACTCTTTTCCTTGCTGATTGATGACGGCGACATCACGCACCCGTCTGAAGCCGCGCGCGACATCGCTTGGATAGAAAAGTGGATTGACATTGCTGGTGAACTCGGTGCGAAGTGTGCACGCGTCATCGGTGGTAAAGCAGATCCATCAGCGGAGACCGTGGCGCAGAGTCGAGATGTCCTTGCCCAACTCACCGAACGCGCGGATACCGCAGGCATCCGCTTGATGACTGAAAACTGGTTCTCCATCTTCTCTACGCCCGAAAACGTCAAAACCATTTTAGACGGATTAGACGGTAAGGTGGGACTCTGTCTCGACTTCGGTAACTGGCGTGGCGATACAAAATATGAGGATCTCGCCGCGATTGCTCCATTAGCAGAGTCGTGCCATACCAAAGCACATTTCGCTGCACCGCGCGAAATGGACAAGGCAGACTACGTGCAATGCCTTGAACTTACGCAAGAAGCAGATTTTGCCGGACCGCATACGCTCATCTACGACGGCCCCGGCGACGACGAATGGGAAGGCTTGGCATTGGAGCGCGAGGTTGTGAACCCATACCTCAACTAAGATTGGGAGGATCTAACGATGGCTTCTAATGCTATTACCACGATGATCCGAATGATGGAAACACTGCCCGAGGCGTTACAGAATCAGATTGTAGATCATCTGCGTGAGTACATTGCGGACTTAGAGGATGAACTTCGTTGGGAGGTATCCTTCAACAGAACGCAAGAACAACTTATGGCGGCTGCTCGTCGTGCCAAACAGGAAATTGCTGAAGGAAAAGCTGAACCGATGGATTTGGATCGGCTATGAAATCTGCAACACTACCTTCGTTTTGGACAGCTTATCAAACCCTTGACGAAACGCTTAAGAATCAAGCTAAGAAGACTTATCAGTTATGGATTTCCAACCCGTTTCATAATTCTTTGCGTTTCAAATGTATTAATAGCAAGGAAAGCATTTGGTCGGTAAGGATTACTCGCGGCTATCGTGCAGTTGGCATCTTAAATGAGGATACGGTAACCTGATTCTGGATAGGACCTCATGATGATTATGAACGCTTTTTTGCATGATGTTAACCTATTCAATTTGGGTAAGAACTGCCCCTAAGAATAAAAGGAGCAGGCAATGAATAACGAATTTATCTCGATCATGACAGACCGCATTGTGCGTGAATTTGACCCGCTACAGATTATCTTCTTCGGTTCACAGGCACGCGGAGACGCAGATCGAGATAGCGATATAGACCTTCGAGGGAGTAAAGTCTGCTATGCAAACAGCCGATAGACTTGCAGACACCGCACGCTGGCTCCGCTATGCAGAGGAAGACTTAACAACCGCTGAAATTCTTTTAAAGCAGCTACATCTTCCACCGCGTCAAGCCTATTGGTACGCGCAACAAACTACAGAGAAAGCACTAAAGGCAGTCCTAATCTTCCTACAGATTGATTTTCCCAGAACGGATGACTTGAATATTCTGTGGAATCTGGTGCCTCACAGTTGGCAGTTCAAAACGGTTCAGTCAGACCTATCGGACTTAACTGGATGTGTGGCTGATGTTAGATATCCGGGAAATACACCAGAACCCACGAACGCGGACGCGTCCAAGGCGGTTGAACAAGCACAAGCCATCTGGACATCTGTATCTACTACGCTCGCACAACACGGTTATCATGCAGAGCAAAACCTATAATTCCTTGGAAAATATGAAACCAGCAACATTACGGATAAAAATATGTTCTCACTGTCACAAACACAAAATAGTTTAACCGTCGCTTGGAACGAACAACAGGTCTTAGGCTACCATTTCCCTGAAGATGGCAACCGGCCCTTCTGCCACCCTTTAAACTTGCCCGGTGCGCCACCGCTCACGATGAACGAACCCGGCGACCACGTGCATCACCAGGGACTATGGGTCGCGTGGAAAAAGGTCAACGAAGTCAATTTTTGGGAACAACCCGCACCCGGTAGCGATCCGACCGGCTTCGGCAAGATCGTCCATCAACGAATCGTTTCGCAAAATGCAGATGCCGACAGCGCAAGTTTAACAACGGAAAACGCTTGGATAGATTGGCAAGGCACAACGCACCTCACGGAACAACGAGAGATAACAGTCCATCCACCTACAGCAGATGCGATGCAGATTTCTGTGGCGTTGACGTTTCAACCGAACGCGCGTGAAGTCGTTTTAGATTTACGGCGCGGTGAACCCGGTGCAGACGGCAGATTCTACAGCGGCATGGCAATCCGATTTGACAATAGCATCACGCCGGGTAATCTACTGGATGCCGACGGACGCACCGAACCGATGGACATCTTTGGTCAACAGAGCCGGTGGTGCAGTTTCACGACCCAACACCCGACTGACAACGAAACCTACGGTGTCGCGATCGTTGATCACCCCGATAACCCGCGCTATCCAACAACATGGTGGGTCCGCAATCGCGAGAACTACTGTTTAATCCATCCCTCACCTGTCTATTACGAACCGCTCCATCTCGCACCCGACGAAACCTTGAATTTACAGTATTGTGTCGTTCTTTACCGCGGTCAGCCCGACGCGGCGTTGTTTGCGTAGATTACTATTGTAGCATAACCTGTTAGGTTGTGCCTATGTGATCGCACCCGACGGAATTTTGAATTTACAGTATCATGTCGTTCTCTACCGCGGCCAATCCCACGCAGGGGCTTTAGACAACCCTCTTTCTGAAAACTGATAACCGATAACTGACAACTATAAACCATGGCAAATAGCGAAAACACCATTACCAGCGCGTTTGTCCGTGTTCTGCGTCCTATGCGCGATGCATGGCGCATCAACGAACAAATTACCAGACCGTTTCTCAACGCCACACAAAAACCCGATGTAATCGTCACTGAAAAAGGACGAAACCCCGTTGTTATTGAGGTAAAGGTGGATGGTGACACGCCGAACTTTACAGGTAAAATACAGGCAGAAGCACACTTCGGAATGCTCCTGGATCCGAGTGTCTTTAGCAGTCTCACCTACAATATCATCGAGAATGTTCTACGCGTCCGCATGCCTGCCCGATTTAGAACGATGCCACAAGATAAAATTGACGCAGAGATGCGGGGTGCGGAAGACATCGCCTACATACTTCTCAATAAAGCTGAATCAGAAAGCGAACCGGACCCAGTTCTGTTCATCGCCGAACCAGAACCTGATAACGAGACAGCACCTGAATCTTTTCCACAAAGCGGTTGGTTAAGCGGGAGTGTCGCCGACATCGCAACTGCTATTCGCGTCAGGGCAACCCCCATTTCAAAAATAGATGCCGCCGCAGATTTATTGGAAAAACGGATAGAAACCGCCGCGCAGCAGCTTGAGGCAGCGATTCAAGAACGTCCCAGTATCGGCGCAGAAATCGAAACGGTTCTGTTCCAAAAAGTTGGTGAACAAACCTCACGGATGGCGATGCTCATTGTCACCAATGCTTTTGTATTCCAGAGTGTCCTCGCGGGTAAACCTGAGATGGAAAGGGTGATGTCCCTCAAACGGATGCTATCTGACAACGCAAAACGCCTCCGCTACGCGCAGGTCATTGCAGGGTGGAACATCATTCTCAAGGTTAACTACCGCCCAATCTTTCATGTTGCCAAACGGATCGTAGAGGCAATCGCAACCGACGATGCACTTGTTGATATGATACTGGCAACCCTCTGCGATACAGCGAAGGAGTTAGTCGATCAAAGACTCACACAGGTACATGAACTCGCTGGCACCGTTTTTCAACGGCTTATCGTTGACCGAAAATATGTCAAAGCGAACTACACGCGTCTTGAATCCGTTGCCTTGCTATCAGCGTTAGTTCTCCCCAAAACGCAGGAGAACGTGAGCGAATTGAAGGTAGCGGATTTCGCATGCGGAACAGGTTCACTGCTCAACGGTGCCTATCAACGTATCCTTGAACTGCACGAACACGCTGGCGGCAAAGGCAGCCATATCCATACACAGATGATAGAGGAAAATCTTGTCGGATGCGACGTTATGCCAAACGCCAGCCATCTCACCGCCTCCCTCCTGACAAGCATCTACCCAGACTTGAAAATCGGTAACACCCGAATTCACACCATGCCCTACGGCAGTCAAGAAGATCGCAGCTATGCTCTGGGTGCGCTCGATCTGTACGATATCCCCGAAACATTACCGCTCCCGATGATGGGCACAGCAGCGCAACAGATCGGTGGAGAAGACGACACGACAGTGATGACACAACAGGAATTTCGCTATGGAGAATTTGATATTGTCGTCCTGAATCCACCCTTTACCAGGCCAGATTCAGATGCTAACAGTAGCGTTCCAAAAGCAGTGTTCAAAGGAAGTGACAGGGGTAAAAAGGAAGCGCAGAAGATGCGGCATGCCCGTAGACAAAAAGATTGGCGAGTCGGTGATGGAAATGCTGGGCTCGCTTCGGATTTTGTTGACCTTGCAGATAAGATGCTGAAAGCGAACGGAAAAAGTAAAATGGGATTTATGTCTGGACGCTCTGGGGTAATTCAACCTTGGGGCTTCTACTCCACTGGGCACATAGCAGCAAACAACAACCGGGGAGAGGCAGAGGTTCAAGGACAGCCTTACTCCAAATGCCCACACTGGATGTACGCTGTCTGTCAGATGAAGCATTGGCAAACGCTGAACGCATCTTTCACACCTTGAAACACCAGAGAATGCTGCCTTTCAATGAGATAGATCGTGATCCAGTCCGGCACGAACTGGATCGCCTTTTGCTGACTAAGGTGTTGAACATCACAACTGAAGATGCACACAATGCAGTCCATCGCCTCCGCGAATTGTTATGTGCTGAACCGAGTATCCACGGCGGAAAGAAATCTCGATGCGACCTTGAAACGGAATCGGAAAAACTGAATCGTTGAGAACTTCTCTTTTTTCCACCTTGCATTTCTTCCACTTATATGATAGACTATCAGAACCAGCTTGGGAGGCACTGTGAAGCATACTGCACGGTACGTCTGTCTATTTTCTACCTTCACAAACGGATAAAAGATTTGGTGGTGTGTACAGATTTGGGGTGGACTTCTTTGCTATATACGGAGGCAATAATGAAAGTTAATTTTCAGGAGAAATTTGAAGAACTTTTGAAAGAAGAAGCAAAAGGCTTTGGTATAGACTGGTCATTAGTCGAAATCAAATACATACGCTATCACTTTACACTCATGGAGGCTCTACCGATAAAACTTGATGAATACATGGTGAGAATGAGGGTAGTAGGAGTTGAAGACAAAATTCCTGAGATGGAGATAGATAACTGGTTCAGAGCTCATAAGTTCATATATGCAACAATGTCAAAAAGCGTCAGGACTGAGTTGGAACAGACTGATATGGTGACCTTTGATATCGGAACTATTGAATCTATAGCCATGAAAATTCGTGATATATTCAGAAATTTTCATGGGCAGTAGACTAACATATTCGCTTTAAACATATTCACTTTAAAAGAAGAATTTTATGTATAAAGAATTGAAAGGCATCATACAACCTAAAGATGAAGATGCTGTGTGGCGATATATGAGTTTTGAGAAGTTTGCCAACGTTTTAGCAACAGGGTCCTTATTTTTTACAAGAGCCGATAAATACGACGACAAATTTGAAGGATACATCCCCGAAACAACGACGCTGCCTCACAAACCCGAGGACAACCCTCCAGTCAATCGTGATGATTCAAATTTTCGTCAATACATCATGTGTAACTGTTGGCATCACGGAGAAGAAGAATCAATGGGAATGTGGGACAAATACCACCTACGCAACAGCGGTATAGCAATCAAAACAACTATGGGAAACTTGAAGAATAGCTTGCTGGATGAACCGGAGGAACCTGATGTATTTATCGGTAAAATAGAGTACATTAACAATTACAATCAAATTAAGATGCCTGAAGATATAGGGAATCTCCTGTATTACCCCTACTTCTACAAAAGAAAACCGTTTGAGTACGAACAGGAAGTACGTGCGATCATTGATATTGCATCAATTTCAGGTGATGCCGCTTATGAATTTGGCAGACCCCTTGAAATTGATGTTAAAACGCTCATTGGTGAAAATAGCGAGGTAATTGTATCACCACACGCTGACAAATGGATTGCAAGTACGCTTGAATTGATAGTTAAGCGATATGAATTTCAATTTCCTGTCAACTCATCAAGACTTTTAGATCCGCCAGTTTGAATTGGCATAGTCGCGGACATGTGAATTATGAGGATCTACCGTTAGCCTCTTTTTCATTTACATTTTTTCTAAAGTAGAATATACTATTGATATAGTAAGCGCGAAATGTATGTTCCCGAAAAATGAGAGACAAAAAATCTTCAATAGGAGGAAAAAACTGTGCAAACCCCAACTTCTGCGCTTGAGGAAACCGGTATTGGTTCCATCCACGTTGAAGCACCACCGATAGAAATAGACGAAACCCAACTTGACTACCACCAACTCTGCCCCGCTGAAGATTTTGAGGAATTGGAGGGCAAACCCTTTCACGTTAACGGCACACATCTGGCTGTTTTCAAGTCCGGCGACAAGTTTTACGCCGTTGACAACCGTTGCCCACACATGGGATATCCGATGTCCAAAGGGAGTATCCGAGACGGCGTGCTCATCTGTCATTGGCACCATTGGGAATTTGACCTCAAATCGGGTGCCTGCTTCTTGGCATTCGGTGATGATCTGAAAGCCTTTCCTGTTGAAGCCCGAGAGGACGGTTATTTGTACGTCGGGTTAGCGAAAGGCGAGCGAGAGGCAGCAAAACAGCGTGTCATCGCAAACGGCAAGCGTGCACTTGAGCGGGGTCTTAAAGACCGCAGTACTTTCTTTATCGCGAAAGCCGTCACAGCGCTTCGGGATGCAGGCGCGACACCCGCGGAGATCATTCAACAGGGACTTCACTACGGTGCGCATAAAAGTAGTGATGGCTGGTCGTCAGGTGTGGCTATTCTTACGCTCGCAGCGAACTTGTGGGATGATGTTGACCCAGATGACCATAACTTGTTCCTCGTACACGGATTAAGCCAGATTAGCCGTCGAACAACCGGAAGTGCACGTCCCTATCGCGCACCCTTCCCGCGGATGAACGAGGAACATGACCTGGAAACCCTGCTGCGATGGTTCCGTTATTTTATTGATAAACGCCACGGCGGCGCGGCGGAACGCATCTTGCTAACCCTGAATGACCGAGGCTACGATAAATCCGTCCTCGCAGATTTCGTATACACGGCAGCAACAGACTATTACTTCACCGGCGACGGACACGCGCTTGATTTCGCAAATAAAATGTTTGAAGCGTTGGATTACGTCAACTGGGAAGGCTCACACGAGATTTTGCGTCCGATCGTCGTTGATCTCGTCGGTAGAACACGGCATGAGGAGACCTCTCGATGGGCTGACGCTGTACCTGTCTTAGAACCCGTCTTTGAGCGACTCGATAGTATGTGGGAAGATAATCAAGCCAACGAAGCAGAACTTGATATTTCGGAATTTACACAGACGCTGCTCGGTGACGAATTTGAACCCACTGTCGCCGCTGTTGAGCAGAAGATTCGCGAAGGAGTCAAGCTAACCGACATCTGCCGAGCGATGACCTATGCTTCGGCGGTTCGGACTGCCCGGTTCCATCTCAAAAACGAAGGCGACTGGCACGATGTCGCGAACATTTACTCATACGCACACGCCCTTTATCACGCTTTTCAGTATGCGCCGAGTGCTAAGCTCCTGCGCGGCATTTTTCATGGTGTCGTCTACTTGGCATACTTGCGCTGGTTGAACATGCCTGCCGCCCGCATTCCGAGACCCGGGCAACGGATACCTGATGAAACTTACGCTTCTGCTGACAAAATGTTAGATCGACTCCAAGAGTTCGCTGACTTCCAAAAAGTCTACGAAGCGGAAATTCTGGTGAACCAGTATCTTGAAGAAGGGCATGATGTTGACGCGCTGAAACGAACGCTCTCACACATCCTGCTCCGTGAAGACGCAGAACTCCACATGTTCCAGGTCCTTGAAGTCGCCTTCCGGCATTATGACTTGTCAGTCGACTTTGAAGAACAACGGATGCATCTATTGGCAGCGACGCGTTACATCACGGCTCAGAAATTAATGAAGAACATTCTGTGGTCCACTGAGAATGCGGAACGTCTCGCGCGGGGTGAGTTGCTCAGCGAACGCGACGATGATTAGTTGTAGAGGGCGAGGTTACCTCGTCCCTACCTTTCGGGCTGGATGCCCACTGCTTTCGCAGTAGGCGGAAAGCCCGTCTCTTTTTTCAAATAGAACGCCAATGATGCCAAAAAGCACCCACAACTCCAGTTTTAAGGATTGGCATAAAACTGTCCCTGCGTCAACAAGACGGGATTTTCTGACTACGGTAGGCAAAACGGCACTGCTCGCGAGTTTAGGCGTGTTCGGTGCAGGCTGCGAAGCTGTTGATCAAGGGCTGTTGGACAG
>CAZQIP010000134.1:0-10966 GCA_964593655.1 uncultured bacterium | reverse complement strand
TTCCTAACCTCCGTTACGATGATGATGACGATGATGACGACTACGACGATGACGATGATGATGACGACTACGACGATGACGATGATGATGACGACTACGACGATGACGATGATGATGACGATGATGACGATGATGACGACGATGATGACGACTACGATGACGACGATGACGATGACGATGATGATGACGACGATGATGACGATGACGATGACGACGACGATGACTAAATAACAATGACTGTATCTTTGTAATTTCACGCAATCGTAGAGGCTGGTTTCATACCAGCCTCTATGTTTAATCTGCTTGTCATCTGTCCAAGGCAGATTCTAAACTCATTTGCATTGCGCGGTTAGGTTCTGCTATACTATTTTCAATCGTTTTCAGCCTTCACAGACGAATCTTGGCTTATGCAATTTATCAAACACTTCTCAGAGATTGACGAGACAGATCTGCCATATGTCGGCGGAAAAGGATTGAATCTCGGAAAACTAACGAGAGCGGGGTTTCAGGTACCGCAAGGTTTTTGTGTCACGACAGACGCCTATCGGTTTTCTGTCCAGAATCTCCAGGAACAAAACGTAGGTGTAGTTAAAGAGCTTGCGTTATCGCCGGAACTTGTCTCGGAAATCCGAACGGCACGGGAGAAATTGCGAACCGCCAGAGTCGCTGTACGTTCGAGTGCGACCGCCGAGGATTTGGCAGAAGCGAGTTTCGCTGGACAACAGGATACCTTTTTGAATGTAGCGTCCGATGAACTCTTAGATGCCCTCAAAGGATGCTGGGCATCGCTTTGGTCGGAACGGGCAATCGCCTATCGGCAGACACAAGGCATTAGCGATGAAGGGTTAGCGATGGCGGTTGTGATCCAAGAGATGTGCGAGGCAGATGTCTCCGGTGTGCTTTTCACGGTCAGTCCCTTTAGCGCAGATGTCGCTATCATTGAGTCGAATTGGGGGTTAGGCGAATCAGTCGTATCTGGTGCGATCACGCCTGATAGTTTCCATGTATCGCGGGAGACAGGCGAGGTTTTGAAAAAAAACGTTGCTACAAAACGTGAAATGGTAACTGCTGCGGGTGTCGGTGAAGTATTGCCTGCCCAACAGGACGTTTCGAGTCTGACGGATGTACAACTGAAGGAACTAACGCAACTCGGTATGCAGGTTGAAACTTTCTACGGAAAACCGATGGATATTGAGTGGGCACTCGTCAATGTCCAGTTTGTGTTGTTGCAAGCACGCCACATTACCACATCTGTCACGGCAACTACGTCCGCCGAGCACGTACATCCGACCTCTGGAGTCGACACGGCGTCCGTTGAAAAACTCCGTCAAGAAGAGATTCAGAAACTCGAGGCATATACCGAAACACACGGGACCGTCTGGTGTCATCACAATATCGCGGAGGTGCTGCCCGCTCCGTTGCCGATGACTTGGACGATTGTCAAGGCATTTATGTCCGGTGCTGGTGGGTTAGGTAAAGCGTACCGCGGTTTAGGATTTCATCCGAGCCAACGGGTAGATAGTGAAGGGACTCTTGACTTAATCTGTGGACGGGTTTACGTTAATTTGAACCGTGAGGCAGAACTCCACTTCGACGGTTTCCCGTTGGCACACGATTTTAATGCCTTGAAGCAGAATCCACAGCAGGCGATGTATGCGCAAGCACAAACCGATATTACGCGAAGTAACGCGTCATTTTGGTTGAAACTGCCGCTCCATATTATTCGTATGAGCAGTGCAGAGATGCAGCTCCGACGCATTCGATCAGACTTTGACCGGCTGCTCATAGAAGAGATCTTCCCAACGTTTCAAAAGGAAGTTGAAGCAGAACGAGAGCAGTTATACCTTGACTTATCGGATACGGAATTAGTGGCGAAATTCCAGACATGGCGCGTCAAAACACTGGACGATTTCGCACCAAAGGCTCTTACGGCTACACTGCTCGCTGGATTTTCACTCCAGCGATTGGAGGCAGCACTCCAAAAGCACCTGAATGAAACAGCGGCAAAGGTGCTTGCAAGCAGGCTTATTAGCGGACTTTCCGGGAATCTTACCGTTGAAACGAACGAGAAGTTATGGGAGGTGGCAAGTACGGACTTGGCACTTACCGATTTTCTGAAAGATTATGGACACCGTGCTGTTGATGAGTTTGAATTGGCACAACCGAGATGGCGCGAAGATACGACCTACCTCAAACAGGTGATTGCATCTTTTCAGCAAGAGACCTTAGCAACAGACGCGCGACAAAAACGGGCTTCACATTTTGCGCGACAAGTAGGGCAGCGTGAGGCTGCGGAGACGGAACTCAGCGCGATCCTCAAAGATAAGGCGAATTTACAGAAACAGATTGAGAGTGAACTCGATTTTACAAGGCGTTACATGCCTTTTAGGGAAACAGCGAAATTTTACCTGATGCTCGGTTATGAACAGATTCGACGTGCTTTAGTTGAATTAGACAATCGTTACGAACTGGAGGGCGGTATTTTCTATCTGGAGCCAGATGAATTAGAGCACCTGATCGGTGGTGATGATTTCGGGAATATTATCGCCACGCGAAGGACTCAGCGGGAACTGATGTTACAGATTGAGATGCCGGATGTCATTTTCAGTGATGCGCTGGAACAAATCGGCGCGCCAGTGTCAATTGACGCAGCGGAGACATATACCGGTATAGGCGTTTCAGCGGGCGTTGCCACGGGAAAAGCACGAGTACTGCTGACACCCTCGGACGTGAATCCATCTGACCGCAATTATATTTTGGTGTGTCCATCAACCGATCCTGCGTGGACACCGCTTTTTCTGCATGCGGCAGGATTGGTGATGGAGCGGGGTGGCATTCTGTCACACGGCGCGGTTGTCGCGAGGGAGTACGGTGTTCCCGCAGTTGTTAACATTCCGAACGCCACTCAGCGTATAATTGATGGACAGATGCTACAAGTTGATGGGAATAAGGGAATAGTATTGCATCAAGATTGAGTTTATGGGTAAATTAGGTTCGTAGTAGGGCAATTCATTGCCCGTTGCTGGTTTCCTTCGGACGTGCGATAAATCGCACTACTACGAACCTACCCTCACATTCAAAGTTGATGCACTAATAGTCTCAATTGACCATGGGACCTCATAGTGGAGAAAAAAGACCATGCTATTCGATGCCTATTGGGATAAACGATTACAAAAACGTAAGAAAACACGCAGTGCGTTACTCATCTCATTGGTTTTACATGCCATCGCGATAGGAATTATGAGTATCGGTTACATTCGGTGGTATCGCCCGATGCATCCATCGGAACCGTTGGTGTCTGAAGCCATTGCGGTGACGGAACTCCGCCGTTTTCATGTGAGCAGTACACATAGACGTTCGATGCCGGCACGGCGTTCCACGCCTGTGTACGCGAAGCATTCGCCTGCTCAAAATGCCACAAAACTGACCCATTCAGCACCTCCGACGCTATCCAACGCCTCAATCCCTGTGTCAAAAACAGATGCCCAACTACCGATAGCAGAGACCTCGCTACGCGAACACACAACTGAAACGCCAGCATGGAAAACAATTGCAACCGCACATGCACAGGCACCCACAATCGCGCCTAAATCCAAAACTGCACAGGGACAAACCGAGGTGAATGAAACTGAAGGTCGTAAAAGTCCTGCCCAACCTATTGACAGAGACGCTCGGATGGGAGAGGCCTTGGAAGGTATCGCTGAGAGCATCGCTGATGGCGAAACCGAAGATGCGGTCGATCTCGTTTTTCTGCTTGACATTAGTGGGAGCATGATAGATAATATCCGCGCAGTCGGTAGGCAGCTGAACCGGATGGTAACAGTTTTTGAAGAGAAAGGGATCGACTTCACACTCGGTATCGTTATCTTCAGGTACCTTGAGAGTGATACTATTATTCACCCGCAGACACGGGATAGCGAGAAATTCAAACGGTTGTTAACGACGCATGTTGTCGCTGGCATGGGCGATGAACGCGCACACAACGCTATCATAAAAACGATTCGCCGCGTCGATTTTCGTGAAGGCGTGAACCGTCGATTTGTGCTTGTTACCGATGAGTTTACCAAAGGGTCTTACACATTATCAGAAGTGCTAAAGCAATGCTTTCAGAACAACATCACCATAGATGTTATCGGCATTAATGATTTGACGCATAAAGCACTAACGACGAAAACCGGGGGACTCTGGTACCCCATCCCAATACAAGAATAGCGGTCAGCAATCAGAAGTCAAAAGAATAGTTTTTAGTTAAGAGATATGTTCTGAAGTGAGCGTAGCCCGTAATGAAGCAGATCGCCTATAGGCGAGTACGCCGCAAAATGGAGGGGTTTTTGCTTGGGTGTTTCTTCAGATCTAAAGAAAGGCACTTCAGATGCCAATCACCCGTCAGTTAACCGCAAGGAACTTTAAAAATATGAAATGGGCGTTGAATACCTATCAAACCTGCCAAGAGTGGGAGTTAGGACGGATACTTGACACCGCTGAGGCGACCGGCTATCAGGGTGTCGAGTTATTAATGGACTATAAACAGAAACACGGATTTGAGTGGGATACCCCAAGGGAGGCTTGGGACGGATTAAAGGCGCAGGTCGATGCAAGTGGGGTTGTTATCTCCTCGCTTACCAGTTGCCAAAATTTCCACTCCGAAAACGCTGCCGACCGCGAGGAGACTGTCCAGCGTGTTACACGCGTCATTGATATGGCAGAATTTATGGGCTGCGACCATGTTCGCGTGCTCGGTGACCGGTATTCGGAAGAGAATCGCGAAGCCGTCGTGAGGTACGTCACAGATGGACTGAAAGCTCTTGGCACTTATGCCGCTGAAAAGGATATTACGGTCTCTATTGAGATGCACGGTTCGTTCACCGATCCGGATTCGGCGATGGAAGTGATTGAAGGTGTGGATCTGTCGAACGTCGGTTTTGTTTTCAATTCGCAATTCGTGGGTTGTGATGCCGGCAGTATAGAACCGCTGTTTTCACGCGTAGCCCCTCACATTACCGCGGTGCATACACACAGGGTTGAGGAACCGGCGACGTTTGATCTCTACCGACAGATGTTCCAATGGTTGGATCGCATCGGTTTCTCAGGCTACATCTCCAACGAATGTGCCTATACGGGCTCTGATCCAGAGAAGGTGCTTGCCCTCTACGTCGGGCTTTTCAAAGCGTTTGTTTAAAGATGGACACTCCACAGTCCGCACATCTCTATAAACACATAGCAATTCCAAACGCATTTCTGAACGAAACAGCAGGAAAAGCGTGGGGTGGCGATGTCCGTATCGGTGATTTGACAGGCAACGGCACTGTCGATTTTCTGGTGTACAAGTCGCTCGGGGGTATTCATCCGTGTTTCCTCGGTGCGTTTACGCTTGAAGGTGAACCGCTCTGGTCCATGGGTGATAAACATCTCGAAATCAGAGACGCGGATGCCAAAGATACTTACCTGACAACACTCTCACCGGACCGCCCCGGTCCCGTTGCTATTTATGACATCGACGCCGATGGACAGGCAGAGGTTATCTGTTTCTGGATAGATACGGATGTCTCGGAGACAAGTAAGTGGGATTTGTCTGCGATTCACTTGATGATTTTAGACGGTGCGACGGGTGCTGTCAAACGGACGCTCGCGCCAGACGCGTTACGTCAGTGCAATGCTTATGCCGAAGGTGAACTCCATATCCCTAATTACGTCCATCAACGATTGATGATCGCTAATTTCTCGGGGAATTCACAACCACAGGATTTTGTCGTAAAAGTGGGCGTGAATCTACTCGCCTTTAATCACAAGTTAGAACTGCTCTGGCAATATACCGATGAATGGTTTCGCTATCCGAAGCACTCCGCTTATATTCCGGCAGTCGGTGACTTTAATGGTGACGGGTTTGATGAAGTCAACGGTGGGAATTTTGGACTCGCTGCTGATGGCACCGTGCTCTGGAATCGTTTCTTCGGCGATAACATGGACTCGGTTTTGGTTTCCGAATGGAATGGTGATAAACGGGCTATCCTCTCTGGTGGTGGACAAGTGGTTGATGCCGAAGGGAATCCGATCCTTTCGCTCGGTTTTGATGTCGTACCGCACGGACAAGAGATTCGATGTGGCAAATTACTTTCGGATCCGTCCGAGGATGCCTTGGTTATTCGTTACAATGGACATCATCCGGACCTAATGGTGGTAGACAAAGACGGACAGATTAGAAGCCGATTTCGCGTTGATGAAACGCCGAACAATACAGGTTTGGAGGTTGTCCGCTGGCACGGAGTGGAACACCCTGAATTGATTTATAGCCCAGCTGCGCTTTACGATGGTGCTGAAAACAGGACCGTGGTGTTCCCTGAACTCCCGCCGCCAACGGGTGGCAAAATGGGGTGGTATCACTGTTTTCCTGCGGATGTCTGTGGCGATGCCCGCGAAGAAGTTATCCTTTACGATCCTTATAGCGATGCAATCTATATCTACACGCCATCGCCTTTCCAACCCGATCTGTTCGGTGGGTATCAACATACTGAAAGGCAGTATAATACGCGGTTAATAGATTAAAGGTAGTTATCAGTTGTCAGAGCGATTTTTTCTGCGAAAAAATCTGTCATGCCTCACAGTGAGAGCAGTTAAAGAGGCTTTCTGTGATGGATACAATCAACGTGACTGCGACAAGGTAACTCTTAACTGATAACCAGTCCTCCGATAACAACAAAGAATGGATAGCAACGTGGTCAATAAATTTCTACTTATCTCAATTGATTGTTGGCGATATGACGCGCTGAGTCGGACGAATTCGCTTTTCAATACACCGAAGTTTGATCTGCTGACGCAGGATTTTTCGCTCGCTGAAAAGTTTTTCGTGTCGGCACCTGCGACTCGTCCCTCCCATACTTCCTATTTCACAGGGCTTTACCCGTTTGAGCACGGTGTCTACGGTCAGACCTATCTCAAGATGTTTGAGGGCATTCCAAACCTGTTTCAGATATTTAGTGATGCGGGATATCATCTCACGGGCCGTTCCGAACGTCCGGAGGTGTTCCGGTTCCTCGATTTTGAGCCGTTTATCACATCGATTGACCCGAATGCGCAAGCGCAACATCTCGGTTCACTTGAGGACCTGATGCAACACCTGAAGCAACCCTCTAACATACCGCAGTTCTGCTTTCTGCATTTTTGGTATACACACGGCGGTTACGGTATGAGTGGGATTCCAGGTGCACCAAGCCTCAAGTGGCTCGTCGATAACGATAGATTGGATGAGGCATTGCGTATCTACTATGCTGCTGCAACACATATCCTTGAGTTTAAGTTGGTCGAAATTTTGAAGCAACTTAAACTCCCGGAATGGGCGGTTTTCATCTTCGGTGACCATGGTGAAGGTATCTGTGAGGAGCTTATCGACCACGGCAGCACGCTGAACCAGAATGTGTTACACGTGCCATTATTGGCACATATTCCCGGTGTATCCAACCTTGAATTTCCGATACCACCGATTTCAGCGATAGACCTGTTTCCGACGATTATGAATCTTGCCGGTATTGATGTGGATTATCACGGATATGGACAGGACCTGCTATCTCCATCGGAAATTGATAAAGACCGCTTGGTATTGTCGGAATTGGATAGCCTTTACGGTATCGGTTTTCTCAGTCGGGACAACTTGGAGATGCCGCACCGCCGCGTAACTTCCCGGACAACGGTTGACAATGTGGAGATTAATAGATATTCAGAAGGGGTTCGGCTCTGGTCGCTGACAGATGGCGAGTACCTCTATCGGGAAGATGAAGAAACCGGTGAGTTCGTGTATCGGCATGTGCTAAGCGGTGAAGACCTCACTTGTGAGGAGCCTGATCGCTTCCGAGATGCTTACGACGACCTCTTGGTGAATTCCAATTACCAACATCTACAAGCGCAAGAATCCACGACTGAAGAGACAAAGATTTTAGAGGGCAAATTGCGAAATCTGGGATATATTGAGTAAGTTCAAAGCTTGCTGTAGTCTTCCGAGAGAATCCGTAATGAAACTTTTTACGTCTTTATGTGCGTGCTTTGCCATTTTTATCTTTGGTGGATGTGCTGCAAAATCGCATCAGGAAGCACCTATCACCCTTGTCGATATTGTCAACGATGTTGAAGCACACGGGATCAACTCAAAATACAAGGGACAGAAGGTTACGATTACCGCTGCTGGCAGAATTTATCCGAGTGTTGATGGAGATCCGCCAAAATTAGAACTGTTTACGCATCACAATAAAGTTCATTTTTTCATCACTGCCTCGGACGCTAAGTTTGCGCTTGATCACTATTATTTGAACTACATGCAGAGTGATCTGGCACATATTCGCGGTCATACAACTTATACCTTCACACTTCTTATAAAAGACATTTCCGAAGACGCAACTACAGATGGCGATCGTTTCTGCATTATTTGGGCTGATGCGCCTGAACACACTGCGAAAGCGGATATTGAAGTTATCGACACAACACTTGAACAGATTGTGGCTGGCGGTCAGCGTTATGTCGGAAAAACAGTACGTCTTCAAGCGACGGTTTCACTGAATAGGCTAAATGCGTTGCTGGGGATTCGAGATGATGTAGACCCAGAATTGGTAAAAAATTATTCAGGAGCGATGACGCTTGCCACAAATGATAGAAATATGACATTTTGGATTATAGATGATGCTGCAGGAGACGGTCTCCTTCCTTCCAACCTTGAAAAATATAAGAACCATCAGACGTATACCTTCACACTCTACATTGAACGGATTGTAAGAGATAAAGGACAAGTCGAAATTACCACGGGCATTGCCGACGATTAATGCAACCGCATATCTTCTCAATATCTATTGACCGGAAAGACGCTTTCACTGTCAGGTTTGAAAGGGTTGTTGTTTACCAAAGGGATATTCCCTTTTTTCCGTTCAACGAGTTCCCAATCGCCTGTTTTCCAGTGTTTTTCGTAGGCATAGATAACATTGAGACCTTCAAATTCCAGCCAGACACGCTTTGCCTGTGGATGAATCTCCTCGTCTATGGAAGCGACAGCGTGTTCATGGTTTTCAGACCAGATAAGACACTGCTGCTTGGGTTCTCGCGCTTCTCTATGCGGTGGTGTGAACAGGTCCCTATATTTCATCGCCCGTCTCTACAACTCATGAATTGTTACCTCAAGCGTTTCTATATCCACAACAGCAACGGTTGCTTTCCCTGTTGTCCATCCGCCAGTTTCCCCGGGGTTAAGTAGAAGCGATTCTCCCTTTTGGATGTCTATCTGGTGGGTGTGCCCATAAACAACGATGTCGTAATCACCGCTTTTGGCGATCGGGATGGCGAGTTCAGGGTAGTGCATTACGGCGATGCTTCTGTCGCCGACGGATGCGCTTGCAAGGTTGGGATGTACTTCACCGCCAATGGTTTCAAACCGTTTTGCAACGACGACGCGTTCGCCATCATTGTTTCCAAATACGCCGACAACGCGACAGTTCAGATCCGCTAACGGATCAATAGCAAAAGGAGCAATAAAATCACCTGCATGGACAACCAGATCCACACCGAGTTCATTAAAAAGTGCGACAGCGCGTTTGACATTCAGGATGTTGTCGTGGCTGTCAGACATAACACCGAGCCTCATAATTTTAATTTTCCTTTTTTATGGTTATCAGTTATCGGTTATCGGTTATCAGTTAAAGAAGTTCGTCCAATCCGTAAAGTGTTCTAAAGTTAGGGAAGTCTGTAAAGTTCTCAACTTTGAAACTTTAGTACACTTTCTAACATTGATAACTCCCACTACGAGGCAAACTGACAACTGACCACCAACAACCGTTTACATTGCGGGTTTAGGTCTCGCGAAATAGGTTTAGGCGACTATTGAAACAGGCACTCTGTGAATGACGTTTCCGAGGTAACCCTTGGGATTCCAAGGTTGACTGAAAGGTTGCGCGGTGCCTGTATTGTCAGACGCGCGTGCCCATATTTCATAGTACCCCTTGTTTGCGAGGGTGAGTTCAGTTTCCCAATGGAACCAAGCGTACTTGTTTGATGGTGGAATTAACCGGGTCTCTTGCCACTGCAGACCGAAATCTGTAGAGACAAGAACTTTATCAATCTGATTTTCGCCTGCCCATGCGTGTCCTCGGACATTTATAGGCGTGCCAGCACTGAATTCCAGAGATAGTTCTGGCTGTGTAATCAAAGATTTAACCTGCCATGCAGTCGCGATACGCATATCCTCAACTGGAGGCTTATCTCCGGGTGCTATCGGATAGGCTGGGACGCGGTAGGAATAACCGCTCATCTTTTCGGAGTCGTGAACCGTATCCCGTACCCATATACGGTTGAGCCATTTCTGCATCGCACTGCCGATCCATCCAGGGACAATCAATCTCGCGGGAAATCCGTGAGCTGCTGGTAACACTTCTCCGTTCATCTTAAGCGCGATGAGCGTATGTGCGTCCATCGCTTTCTCAATTGGGATGCCTCGTGAAAAAGGTTCGCTGCCATCATTGGGAAGATCTTCGCCGTAGTTTCCAGTGTAGACAGCACTCGGTTTCACACCTGCGGCTTGCAAAACATCGCGCAGACGTACACCCGTCCATTCACTACAAGCGACCGCACCACGTTGCCACGGGGTCCCACTAACCTCAGGTAGAAATAGACTTCTCCCGTTCCCTGCACATTCCAAAACCACTTCCGTAGTGACCTGTGGAAAACGCGCTAAGTCGTCCATAGACAGCGTAAGTTCTTTATGAACTTCACCGTTTATGACCAATTTCCACCCACGGAGATCTTTACTTATCGCTCGTTCTGGAATACCACTGTTATTACGGACGAAATGTCGTTCCGTGGGGGTGACATCGTCGTTGAGAAGATGCGGGGCAAACTCGCCGTTAAAAGGGATTTTTGAATGGACGAGCATATCCAGCTTCGGGAGTCCTGCTACTTGTGGGTCGTCCAAGATAACAGGCACGAGTCCTCTGTCCAA
>CAZQIP010000133.1:0-11545 GCA_964593655.1 uncultured bacterium | reverse complement strand
GTCTTGCTGATTAATCCAATCTCTGAAGAGTTGAATTTGCGCAGCAGTCAACCGGGGACCGTCAGGAGGCATTCTGCCAGAGACAATTTCTTCAATAATGTCGCTGCTTCGGGCATTACCTGGGACAAATACATCTTCGTTCTCTGCGCTTCTTATGAAAGTTTGGTATGTCCTGAAATCGAGGTCGTCGGGACCGTTAGCATCATGACAGCCACTATATGCACACCTCGCCGTGAGAATAGGCAGAAGGTCCTGTTGAAAAGAAACTGTACCGTCAGTGGATTCGGGAATTTGGGGCTGAGGTGATTCATCAACTGGCATACCAGCAGCTGTCTCTTGATTATTAATCCAATCCGTAAAGCGTTGAATTTCCGCATGGGTCAGCTGCGGACCACCGATAGGCATCCTACCTGAGACGATTTCATTAATAATGATACTTCCTTGCGTATTGCTCGGAATAAATATGGGACCCTCATCCCCACCCTTTATAAAAGCTTGATAGGTGCTGAAGTCAAGGTTTTTGGGTCCGCCAGCAATATGGCAACCAGCATACGCACATTTCGCTGTAAGGATAGGTAAAAGATTCTGTTCAAAAGCGGTTTCAGTGTTAGCAACCTCAACGCTTTCCATAGCCGGAGCCTGCCCGTTTTCAGAGAAAATATTATCGGGCTGTAAAAGATTACCCAGTTCGGGATCGCACCCAAACAAAGAAAATAACAATCCAAGAATCATCAGGAAAAATTTGTACGTATTCATAGTCATAATAACTCCCTCCTGCATACGCTAATTCAAATCGTAATTCTATATAACGTCATGATGCAAATACTATGCCAGACCCAAAATAGGCAAAGAGTGCCTTATTTTGTAGGTTTATCAAATTTTTCCGAAATAAAAATGGACAAGTCTGTTCAAAAAATGAACAAAAACTGTTGGATTTCACGCGTACTTGGGGAGTCGCAGATTTTCTTCTGCAAGCAGGTAGGATTTTGAATCGGGGCGTGGTGACCTAAACGTGGAGGCTGGTATAAAACCAGCCTCCATAGCACCTCAAAATAGCAGGAACATTAGAAGTTTCTTAATTGTCGTCATCACCGTTGTTATGATCGTCCTCGTCGTCATGACCATTGTCAGCATTGTGATCCTCGTCATCGCCATGATCCTCGTCGTCCATGTCATCATGCTCATCATCGTCATGCTCGTCATCAGCATCTTCATCACCGGCATGGTCGTCGTCCATGTCGTCTTCATCTTCATGCCCGTGTTGAACGACATGATCCGGGGTTTCCTGTTGATTGATCCAATCTTTGAAAACTTGGATTTCAGCATCGGTTAACGGTGGCCCCTCAGGCGGCATTTTCCCAGAAACGATTTGTTCAACAACTTCACTCTCTTCAGCATTTCCCGGAATGAACGCCGGACCGTGCTCGCCTCCAGCTATAAAAGATGCGTATGTTCTGAAATCTAAGCCGTGGGGACCATCGGCGACATGGCAGCCAGAAAGCGCACATCTCGCTGTGAGGATCGGTAAAAGGTTTTGCTCAAAGGCAATCTCAACGTCAGTAGGTTCATGAGTGTCCATAGGTGCTGAGTGGTCATCAAGCATTGCGATGTCACCATGCTCGCGAGTGCAACCCAGGACACAAAATAGTAATCCAATAATAAGTAAGAGAAATCTTTGTACGCTTATCGTCATGATAATTACCATCCTAATCAAAATTTAAAAAAAGTGTGAGAGTTCCATCTAATAATCAAAGCGTAGGTGACACACGTAAAACTTTTGTAACAGCAGGCCACTGTTATTAATTGGAGAAAGGATAGCACCTTTTGAAAAAACAGTCAAGCAAACTCTTAATGTATATAGTCGCTTATTTCCTTCTCTATACCTCTTGACAAATCTTTGGAAATTGGCTAAACTGAGAAAAATGTTTCAGAATGCATCCGAAACTCTCACTTTAATCGTCTCCACTGCCATACAGCGGCTCTTTTATTGGAAACGTTTGCCGACGAACTTTGCACCGAAACGCATTCTTGTTGTCAAGCTTGATCACCTCGGAGATGTCCTGTTAGCAACACCGGTGTTTTCCAATCTAAGCCAAGCGTATCCAGATGCCGAACTGCACGCATTGGTCGGTACGTGGAGCCGCGTTGTTCTGGAGAAACATCCTGATGTTAATAAGGTCCTGGAATACAATTCTCCCGCTTTTTGTCGCACAGGATCACCGACTTCACGAAAACAAACGTTCCAACTTTACCGAGAGTTACGTCGTCAAAAATACGACCTGATGGTGGAACTCCGAAATGATTGGCGTATTATTTGTTTTTCGCTGCTGCGAGTTGCACCGAAACGGCTTGACCGAGCGACGCTGCAAGTTGCGAACAAATTGGGCTTCGCGCGATTCACCGGCGTACACGAGACAACGCGCAATCTTGATGTCTTAGACAAAGCAGGCGTTCCAACACCTATAAAGACCACGACCTTCTCGGTAACAGCAGAAGACAAGAAATGGGCATCCAAGTTCCTAACAGCGCATCAAATTGGCGAAGAACGACCGTTAATTGCTATCCATCCAGGTTCCCCGATTCTGTTAAAAAGGTGGATGCCTGAGCGATACGCAGAATTAGCGGATTGGCTGATTGCACGAAAACGTGCAAAAATTCTGTTTGTCGGTGTGGAAGACGAAATGCCGATAATCACTGAAATCCAACGACTGATGCAGGCTGAGTCTATCAATATCGCCGGTAAAACAACCTTGACGCAATTGGCATCAATCTTGCACATATCTAATGTGTTTATCGGCAACGATAGCGGTCCGATGCATCTCGCTGCAGCGGTAGGCACCCCGACAATAGGACTCTATGGACCCGGTGATCCAACCCGCTTTGGACCGATAGGCACAAAATGTCGGACGATTCAAAGCCAAACGGATTGCCCACCTTGTCGAGGCACAACCTGCCGATTCAGTAAAGACGGATGTATGTCCGAAATTCAAGTTGCGGATGTCATTCAGACGTTTGAAGAGACCGCGTATTTACCGTGAGAAAATAGTGAGATTTGTTTGATGGAAACAAAAACATCAACCAACACTGACAAATTAACAATAGTGACAAATTAACTTGACATAGTTTTGAAAAAAGGGTATAATGCTTTAAAGTGTGAAATGCAGCATCCATAGAAATATCTGTTAGTCATCCAACAACCAATTTTTGCTTTGCGTGCGTATTGGGAGTTCACAGTTTGGTAGGAAAATACGATTTTTGGATGCGATCGGCTTGCAACATCGGTTTGCAGGCTACGCGATAAACCTAAAGGAGGAATTTAAAGAAATGCAATTGAGATTAACGTGGCTCGTGCTTGTCCTTTTCGCAGTCGGCATCATGAGCATCGGCATTGTAGGGTGTGGTACTGACGAAGAAGAAGCACCTGAAAAGCCAACAGAGAGCACCTCAACGGAGTCTGCGGAAGAACCTGTTGTTGCTTCAAGACCCCCGATCGACTTTGAAGCCGAAAAACAGGCGATTCAAGAACTCTACACTGAGTTCTATAACGCCTTTAACGACTTCGATATCAAGGGCGTCGGCGAAACCTTTGATACCAGTACCATTGCCTTTGGGACTATCTTTGCTGGAAACGAACCCGTCCCCGTAGCCACAGGTTGGAACGATGTCAAAGTCAATATCTTAGGCTTGTGGAATGGGATCGGGACAAAAGGTAACAAATGGGGACAGAACGATAGGTTGACAGATTTTTGGATTCGCTACAAAGGCAGCAAGTTGGAAGCCGCCGCAATAGGTTACAACTGCTACAAAGGCTCATTTCCAGGCGAAACACACCTCTATTTGATAAAAGATGACAAGGGGTGGAAGATTTATGAGCTTGATAGCAGCACTGAAAACAACCTTGGCATCTTTGGCTTCCATAAAGGCAAACCGCGAATCGAAAAGTTCATCAAGGTTACCAGAGAAGCGGAAAAAGTCTAATAGCTTTCCGTACATCTGGTTAAAAACTGCCCCTTTTTGTGCAGCCTAAAAAAGGAATTGCCCCTTTTTGTGCAGCTTAACCCGTTTGATGCAGAGATTATCCGCAAATTCAGCGTTTTGGCATTGGCATAGAAATTGCATATATTTTCTGCATCAACAACTTCTATTTTTTTTAGGATACGCAAACACTACCCCTTGGAGGTAATAACGAATGAGCGTAAAAAGAACCTCTGGTGCCTTCATGACTTCATTGGTACTCCACGTGGTCATCGCGGTCGTTGCCGGTATTTATCTGGTTACACAAACCGAACAGTTTAAAGATCTCGTCGGTGCCGAAGTGCTCGAACCCAAGGAACCACCGAAGCCTAAGGTACGGAAGCCTGTCGTGAAACCGGTTATTAAGCCGACTGTTCCAACGCAAAACACTGTCGTTGTCGAACAGGTTCAGGTACAACCGCGTGTAACGACTGCGTTTGTCGCAAAGTCAAGCTTCCAGCCGCAGACGGTACTCGAATTCTCAAATCAGACCGTCAAAGTTGACGCACCAATCAATCCGAATGTCCCGAAAGTCGTTACACCGAACGCACCCGTGCCGACTGTTGTAACGCATACAGATCTCCCGGTATCGGACGCACCCGGTGCCTTGGCGTTCTCCGCACCTGTCGCAAGTGCACCCTCCGCCGGACCGGCTAACATCGGTCGTGGTGTCGCAGGTACCGCTGTACAGGTGAAAGTCGCTTTTGAACGTCCACCCGGCCTCGCAATGGTCGAAAACGTCGGTGCCGCACGCGACGCACTTGGCGATGTCGTTGAAAACATTACCCTCGGTAACGTCGACGTTCCACCCCTGCCCAGAGGCGAACCCGGTGGCCGCGTTATCGGTAAAGGTAAAGACATCCGCGGTGTATTCCGTTTCACACGGATCCGCCACAGTCTCTCTGACTGGTGGGCTGACGCTTCTTCCTTGAACGCATTGACGAAGTGGCTCAACGAACGTACCAAAATCAAAACCGACATGAACGTTGAAGGTGGCGCATTGAAACTTACCGATGCTAACCTCTTCAAAACACCCTTCGTTTTCATGACAGGACACGACCCCTCACTTGTCCGTTCTCGTAACTTGCTCGGACGGCAGTATGGTGGTGGTAAAATGGACAGCCGTCTCACCGAGACTGAAGCTGCCGGTATGCGCCGCTACCTCGTCGAAAAAGGTGGATTCCTTGTCTTTGACGACTGCGGTGTGAACGCTCCCGCACAGGCGATGATTCGTCTCTTCCTCGCACAGATGCGTTACGTCATGCCTGAGTATCAGATTGAACGGATTGCCAACGATCACGAAGTCTATGACAACTTCTATGAAATGGGCGGACCCCCAGTCGGCTTCGACATCTTCTGGTGGGGCACACGGCCACCGAAACGGAACTACCTCGAAGGTATCTCCGTCGGTGAAAAGTTGTCCGTTATCGTTGTCCGTCGTGACTACATGTGCGCAATGGAGTCTGTCAGTCTCCCGACGCGTAGTGTCCACTATTCACCCGGTGTCTATCGTTTCATGACGAACGTCGTGGTGTACGCGTTGACGCACGGTCAGATTTCTGACTACTCCGGTTATGTGCCTGAAGACACGTTAGCCAAGAAAGAACTCCCGACACGCGCACCTGAAGCAGCGAAAGTCGGCGGTTTTGAATAGAACTTTTGTCTCTGAGTGCGGTTTTTAACTGCACATCTTCTCTAAGGCTGTTTAGTTATCCATCTTGGGCAACTGAGCAGCCTTAGTCTCCTTAAATCAACCCCCTTTCTTTTACGCAACCTGAATATAGCGTCTAATCCTTGCCGTCAATAACTTCCTTAGTTTTTGTACATGTAATCCATAACCCGTATATCACCTGCGTCAAGCGTCCGCTATGCTAGCGATTGATGCTAAATTTTTAGCATTTTTTCTTGACATCATTTTCTGTAAATGCTAAAATATTAGCATGTTGTCTAATTTAACCTAAACTTTGGACAATTTTTGAGAATTCTTAGGCAATAATCTGTGTTAAGCTGCTATACACCTGCCGCCTTTTTCAGATTATGCAATGTTTTCTGCCCGAAATCGCGTCTTTAATAAGCAATAGGATAGTTATCAAAGTCAGAATCTGCAATTGTCAGTTAATCTCTTGTGGCAGTTTAATGGACTGTTACTACCACAATTGACAACCGACACCCGATAACTGACGACTCTTTGTTAGGAGAAAGCTCTGTGGAAAGAGAAGACGATGTCCAGTTAATTCGCAAAATCTTGTCAGGCGACAATGAGGCGTTTAACGCTTTAGTCCAAAAGTATCAAAAAAGTGTTCATACCCTTGTGTGGCGAAAAATAGGCGATTTTCACTATGCCGAAGAGATTACGCAAGACGCTTTTCTCCAAGCATACGAAAAACTTTCGACGCTCAAGGACCCCAGTCAATTCGCTGGCTGGCTCTATGTCATTGCAAATCGGCTTTGCATTACTTGGGTGCGAAAGCAAAAACCTGCGATGCAACCCTTGGATGCCCCATCTCTGAAAGCGATAGATAACTTAACGTATGAGCGTTATATATTGCAGCAGCGCGAATTAGAAGCAACCGAGCATCGTCATGAAATCGTTGAGGGGCTTCTGACAAAACTGCCGGAGAGTGAACGCACGGTAATGACCCTCCGCTATCTGGGTGAAATGACAACAAAGGAAATAGGCGATTTCTTAAGTGTGTCGGTGAATACGATTAGAAGTCGGCTCCACCGGGCACGAAAGCGTTTACAAGAGAAAGGAGAATTTTTTCAAATGCCAAGTAATAATCAGCAACAGAATCTGGCAACGCAGATTAGCAACCACCATAGATCGGGCGAATTTGATAAGGCTTTAGAGATTAGTGCACGTGTGCTGGAATCCAATCCGGCGAACTTAGAGGCTTATAATTCTCGATGGAGTCTGATAGCGGACATGTTTCCAGAGGAAGAGGCCAGAAAAAGGATTTGCCCTGAAATCGAAGTCCTGCTGCGGACACAACCAGAAACCTCAGAGGTCTTAGACACTGCCTATTGGGGATATATGAGCCTTCCTAACCGCACAAAGAATGTCCCAAACAGTTTGTTTGATCAAATGTTGCAATATCCGAGAACCGAAGTTTATCTGACAGCATTGTTAGGGTTAGCCGAACGGAGTGAAGACGCATCTCATCAGTGGCACTATTACCAACGCGTCATTGATGAGTTTACTGCCTCGGATGCCCCAATATTATCTTGGTATTGCTTTACACATAAAAACATGCTGCGGTTGGTCGAGGTAGATCGTTCTTTGGCAAACGATGATTACCTTGATGAACTTATTGATCGCTACTTGAAGGCACATCTTTCTTACTGCCAAGAGACACAGCAGTGGCTTGGTTGGGCTTATACCGAATCGGTTGAATGGCGACTGAAGTTTAACAGCGGATTAGACAAAGCATTGGAAACTTTAGAACGTGCTGAAATCAGGTTAGGGGAGGCAGAAGAACAGAAATGGATGATTGAAAACAACAATGGAACTGTAGAAAGAGCGCACAAGAGAATCGCTTGCCTGCGTTGTGAAATCTATCTCCAGCAGGAACGGTGGCGAGAAGCATACGATGGACTTCTCGAAAATGGCCCCGATTTTTTGGAAGCCTTCTGGAGAAGGTTCAACGAGCGTACCATCAGTTACTTCTATATGTTGGGACGGTCCGCAGAAGGCATAGGGGATTGGGAAACCGCAAGGCGTTACTATGCCGATGCACACTTTGTTCCCAAGCCTCACGTTGAGGCGCAAGCAGGATTGAAGCGCGTCTATCATCAAGTGGCGCGAGGGAGTGCCACTGATACATTTGAGACATTCCTCGAACATACCGAAGCCGAATATCGGATCCGAGAAGCGGCGGATCTCGAAAAATTCCGTCAGAAATTTATCACGAATAGACTAAATGAGAAAGCAACGGATTTTCGTCTACAAACTCTGGAAGGCGAGACCTATTCGCTATCAGCGATGGCTGGGAAGGTTGTTTTGCTGAGTGTTGAGACTTCGCAATTTGGGGTATACAGCGATGAAATTCCGGAGGTCAAAACTGTCTACGAGAAATTCAGCAAAAACGATGATGTCGTTGTTTGGGGCATCAGTGATGGTGGCACGCCTCACCAAGCACAGGAGTTTTTGGCTGAACATGAACCCCCTTGGCCCGTTCTGTTTGACCCACGCCAAGAGGTGAGGAAGGTTTATCAGATTGAAACAACGTCATCATTTTTTCTTTTGATTGATAAAACTGGGAATTGGCAATACAGTTTGGTAAGTCCGTATCTGATGAACGGTCAGCCCTTAATTTGGCTGATTGAAGCACTCCTATTAGATTAAGCGATAATGCAATGTTTCTGACACTCATTCGGCGAGAATTACTCGCCAATCTCATGACATTTCGGTTTCTCGTTGCAATGGTTGTCACGCTGCTGTTGGTTGTTGCGAATACCGTTGTACTGATTGCTGATTACGAACGTCGCCTTGCAAGCTACAGTACTGCTGCGCAACAACACTCTCAGGAAGTTTCAAGCGCGAGCACCTATTCGAGTCTGGAAATCCACTTAGACCGATCTCCCAATCCGCTGAGCATTTTCAATGCAGGTTTGGATCGGCGGTTGGGCAACTCTATTAGTTTCAGGCATGTCTTGGTCCCAACGCATTGGGACACTGAATCACACAGTGCAGATAACCCCTTCCTCAATCTGTTTTCCAGCGTTGATTTAATTTTAATCTTTCAGGTAATTCTCAGTCTACTGGCACTGCTTTTTGGCCACGATGCAATCGCCGGGGAACGGGAAGCAGGCACACTTCGCTTAACGATGGCAAATTCTGTGAGTCGTTCCGTTATTCTGTTAGCAAAGTACATCAGTGCGATGGCTTGTCTGATGCTTCCTGTCATCATGAGTTTGCTACTCGTACTAATTTTGTTTTCTATATCTGGGTCAATTTTGCTGAGTGGTGACGATTGGCTCCGAATTGGTGGCATTTTGCTAATCTCAATTATCTATCTCTCGGCTTTCTACCTAATAGGCTTGTTAATCTCCGTGATCACTCGCCGTGCTGCGACCGCTTTGATGCTTTCAATGGTGATATGGAGTACCCTGGTCCTCATCTATCCAAGCCTCAGCGTATTCGCTGTCAATCGGCTTTGGGATACGTCTTCTCAGTTGGAGTCCGCTTATCGCGAAATTGAACAGATTTGGGAAGCGTTTGAAAGAGATCGGATGGGTTTTTTAAGGAACGATGAAATTGAGGGCGAAGACCTGAACGCTAATATACGCTATGGCGGAACTGTGGGTACGCTTCATACTTCCAATCCGACAACACTCATGTATTCTAAGGCAGAAACTCGCAGTATCGGTATCAAGCCCCAGGCAGAACCCCTGATGCCTCATGTCAAGGCTTATTTTCAGTTCACAGAACCCCGACGGATCCGCGCAGCAGAGCGAACGTGGCAAATTCGTCAGAAAACTCTAAATCAGGTTCACGTTCGCAAAGCAGATTGCGCAAAAAACCTGATGCGTTTCTCACCGGCAGCAATGTATGATTTTGCAACTGAAGCGTGGGCAGGAACAGATTTTCATGGCGTTGAGGATTTCATCACAGCAGTCCAGCGGTATCGGCAAACGGTTATTGATTACTTGTATGATAAGGCGGCTTTTTCTTCGCGGCAATGGTTCGCTAAGGACCAAGGAAAAGTTGATTGGAGCGATTTACCTCAGTTCTCTTATCACCGAGCAGATGTATCAATCGGTGCAAAACACGCCAGCGGCGATATTGCCTGCCTACTGCTTATCAACGTTGTACTGTTCATGATAACGTTTTTAATCTTCGTGCGGCAGGAAGTATAGAAAATGGAAGTTGGTAGTCGGTTAAGAAGGTTTTCGGAAAACTCAGCCAAAACTCGCAGCCCCAACCAACGGGCCGGGGCGGTTTACGGAAACGAACACCCTTTGCTAAGCCTTACCTGACCGCACCGCAAGGAAAATTAAAAATATGATTTGGCATATCACCAAACGCGAACTCTATGACCACTTGAATAGCCTGCGATTCGCCTTTACAATGATACTGCTGCTCGTGTTGATGCTCATCAACGCAATCGGGTATCTTGGCGAGCACAAAGCGCAATCGGCAGCATATCAAAAAAGGGTCTCAACGTCCTTAAATAAAATGAGATCAAACACTGATACGCTGTATAATCTGCTGACAGCAGGACCGGGCACTCTCTACAAAAAACCTTCTGCACTCTCCTTTTGTACAAGCAGCGGTGAAGCATTCATACCCGAATCCGTTGAAGGAGTTAGCGACCGTTCGTTTATGCTGCCGACTCGCTTTTCATTCAAAGCGATATGGCGAATGGAATACCCGCAGTCCAACCCAAATCTGTGGAATATCATGCCAGATTACACCAATGTTGATTGGAGTAATATCATCTCTGTCGTTCTAAGTTTGATTGCTATCTTATTCACTTTCGACGCGATCTCCTCGGAGCAAGAACGTGGTACACTGCGACTGATACTGTCGAACAGCGTTTCACGCGGTACCGTATTACTGAGCAAGTTTCTCGCAGCGTTGGTAACTATCGGTATCCCTTTCCTGATTGCGACGTTACTTAATCTCTTTCTCCTTTACACTTCAGGAAGTATTTCATTGGGACCAAGTGAGTGGGGACGACTCGGAATGATCGTTCTTATTGCTTTTATTTATCTATCAATTTTTCTTGCGCTCGGGCTCCTCATATCCTCTCGTGTGAGCAATTCGTCAGCGAGTCTCACAATTCTCTTGTTGATTTGGACCGTTTGGGTGGTACTGCTGCCCTCTACGATTGGCGCGGCTACCAGCGGCTTACGGCCGACGAGGACCAGTGACGAATTCAATGCCCGCCTACAAAGTCTGTACCAGAATCTTGACGCACAATACATTCGCCGTCGGCACGACGACAAAATTCCCTCACGAGAGATTCCAGCAACAGAGGGGACGTTATTCTGGGCGAAATACATCGCCGAAGATGCCAAACGGAACGAGAAGTTGAATGAAGAACACTTAGATGCTCAGACTGCTCAGATTCAACTCGCGAGATCCATAACCCGTATATCGCCAGCGTCAAGCGTCCGTTATGCTATCGAATCCCTTGCTGGAACCGGTTTCACACGGCACGTCCAATTTTTAAAGCAGGTGCGCCGATATGCCGGTGAATTCAGAACGTTTCTCATTGAAACCGATCGTGCCGACCCAGAGAGTCCACATGCACTCGGACCCAAGGAAGGGACATCACAAAAGCCGGTGCGTTTTGAATCAATTCCTAAATTTGAGGACCGCATCAGTTTCGGTGGAGTACACAATGCTGCAGCCATGGACATTCTGTTATTATTACTGTTTTTTGTAGTATTATTCGCAGGTGCGTTTCTTTCCTTCCTCCATGTTGACATCTAAGGAATCCTCTGTTGGGTTAATTCACGTTAAATTTTTTAGCATTTTCACTTGACGTAATTTTCAAGAATGCTAAAATATTAGCATATCACC
>CAZQIP010000132.1:0-44231 GCA_964593655.1 uncultured bacterium | reverse complement strand
CTATATTTTTGATAACGAAAGCGCTGAAAATCGGCGTCTTCCGCGTCCTGCTGGATAATGCCCGTTTCAGACAAAAGCCAATTGCCACGCCAGAAGGGAACGATAATCCTGCAAATCCCGATTCAGACAAACAAAGGTTATCGGATTAGATACCTTTTCCCGCCTGATGTATTGATGCCGCTAACTGATAATTCAGTTGATATAACTCAACGATTTGTGCTAAACTAACAGGAGATGGATAGCGATTTCACAGCCTGTAAAAAAGGATAGGTGACGACTACGACGAACACAATGCCGATATTTTACCGAGGCGCAGGGATTAACACTTATTGGTATCTTAACAATCCATGAAAATACATAAAATGAATCCTGCTGACAGACTTGAGCTTACATATAAGGCAGTTGATGTGAGAGGACGTCTACCTAACGTTGACTCCATTGAATTTCTACGGGTAGAAGAGCCTTATCACAACGGACACCGATACGGACCCTTTGCCCGCGTTCGCTACGCGCTTGATGGTGTAGAACAGGTAGAGGGGTTGCCTTTGGATATTAGCAAGGGAATCTTTCTTTCAATTTACGATGATGAATTACGAGAAAAACTTCATCCAATCGCACCGATGATTGTGAAGATTCTTCAGGAGCATACCGCAAAGGAACCTATTGAAAGCCTCAAGAAGGCGAATCAACAAGGCGTTCACAAGGGAGCAAAAGAGAGCACTATTGAGAGTATCCTTGAGGCTTTGGAACTTCGATTCCGACCAAATCCGATGCCGGACCTAAAACCAATCCTATCAGGCATTGACGATTTGCAGCGACTCAAGCAGCTCCGCCGAACAGCAATGCAGGCACAAACCCTCGAAGAATTCACAAGCACTTTGTCTGACGATAGCCTGTAATCGAAAACCTATCCATCAATGGGCGCAATATGTCGCATCCGAACATCAAACCCACCCACAAACCCATCAAACAATACTACGCCGAACTCAAAGAATACGACAGCATCGGCGCAGCACACGAAGGCGCAGTCCGAACCGCATTCCAGACCCTCCTCCAACACTACTGCCGACAAGCAGACCTCATCCTCGTCTGTGAAAAGACACGTTCCTTCCCCCCTGATAAGGGGGGCCAGGGGGGTTCGGGAAATAGACGCATCCGACCCGACGGCGAAGTCGTTGATACCTTCGGCTTACCCTACGGCTACTGGGAAGCAAAAGATACACAGGACGATCTTTACGTCGAAACGGATAAGAAATTCGCCGCAGGCTACCCCTCCAAAAACATCGTCTTCCAGTCACCGACACACGCACTGCTTTATCAACACGGGCAGCTGCAGCTGGACTTAGACATCACCGAACCGAGAAACCTCGTCAACGTCCTCCAGACCTTCTTCGCGTATCAGGAAGAGAACATCTCCGCGTGGCATACCGCCGTCTCTGAGTTCAAGGAGACCGTCCCTGAACTCGGCGAAAAATTGACAGTGCTCATCGAAACCGAACGCCAAAACAATCCGCGATTCCAGAAAGCATTTATCAGTTTCCATGAGCAGTGCCAAACCTCAATCAATCCGAACCTCTCTGTCGCCGCTGTCGAGGAGATGCTCATCCAGCACCTGTTGACCGAACGCATCTTCCGCACCGTCTTCAACAACCGCGATTTCACACGCCGCAATATCATCGCCCGCGAAATCGAGAACGTCATCGACGCACTCACCTCACAGACATTCGACCGCAACCAGTTCCTCCAGAGTTTAGACCCGTTCTATGTCGCGATTGAGCAGACCGCCGCCACCATCACCGATTTCTCGCAAAAGCAAGGGTTCCTCAACACCGTCTACGAGCAGTTCTTTCAAGGCTTCTCCATCAAGGTCGCAGACACGCACGGCATCGTCTACACACCGCAACCGATCGTCGATTTCATGGTGAAAAGCGTCGAGCATATCTTACAGACAGAGTTTGACCGTTCCCTCGCCGATACCGGTGTGAATATCATCGACCCATTCGTCGGTACCGGCAACTTTATCGTCCGTATCATGCAAGCACTTGACCCTATCGCATTAGAGCGTAAATACACCGCCGACCCGCCGGAACTCCAGTGCAACGAGGTGATGCTCCTACCTTACTACATCGCCAGTCTCAATATTGAGCATACGTTTTACACGGCAACGAGCCGGTATGTCCCTTACGAAGGCTTGTGCTTGGTGGATACCTTTGAGATGGCAGAAGACCGCCAGATGCAGCTATTCACCGCCGACAATACAGAGCGGGTTGAGAAACAGAAAAAGTCACCGATGTTTGTCGTCATCGGCAATCCACCCTACAATGTCGGACAGGTCAATGAGAACGATAACAACAAAAACCGGAAATATGTGACGATGGATAAACGGGTGCGAGAAACATATTCGCATGATTCAAAGGCAACGAACAAAAATGCCCTCTCAGATCCGTACGTCAAAGCAATTCGATGGGCATTGGACAGAATAGAAACAGAAGGGATTGTAGCCTTTGTGACAAACAACAGTTTTCTAGACGGTGTAGCGTTTGACGGCATGCGGAAACATCTTGCTGAAGATTGCGATGCTATCTATATTTTAGACTTAGGCGGGAATGCACGAAAGGGATTGAAGGTCTCTGATGCAAATGTGTTCGGGATTCGTATCGGTGTGGGTATCAACCTATTTGTCAAGAAAAATGGAAACTCATCAGAATCCCCCAGTATCTTCTACTACCGCACCGACGATTTGTGGGACAAAAAACAGAAATTCAGTTTTCTAAATGAGTCTCAACACGCTGGCGATATTCAGTGGCAAACAATTCAACCAGATGCACGCCAGACATGGCTCACAGAAGGGTTTCACACCGAGTTTGATGCCTTCATTCCAATGGGGACTAAAGAGACAAAAGCAACAAAAGATGAAGTCGTAGATGTGATTTTCAAAACTTATAGCAGTGGTGTAAAAACCAATCGTGATGCTTGGGCTTACAACTTCAATCGAGATGCTCTCACTGAAAACATGAGAGGCATGATTGAGACTTACAACGAACAGATATTCAAGTGGGAACGGCGGGAAAATCAAGATGCTGATGTTGATGATTTTGTGGTTTCTGATGATGAGAAAATCGGTTGGAGTTCAGGTTTGAAACTGAAATTGAAAAGTGGACAGGTCGCTGATTTTGCACGTGAGCAAATACGGACTTCACTTTATCGTCCATTCACGAAATCTAACCTTTACTTTGACCGAATGATGACTGAACGTGTATACGTCTTTCCTTCTATTTTCCCCACACTTGAAACCGAAATGGAAAATCGAGTTATATGGCTTAAAGTCGGAAGAGAATGGCCAATGTTTGGATTAATGGTCAATCGGCTTGCAGATCAATTGCCACAGGGTGGTTCTCAATGCTTCCCCTTCTATACCTACGACGAAGACGGCACAAACCGCCGCGAAAACATCACCGATTGGGCATTGGCAGAATTCCGAACCCGCTACAACGACGATACCATCACCAAGTGGAACATCTTCCACTACAACTACGGACTCCTACATCATCCTGAATATCGCGAAAAATACGAGGCGAACCTCAAACGCGATTTGCCACACATCCCTTTCACCAAAGATTTCTGGGGATTCGCAAAAGCAGGCGAACGATTAGCAGACCTCCACGTTAACTATGAATCCCAACCCGAATACGATAAACTCAAATTCGTTCAGAACCCCGATGTGCCGCTCAATTGGCGCGTCGAGAAAATGAAACTCTCCAAAGACAAAACGCAGCTTGTGTACAACGATTTCTTGACGCTTGACGGTATCCCCGAAAAGGCGTTTGATTACCGACTCGGCACCCGTTCCGCGTTGGAGTGGATAATTAATCAATATTGTGTTAAAATAGACAAACGCAGCGGCATTGTGAACGATCCAAATCGTGCAGACGATCCCCAGTACATCGTCAAACTCATCGGAAAAGTGATTACTGTTAGTCTGGAGACGGTGAAGGTTGTTGAAGGGTTGCCCAATTTAGATTTAGGATAGAGAGGTATGGGGTCAAGGAGAAAATCATGGGAATCATAGATTGGTTAAATACAAATAGTGGTGTGATAATAGGGATTGCTACTGTTGTGCTTGTCGGTATTACAGGTATTTACGTCTATCTGACGTGGCGGTTGCTAAAAGCCAACAACACACCTGAAATCGCAATTTCCCTTCGTCCACACGAGGCACACGTTAATGCGATTATGTTATGCATAGAGAACATAGGAACGGGTGCAGCGCGTAGTCTACAGTTCGCTACAAACCCTTCTTCTGTGTTTGGTCTAGACATACCGCTTGAGAAGATAGGTGTCCTTGGGAATGGAATCGCCTTCTTTGAACCGGGACGGAAAATTGAGCAGCTTCTAGTGGTTCTATTGGGGAAAGGAAAATTGAATGAATTACGGCAAACACCACTTGAGATCACAGTTACGTATAAAGATTCAGCAAATCATAAACATGAACGTGCTTTTCGTCTTGATTTTGGCGAGGTTGAAGGCTTTTCACAGTTTGGCACACCACCACTTTATGAGATGGCAAAAAACATTAAAAAAGTACAAGAGGACTTACATCGTATTGTTACTGGCTCGCGAAAACCAATAATTCTCACCGAACCACTATCTGAACATCGCCGACAGGAGTTTACTAACTCGTTAGAAAATCGGATAAAACACTTACCCGAAGAAAGTCAAAAAGAAATTTTGCAGGAAGTTAACATTGTCGTCAGCAAGCGGGAGCAGGAAGTATACGAAAAGGAACAAAATGAGAAAACAGCAACTGACACAAATTCATGATGAAGAGGAAGTGAAACCGATGACAATTACAGTTCATATCTGCCCAGGTGAACGTTTGTTTTTTGAAGTCCCTGATGATATAGACGGTATAGTGGATATATCAATGAATGACAATTCGCAGTTATCACATGCGGAATGTAAAGCAGCATTAGAGGAATGGGATGCCTTAGTGAAGAAATTTGCCAAGCCTGATGCCGAGCCATTATCCGACTACGCGATGAGCCGCGAAAGTATATATGAAGGTCATCCAAAATTATGATTTATCTCGTTGATACCAATGTTTTATTGCGTTTCTCACGCCATGAGGATCCACGCTATCAAATTGTACAGAATACAGTGCATAAATTAGAGACAGAAGGGCATCAGTTACGGACTACCTCACAAAATTTCGCGGAATTTTGGAATGTGGCAACCCGACCCGCTAATCAAAACGGCTTTGGGCACACAATATTTGAAACTGAGCAGCTTTTGCTGGGTCTTGAAAAGTTTTTTAGGTTGCTGCCGGATTCGCCGGATGTCTATCCAGAGTGGAAGCGACTTGTCGTGAAGTATGATGTGTCCGGTGTTCAGGTTCACGATGCACGGCTAGCTGCGTCAATGATTGCGCATAATGTAAAGCATATCCTAACTTTTAATATAACAGACTTTCAACGCTATACTGATGAAGGAATCGAGGTTGTTAATCCTGCAACCGTTTAATCATCAATTGGAATAAAAAATGAACCGATTTTTTACATACATCTCATTTGTAGTTTTCATTTTCGCATGCATACCTGTCGCTGCAGATAACACGGACATCCACGAAAACGCTGGCACCCGCGCCATGACCTTCCTCAAAATCGGGGTCGGCGCGAAAGCGATCGGCATGGGCGAATCCCAAGTCGCTGCGACAGATGACCTGTACGCCTCCTACTGGAATCCCGCCGGACTCGCGAGACTCCAGAAACCGCAACTCGCACTCATGCATAACGAGTGGTTCGCTGACATCAATCACGAGTTCGTCGGCGTAGCACTCCCGCTTGGGAATATTGGCACGATCGGTGCAAGCGCGAGTTACTTATCCTTCGGTGAGTTACAGGGACGTGATCGCGACGGAAACGAGACGGCTATTTTCCGTCCTTACGATCTGGCGGTGATCTTCTCGTATGCTCGTGGGTTCGGTCATTCATTCGCTTTCGGGGCGAACGCCAAATTCTTGCGCGAACAGATCGCTGACGAAACTGGCACCGGTATCGCCTTTGATCTCGGTGCGCTTTACACCTTTCCTGATATGCCACTTTCATTGGGAGTCAACGCACAACACCTCGGACCGCGTGTGACGTTTATTGAGGAAGCTTTCGGTTTACCTGTCACCATTAGGCTCGGTGCAGCATACAGACTCTGGAATGAGGCACTCGTGCTAACAACAGACGTTATCCGTCCTACCGACAACGATATCGCTATCGCAGTCGGAGCAGGCTACACGATAGGCAACATCTTGCAGCTCCGTACCGGCTATAAATACCAGATCGGCGGCAACGATTTAGGCGCGATTTCTGGACTCACAGGCGGTTTCGGATTAACACTGCTCCGGTTCCAAGTCGATTACGCACTCGTACCCTTCGGCGTACTGGGGTTGACACACCGCTTCTCCTTAGTCGCCAATTTTTAGAGGTGTGGTATCCAGGGCGGTAGGTTCGGTTTCCTAACCGAACCATAGGTGTCAATTTAAGAAGAAAACCGCCTCGGACCCAGGCCCGGTAGGTTCGGTTTCCTAACCGAACCGGGTAACTCAGATAGCGTTATTCAGATGCAGCCTGAATAAACGCCTCAAATAATTTACGTCTATGTTCGCAAAATTCGAGCGTTTTAGTCATCCGTTCTGGATGGTATTGCACACCAATCACAAACTTCTTTGACGGATCTTCCATCGCTTCGATGATACCATCTTCCCTGCAGTGTGCGGTCACAACAAATCCGTCACCTATACCGTTCACGGCTTGGTGATGGGCAGAATTAACTTCATCTATCCCTTTCCCGACAATCTCGATTAACCGGCTATCTTTTATCTCAATTTCATGCCGTGAATCCTCGCGCCTTACTGCTGAATGCATGACTGATTCTTGTGGATATTCCGTTGGTATATCTTGGTACAAGCTCCCCCCCATTGCGACGCTCATCACCTGAATCCCGCGACAGATACCCAAAACCGGAAGATCGTCTCCTATCGCCTTTCGACAGAGTGGTATTTCCAGTTCATCACGCGCTTCGTTAACATATTTAAGGCTTGGATGGTACGGTTCACCGAAATTATCAGGATGGATGTCCCCACCACCTGTCAACAAAAGTCCATCAATGTCAGCGAAAGCATCTTCTGATATGCCAGGATACAACGTGCGGTGTATACCACCAAACTCATTAATGGCATTGATATAGTTGTTAGAAAGATCGTCTCCAATATCCTCCGTAAATGTGATACCAATGATCGGCTTCATCATGTAACACTCTCCTTTTAAGTCGTTTTTCTGTCCATAAATTATACCTTATTTTCGACGCAGATAGCAACCAAATCTGAGTTCTCCACAAGTCCGGTACGGGACCTCCAGGCCGGATACTCACCAGAAACCTTGAATACTACACAACCCTCTTTAGTCCCGTAGGGTTTATTTGCTTGGGTGTTTCTTCACTATGTTTATAGCAGCGTTAGTGTAAAAATCCTCAGCCCTGTAAGGGCGGCATGTTTATAGAACTCAGCAACCCTTGAATACTACAAAACCCTCTTGAATCCCCTCTCAGACTCAGGGAACCCCTAAATTGACACCTATGGTGTGGTTCGTAAGTGCACTTCTGCGAGTTCAGAGACGTAATTTCACGGAACGTGTGCCAATTGGCAGTTAGTGCGGTAGAGAGGAATAGGGGTTCCCCCGTCATCCACTTCTACGTTTCAATAGTACTTATACAAGTTTTTTCAATAAAAACAAAATATTTTCAACAAAAATTAAAAAAAATAAAATATATTTGACAAAATAGCACATTGTGTGGTATAATTAATTCTGTGCTATGATTACGGCTTAAGCACTGCTAATCAGCGCTTGTCAGTGCTGAGGACAGGGTAGCACCGCTGCCAAGGTGTCCTGTCTGCATATATATATGACTTTGTTTGTATATATGACTTTAAGAAACCGCACCGACCACCTAAACCTGGTAGGGGCGGTTTCTTAAAATTTATACCTATCGCATTGCGAAAAATCCACCCTAACTCTTGGCAAAATATCTACCCTCTAATCTAAATCACATTTGCATTATACGCAGATGCGTGGTATAATTTACACATAACATCTATGTTACACGAATTTAATGAAAAAGAATTATCCATCACAGAAGAGGGTGCCCCGGTCCTCACTTGCCATCATAGTGGCGATGTCCTACATCCGCCATATCTGCATCCGTTCTATGCACCCAACGGGCAAGTGGTAACGGACGACACGAATATCGGGCATCAGCATCCACCAGGGATCTGTTTCACTCGCGGAACCGTCAACGGTACCGAGCTGCATTACGATGAGATGACGCGCAACACGGAGGCTTCTTCAGCAAGATTTTCTATTGTCACGACATGGAAAAATTCCGCCGAACCGTTCCTGATAGAAACTTGTAAGACTGAAGTGCATCCACGTCAGACCGAAGTGCAAATCTTGGATATAGAACTCTCATTACACGCACCGAGCCATCCGCTTGAATTTACGGGAGACGTAGGACTCAGTTATCTTGCCGTTGAAATGGAGTATCGTAAAGCCGCGAACGCGGACGGACGGATCGGTCAATCGGAAGTGAATCGTAATGTGTCTGTGTGGGGAACACTCTGCGGTCTCACCGCTGCTGAGCAGGCGGCAGTCGGGGTCGCTATCTTCCCGCATCCCTTAAATGGCGACACAACGTTTCTCGCGGAAGACGCTGCTTTCGGATGCCTTTTCGCACAGGCGGCACCTTTCACAATAAATGCCGATACAACACGGACATTAAAATACCGTGTGCTTGCTTATGTTGGAGATCTCTTCACTGTGGATTTATGGGGATACCACCAAGATTACACGAACATGTAAACATCATGAAAAACGAAACGCTTTTCCCACTTTATAATAAAGGCGAGCAAATAGACACCCCGCATCCGCCACCGCAAAAACCGCAAGGCGGACCTCAGCAAGCACACGCGCGCCGCGTCTATATCGAAACTTATGGCTGCCAGATGAACGTCAGTGACAGCGAACTGATGGCAGGCATTTTGACACAAAGCGGACACCAGACAGTGACGCATATTGACGAGGCAGATGTCGTCCTCGTCAATACCTGTGCAATACGGGAAAACGCGGAAACGAAAGTTATCAATCGGCTCAAACATCTCAACCACCGCAAACGTCGGCAGCCAGAACTTATTATCGGGGTCTGTGGTTGTATGGCCCAACACCTCCGCGACCGACTTTTGGACGCGGCACCCTATGTCGATCTCGTGATGGGACCGGATGCATATCGAAATTTACCCATTGCCCTTGATTCGTTGACAGGCGGCGTAGAAGCGCACGTCTCCCTGAAAGACCGGGATCCCTTCCTCGGATTACGTTTGGACAAAACCGAGGATTACGCCGACATCGCACCCATCCGAAAAGAAGGGATTCGCGCATGGCTCACAATTCAGCGTGGGTGTGATAAGATGTGCACCTTCTGTATTGTTCCTTTTGTTCGGGGTAGAGAGCGGAGTCTACCCTTGAAACTTCTCGTTGAAGATGTCGAAAAATTGGTAGACCAAGGGTTCAAAGAGGTCGTTCTGCTCGGTCAGACCGTTAACTCCTATCGCGACAACGGTTCCGATTTTGGGGACCTCCTTTATGCCGTTGGCGAAGTGAACGGCTTAGAACGCGTCCGATTTACCTCGCCACACCCCGCAGATGCAACTGATAGTATGATTGACGCAATGGCAAGTTCTCCAACCGTTTGTAAACATTTACATCTCCCGCTGCAATCTGGATCTACGCCGGTGCTTGAACGGATGCGGCGTACCTACACCGCCGAAGAATATCGCGCACTCGTCACAAAACTCCGAGAACGCATCCCTGACATTGCCCTCTCCACCGATGTTATCGTCGGTTTTTGCGGCGAAACTGAAGCCGAATTTATGGAGACCTATCAGATCATGGCGGACATACGGTACGATTCGGCGTTCATGTTCAAGTATTCCGAACGGGAAGGGACGCTCGCACACAAGGCACTACCTGATGATGTACCAGAGCCAGAAAAGGGTGAACGCCTTAAACAGATTATTGAACTTCAGGAACAGATTTCTGCAGAAATTAACACGACCGCAGTCGGTGATACTGTCGCTGTGCTTGTGGAAGGCGAATCGCGTCGAGAAACGGATAAATATTACGGCAAAACAGACGGTTTCAAAACAACGGTATTTCCCAAAGCGGATACTGAAATCGGCGAGGTTGTCAATGTTCGCATTCACAACACGACAGCGCATACCTTGATTGGACAGATAGTCTGATGGATAAACTTAGGATCAAAAACAAGATCGAAATTGAGAAAATGAAGCAGAGCGGCAAAGCAGCCGCAACTGTCCTCAAGCGCATTGGAGATGCGATTGCCCCCGGTGTATCAACCGCCGACTTGGAACGCATCTCACAGGATACAATCGCCGAAGTCAACGCCACATCTTCATTCTTAGGCTACCAACTCCCAGAACACCAACCCTATCCTGCCACAATATGTACCTCAATTAACGATGTCGTCATCCACGGGATTCCAGACAAGGGGCAGGTACTCAAAGAAGGCGACATCATCGGGATTGATACAGCGGTCAGTATAAACGGCTATCACGGCGATAATGCATACACGTTCCCTGTTGGAAACATCTCGCCAGTAGCGGAACGGTTGCTTAACGTGACGCGAAATTCGCTCTACGATGCGATCGCCGAAGCGAAACCCGGAAACCGTATCGGCGACATCTCTTCCAAATTACAGGATGGCGCAGAATCGCAAGGGTTCTCGGTACTCCAGAGCTTTGCTGGACACGGCATCGGACGAAACCTTCATGAAGCACCGGAGATCCCTTGTATGGGGGTTCCTGGACGCGGGTTACGCCTCAGACCCGGAATGGTACTCGCTATTGAAACTATGGTGAACGTTGGGCTACCCGATGTACAAATATTGCCGGACGGATGGACAATTACAACCGTGGACGGTTCCTTGTCTGCCCTTTTTGAACATACAGTCGCAGTCCTTTCCGATGGACCCGAAATTCTAACCGGGAGCGCATTGTGGGAAACCTAAGCACAAAAATTATAGCCGTTATCACCGCAATCCTCATCTTCATCTCGCTCTATCTTGTCTTCGGTTACGCGCAGATTGAAAGCACAATGCTCGAAGTACAAAAAATTTTCTACTATCATGTCTCCGCAGCATTAACGCTTTATTTAGCATTCGGTGTTAACTGTCTTTTCAGTATCAAGTACCTCATCCAACGGAAATCCGACGATGATCTTCTTGCAGCTGCAGCCGCAGAAATAGGTCTTATATTTTGTACGATTGTACTCCTCTCCGGTCCAATTTGGGCAAGGTATGCATGGAATACATGGTGGAATTGGGAGCCACGCCTCACGAGTACACTTGTGCTCTGGCTCATGTACATCGGGTATTTTATTCTCCGATCCGCTTTGGAAGCTGATAAGCGAAAACTCTATTCCGCAGTTCTCGGCGTTATTGCCTTCGTTGACGTGCCGATTGTCCATTTCGCAACGAAATTCTGGAAAAGCGAAGCGCATCCAGAGCGAGGCGCGAAATTTGATATAGCCCCATCAATGCTATATACATTTCTGGTAGTGTTGGTCGCTTGTATTCTGTTGTTTACACTGCTCCTAATCGTCCGGTATCGTATGAAAAAGACCCAAGCGCATTATGAAATAATACAACAAAAGCATTTAGGGGAGGCATCTTAATGAAAATAATCGTTTTAGCAAGTTTTGGGGTGGTTCTGGCGTTATTCATCTTCGCAACCCAAGTACCAGTTGATATAACGCCTGAGAAGGTTTCCGCGGCTGTTTCAGAGGCAATCTCGCAGGCCGAGGGG
The DNA here is from genome assembly GCA_964593655.1 of uncultured bacterium. GTDB lineage: Bacteria > Poribacteria > WGA-4E > WGA-4E > WGA-3G > WGA-3G. The sequence goes on along the minus strand of CAZQIP010000132.1, from coordinate 32,308 downwards.
CCGCTGAATGAAGAGATCGTGAAGCAGCTCGTGGAGCAGTCGGTGAAGAACGCTATTACGATACTCGAAAAAGGGCAAAGGACACGCCTCAAATACCTCGCCGCCGCCTATATTGTAATATGGTTAGTTTTTATGTTATACGTACTGCGCTTAGGACAGCAGCAACAGCAATTAGACCAACGCCTCGCACAACTCGAACAAACATCTGTAACAGTGGGCAGTAACCAGCAAGAAAACGACCCAGACACACTCTCTTAACTGGAAACTGGAAACTGGAAACTTTAAAAATGAAAACGTTCCTTTTCAAAACACAACAGACGCTTGAGCAACCGATCACCGAAGTCTTTGAATTCTTCTCTAATGCGCATAACCTCGCTGAGATTACGCCTCCGTCGATGCACTTAGAAATTCTAACCCCAGCACCGATTGATATGTGCCTCGGAACGTGCATTGACTATCGGTTGAAACTCCGCGGGATTCCGATCCGGTGGCAGAGTGAAATTACAGAGTGGAATCCACCATACGCCTTTGCTGATGAACAACGCCGTGGTCCCTACCGACTCTGGCGGCATACGCATACCTTCGATGAGACAGAAAACGGGGTCAGCGTCGGCGATGTCGTTGAATATGCAGTTTGGGGAAATGGACTTATTAATAAATTTTTCGTCCGACCGGATATAGAGAAGATTTTCGCCTACCGATCCGAGCAGTTAGATAAAATCTTCCGTCATAAGAAAAACAGCACTTTACCGTAAAAACGGATCCTACCGTAGTAATGCATCACTCGCTTCACGTAGTTTAAAGTTTCATGAAAGCCTTCAAAATACCCGTGGGGTGGCTCTTCGCTTCCCCATACCTTTTTGTGGATAGATGCATGTTGCGGCGTGAGTTGGCTGAGTGCTGTTCTCACGGGCTCCCACAGCAATGGACTTGCCTTTTGTCGGTAACGGACAAGGGCTTGGGCATCGCGAACGCGACCGAGACCACCGTTGTAACTCGCTAACACCAGTCGATGCCGATGATCCGACTGGCTTTCTCGGAACGCACGGTACAACGTGCGTAGATACCGCGCCGCACCTGCAATGTTTTGCTCCGCATCCAATGGGTCTTCAACGCCGAGTTCCTTGGCAGTCGCAGGCATCAGTTGCGTCAATCCTTGCGCACCCACAGCACTTTGCGCTTTTTCGTTGAACCCCGACTCCTGCACAATCAGCGCGCAGATGAGCCCCGCATCCAAATTCTCTTTGTCGGCATATTTCTGAATCAGTCCCTTGTATTTAAGAATCTTCGGTGTCAGCGCGAGCAGTCGTAAATCCAAATGAATATTGATGATGCCACCAAACACAAGGATCAAAACAACGGTTGCGATAATAAAGAAGAAAGTGCGTTTCCGAATCATTGATTAACTCTATAGGGGGTTCGGATACAAGCGCAATGACACACAACAAATAACTGACAGCTACAGCAGATATCCTAACTGAAATGTGAATCGGTGTCCTCGGTCAGTTTCCCCTTTACGGTGTTCGCTATTTTGGGTATGCTCCCAGGCATACGAGAGAAATATATTCCATGTATCTAACGGACGATAGGAGAACTGACCACCAATCTCTGTTGTGCGTGCGACGACACCCGTAGGAAACGGAAGTGCCTCGTAATCCTCACCATAAAACCGATCAGCGATGCTGCCTTCACCGTGACGGGTCAGCACCGCACGGACCTCTGCCGCCATGGAGACAGTAAACTGATAAGATGCTGAAAGTCGCAGTGTGTCCGAATCGTTACTGATGGGATGTCCAATGGCATAGCCGAAATGCGTGTACTGGTTATCGGGATCGAGGTGCGTGTACGCCCAGCGGTTGACACGCGCATATTTGCTATGGAGACCGAGTTGACGGTCGAGATGTTGCGGATACCACGTCAATCCCAAAAGCCAGGCGACTGCGTGCGGATCGTTGGAATCAGATTCATATTGGATATCGTCGATAACCCATTCCCCATAGAGACGTACCCCATCAATAGGGCGGATCGCTGCGTCCAAGGCAAACATAACGTTATCATCGGCTTTTGCATTATATTGTAGCGCGTAATAGAAGGTGAACGGGTTCGCATACTTCCACTCCAACGTCTGGGCATCGCCACCGTAAAGTATCCACTCGGCAACGCCGATTTCCACGCGGTCGTTGTGTTGATAGTCGAGCCGGTGTCCGCTCATATAGCGTTTCGCCAGATAGCGTTTTTTGCCATCGTCGTACCATGTTGAATCCAATTGCGTCGTGAAAGCCGTCGCTTTGAGGCGTTTCCCAAATGTACCCGTGAGCCGAACTTGATCAAACGCCGGTGAGTTATCCGAGATCCCTACCGTTTTATACCGACTCGCACCCCAGAAAAGCCAATCTCTGCCGACAAGTAGGTTAAGGTGCGCGCCATTTACCTGTAAATAACTCCTTTTGAAGTCCATAGTATGCCCGCCACGCCACCGTTCAAGACGTTGCCCCGCTGTTTTACCGTCAAGCGGACGACTCTCAAAGTTATGCGCTTCAAATTCAGAGTAAAGCACTAAGCGCGGTGCTAACCGCCGTTTAAGCGTCCCCGCTGTCCAGTGAAAAGCCGCCTCAAGTGCTGGCGCGATCTTTTTCTCTGTCGCGCGGAGTTGTGGAAGAAAGTCTATTCTCCGCCCGTCGCTACCTGCGAGTTCTCTACGAAACGCCCGTTTCAACTTTTCAAGAAGTTTCCGGTCTATCTCAGATGGAACGACGCTACCTGCACGTATCCGCGATTCAGCCTGTCGTATAACTTGTGCAACCTCTGCCCTTGAGAGCGGTGCAGTCTGCCGATGGAATCCGCCTGTGATACCGTCAGTCTCCAACTTCGCAAGCGCATCGGTAATCCATCCGTCAAAGTTTACGGGTACATCGGGCGCGCCGGACGCGGCGTTCAAAACAGATAGAAGAACGAAGATAAGGATTGGAAGATTGGAAAATTGGAAGATTGGGGATGCCTTCCTTCCACCCTTCCACCCTTCCACCCTTCCATGTGCATTTTGTCCAGTCAACTTCATCGCGCCCGCGCCTCCAATTTTTTCACGCAGGCATCAATATGCCGGAACTGCCACGTCCAGCGTGTGTTATACAGGAACTGCCGTAGGTCAAATCGGTTATCGTCCGGTGAATAAGATTCAGCGTGGTAGGAGGGCGTTAGCGTCGTCATTTTGTGTCGATTGATGGCGTAATATCTAAAGAAGCGTTTGACCTTTTCGGCGACCTCGCGCGGCGGCAGATGATCCCACTCCTGAACTAATTTTTCAAACATACTCACGGGACCGCACTGCTCCATTTTCCGCAGCTGCCCGAATCGACTCAATTCGGCATAAGTCATCCCCATGTCGTCTTCATCGGTTTGCGTGTATGTTTCGGTTATCGGTTCTAATTCTGCTGTCGGTGGTGCCTTTATAATCTCAGCGAGCGCGGTATAACCGAGATGATGTTCCGCCCACTTCAGAAAACGCCGCAGATCGTGTTTGCTAATTCCGCCGATCGGATTGATGTCTCCGCTACTGCAATCGTATTTGGTGAGGTAACCGCGCAGTGCCTCGTCAACATTACCGGTACCTAAAACGAGAAGCGTACCATCACGGTTCCTTACCCACGGCAGCATCTGTGCAAACAGGTAGCTCAGCACCATACGCAGCCGCGCTTGTATATTCTGCAGTGCCTGATTTTCTTGATAGGTGCCGCCTTCAACTTTGAAGCGCGGCTTTTTCTGTGTAATACGCGTAAAGAGGGATTGCAGCGCGTTCACAAGTCCGTCCATATTGAGGTCCAGATGATGTGCGCCAATCTGCGCCGCGAGGTGTTTCGCCCGTTTGCGGGTCTCACGCGAACTATTCTCTGTACCGATATAACATGTATATAACAGACGATTCGCGAGTACGCACGGGTCTGCGAAAACATCGGGCGTTTCACCGTCCGCAAGCCAACGGGCTACATCGTTGATGACAGCCGTATCTTTTTCGCGGACCGCTTTCGCAACCAACTGGCACATCGAACCGACGAGTGTCGCAACGGCACCGCTGTCCGCACCACCAGAGAGAGGAATAAAGTAACCCGCCGCACCCGATCTCCGAAGGTAATCCCAGAGCCAACAGGCAGGCCCCAAAGCGATCTCTGCTTCCGGTTCGTGCGTCCGCGGCTCGATCGGAACAGAAGATTGGAAGAGAAGATGGGAGGATTCGGCACCCATCCCTCCTTCTATTCCCATATCAAAATCAATGTCTATCTGCGGAAGCCGTTCCGTTTGACTCGCTTGCACAGCACGACTCGCCTTCGCACCCCGATAGGCGCGCACATCGTGAAGGTTCACCGTAGCCGTGACGACCTCTACATCCTTGAGTGAGAACTGAGAACCTTGCGCCAAAATCTCGCCATTTTGGGCAATCAGTGCACAGCCGTCGAAATAGAGTCTACCCCCGTCACATCCCTGTTGGTTCGCGTAGAGATAAACACCACCGTTTTTGGCACTCGCGTTCCGAATCAGCGCGATGCGTGTATCCAGCTTCCGTAACTCGTGATGCGAACCAGAACCGTTACCGATGATCTCAACACCGGCGTTGCCGAAATGGATATGCGGACTCATCGGTACAAAGAGCTCTTCACAGGTTTCAGCTGCCAAGAGCGTATCCGCAGCCGCTATCGCCGCGATACCGATAGGCACCTGTCGTTGTCCAGTCAGTTCGGTAATCTCGCGTGGCAGTGCGTACGGCTCGGTCGTCCAACCCCGCTCCCATGCCACAAACCAGCGGTGCTCCCGATAATTGCCATCGCTTGCCAGCACCATCTTCGGACGGATTAACAACAACTTGCCATCTAACACGAAGACCCGACAGTTATAACGGACATTTTTGTGCATGACAGGCATCCCAATATCGCAGAGGATGCCGTCAGTATACCCGCCTTTGAGGATACACGCAAGCGATTCCCAACTGTGCCGCAGCGTGTCAAGCTCCAGAAAGTGATCTTCACAAGAGTAGCCTGTGATCTCCAGTTCCGGTCCCAACCGATACCGCGCACCACTCGCCTTCGCGATCTCAATGGATTCAATGATACGCGCAGTATTGCCTTCAAAGTCGAGACTCCACTGATTCAGATTGCACGTTGCGAGAGTTGCTTTCATGGTATCAGTTTCCAGTTTCCAGTTTCCAGTTTCCAGTTTCCAGTAAAGAAGTGTCTGGTAACTGGGCACTGGTTACTGTTAACTTCTTTTCACGTCTTCTGAGGTTTCTTACGAGCCGCGGGGAACAAGATATTATTCAAGATGAGCCTATATCCCGGTGAATGTTTATGCAAATCGAGGTTCGTCGGGATTGCCCCTTCGCCGACAAGGTGGCGATAATCCTCCGGATCGTGTCCACCGAGGAACGTAAAAGTGCCTTTCCCTAATTTGCCGTGGATATATTTCGCATAGTTCGTGCCTTCTACCTGACCCAGAATCGTGATAGACCCCCGAATCTTGTCCATGTTAAACGAAGTCGTCTGACCGAGATAACCCGGCACAACAGCAACATGGTTTTGCGTCAGCATTGTCGGAATCGGATCGTGCTTCGCCGCAAATTCAAAAAGCTTGAAATCTTCGACCCCACTTTGGGCATCCCTGTCAGGGTTCGGGTTGTCTATGTCCGAAAATTCGTATCGGTACGGATTTGTATAGAGGCTAAAATTCTCAAATGCCAAGGTGCGCTGAAAATCAAGCTGCGTTTCAGCGTTTGCCGCAATCGGTGTCCCATCGAGTTCGGGTGCGACGATGTCAATCGCACCGCCACGCGTTGCTAGTGCAATGTCCAATGTTTCCGGCGCAGAACACATCGCGAAGATAAACCCACCATTGGCGATATAGTCAGCAATCATCTGCGCCGTCTGTCCTTTGTGCTGCGCGACCCTCTTAAATCCAGACTCTTCAGCGGCTTGCTCGAACATTAACATCCGTTGTTGATACCAGACTTGCGTCGAAAACGAAGCATGAAACTTACCGTGCTGACCCGTGAAATCCTCGTGGTGCAAGTGAAGCCAGTCGTAGCCTTTTGCCTGTAGCACACCGCTTTGGACCTCCTTATCCCAGATTTCATCGTACGGGATTTGGGCGTAATCCAGCGCAATTTTTACCGCATCGTCCCACGGATCTCGATACGGAGATGCCTCTGACGGCGCATAGACGGCGATCTTCGGCGCTTTTTCTAATAGAATCTCGTCCATATTGCGACCTTCAAGAACGGTTTGCTTGATGCCGGTATAGTCAGCATCGCTCATCGCTTCAAAACGCACGCCCATGAGGACAGCACGGACGCGTACATCTTGTGAATCTGGCAGCACAAACGCCCCACCGCGGTAGTTCAGCCACCAATAGCATCGATACTCACGTGGTGCTTCTAATGCCCAGTACGTCAAGCCGTATGCCTTGAGATGGTTCGTTTGCTTGCCCTGCTCCATCGGGATCAAAAGCCATTGCGCACTCGCAGTGTTGACTGCGATAACGGATACTATCAATATGAAAAATCGGACAATGTGAGTTAATGGGGTATAAGATTTTTTCATTACTTTTCACGCTCGCTATCCGTTTCGGCACTGCTTCCTAAAATAGCCGGTTCATGTCCAAAAACGAGCTGACCGTTGTGCATCAGCGCGTCTTCAGTAGCCCCTGGATTTTCGGTGTCAATTTTCCAGAGCTGACCGTTATTTTCATACAAAATCCAGCGGCCTTCAGGCGGGATCCAGACCGGATGAGAACCGCCTTTTTGGGTTAACTGTCGTTCTGTCGGCACGCCATCGCCTGAGTAGACGATGAGCCAAATCTGTTGATGGTTGCCTTCTGTGCGTGTGAACACCAACCGATTTGGATCCGCAGGTGACCAAGCCGGTTGTGAGTCATCGGCGGGAGATACCACAATCGGTTCTACACGCGTGTTCATTTGGTCAAATGCGTAGATATTTCGTCTCTGATTTTCAGCATTTGAAGCGATGGCATCTGGGTTCTCGATCGTTCCCGCTGTGACATACGCCAACATGCTACCGTCGCTATTCCAAGCCGGTGTAAAACTTTTCAACGCAGTTGATGGCACAATATATTCAGAGCCGCTCGAAATATGGTACATCACAACGCGGCTCCGATTACCCGTCTCTGGGCGTGTATAAGCGACATATTGCGCATCCGGTGAGATTGCCACATCCTTTGCCAGCGCGCGGCTATCAAGCAGCAAACTCCCATCAGGCATATCAGGACCTCGGATGATAACGTTCCCTTCCGGGTCTTGGTAGGTAAGGGTGCCATCTTTTGCAACTGTCGGATTGCGTCCAACACCTAATGGAACACTCATACCATCGGCGGAAATCCCCCAGATGATATTGTCATAAGTAAAGTAGATAAAGCCGGGTAGCTGCTCAGTTTGTGGTGGGTCATGCTGTTCCGGAACAGAAGGGGCTCCGAGTCCGGGTGCCTCTATTTGACTGTTTTCTATCTGTGTAGCGATCTCCGCTTTAGGCGTGAATTCTTCCACGTCTCCAACAAGTTCCCAGCCGACACCGTTCGCTTCCCAGAGAAAACCGAGACCCTTCGTCCAATATTTCCACTCTTCATTCACACGTCCGTTGCGAGTAATGCTAAAGACATCTTCCGGTTCACCCAAACGTTTTTTCACTTCCCAGCGTCCACCATCCTCAATCTCTGCCATGTTGCCGTTGCCATCAATGTAACTTGCAAGAATTTCAATATTAATATGAGAGGTTGTCTGCCCCGGAAAAACACTGACTGCCGTGGGTTCTCCGCGCACAGGGTGACGCGTGCCATATATCCCAACACCATCGGTTACCCCTGTTTTCCCGTCGTTATTTGTGTCCATGACTGCCATGACATAGTAGGTCCCCGGCAGCACATTGACTCGGTAGTTACCATCTCCAGCAACCGTGATCGGCATCGCAATCGGCGCGCTGAAGTCAGCCGTATACGAAAGCGTTAAAATACCTTGTTGAATAGGATAGCCATCCCAGGTAATTTTTCCAGCGATAATCCCCTGTTCAATATGCGCTTCAATGCCGGGAGGTGTCGCGTGCAGGTGTCCGTTCGCATCATAGCGTGCGCTGATAAGAAGTTCAATGTTCCGATTTTCACCAGCACTCAGGGTGATCGGTGTAGGCGGCTGCGTTGTGATGTCCACGGTGCCATATCCCCCTAAACCGTCGCCTTCACTATACCTGCCGTCTTTATTCGCATCTAAGTTAACGATAACGTAATATTCACCGGGCGGAAGTGCTATATGGAATGTACCGTCGGTAGCGGTTTCTCCGCTCGCGATAGGAGACACTAAGGTAGATTCAGCATACACCTCTATGCGTGCAGAGGTCCCTTCAGGAAGTGATACTTTACCTGTCAGGACGCTTGAATTCTCCTGCGATGTCTTTTTACGCTTCTGATAGGTAGCACTAATTGTGATGCCAATATCTGTGATAACTTTGTTTGGCGAGATCAGGACGGGTTCTGGAAACTCTCCACGTTTTCGCATATTTTCGACACCATAAAATCCGAAGTCGTCTCCAGCATCCAGTTTATTCGTCTTGTTGTTATCGACAATCGCCATAAGATAGTATTTACCCGGCGGCAAATTAAAATGCCATGCCCCCGAATCTGACACTGTGGTAATCCCGGCGCGATATTTCCAAGATAAATCCGTATAAGCGAGAATTAAGGCTTTACGCCCTTCAAGCGCAAAAGGCTTTCGGTTTGCCTTATCAAGCCCAAGGCTGAGCGTGCCACTACAGCCAGAGGTCGCTGTACGCAAATCGGCTTGGAACTTTTGGAACTCGGTCGGTTGATATAGGGATGCTGGAATAATGGTAAACTTGCCATCGGTAAGCGTCGCTCGTCCTGTTATCGGAATCTCTATCTCCCGAACCGTTTCTCTGTTATCTACTTTGACAATTTGATATTTTTGAGCCTTGTTATCCCATTCAGTAATCCCAAAAATACCCAAGCCGTCACCCGCATCAAAATTTCCTGACTTATTGACATCCACATAAGCAGCGAGAAAATATTGACCAGGTTCAACGTCAAGTGTAAACTGGCCATCACCAAGCTTTGGAATCCCACTCATGTACAATTCTCGTAATTTGTCATCCCGATAGACAGACACATTCGCATGGGACAGATCTTGACCATCCCAAATAATTCTGCCCGTTATTGAGGCTGTCAACCGTCTTGGATCAGCATTTTCTTGGGCGGAAAGCGGTTGGCAGAATATTCCAATACTGACGACAAGTGATAGCAGCAGCGTCAACCGTTTCATGTTTTCTTCCTTTGTCCATGTTCTCTTATGTATTCAATCACGTGCTATTAATAGTAACACATACCAGGATAATTTGCAAGCAACGCGTTACTTCCAGGCAGAGTCATTCAGTTTCCAGTTTGATGTCTCTTTGCTGTAGGAGCAACCTCTTAGTCGCGACTCTTGCTGATAGCTAACAACTGAACACCTCTAAAATCATTTGACTTTCACATAAAATGTATGGTATAATATTCTTAATTTACCGAATGCGGGTAGCAGCACGATCTGTTTTCTGTCCGCAAGATAAACTGCCCGTGCTGAACCTAACCTGAACCAACAGGAGCAATTGACTATGAGAATCAAAGTCTATTATATGTGTGCTGTTCTGCTGATGCTAAGCCTATTAACGCCAGCAGTATACGCACAAAACGCACAAGAGGAACATCTGGTTGGCTGGTGGTTATTTGATAGCGAAAAAGACGAGATAGGGAATTGGGAGGATATAACGCTCCACGGTGCTAAACTTGATGATGGACAGTTAGTCGTTGAGACCGGGAAATGGGCGCATGCCCTTGATTACACCGGTCCCGATATCACGGAGTTGTCGTTAGTAACTTGGGTGAGTTTGGATGACTACGCAAAAACAAATGGTTCAGCGCTTACGCTGGACAAGGAAAGCGCAGATCAATTCTGTGCAATCGTATGGGCTGAGAGAGTCGATAAACAGTGGATGCCCGGAAGTAGCCATTTCCGGCGCACCGCGGATTTTCCCGACGCAGTCACCGAAAAACCAACTGGCGAGATGGTTTACTTAGTGATTACCTATGAGGATGTCAAAAACAAGTACAGAATCACCGGTTACCGGAACGGCGAAAGTCTCGGTAGTTTCGATATGGGTGATCTCAGAACATGGCCCGCAGGCGATGCCGAAGCGATTTGGGGAAAACGGCATGTAAACGGACTCGCGGGGCCCGGTGAACTCAATGCTCACATTGAAGAATCCCGAATTTACAACGTTGCGTTGACAGAGGACGAAGTTAAAAGTCTTGAAATTGGAACGCTTTCTGTTGAACCCCACGGTAAACTCGCTACCCAATGGGCAAAACTTAAAGCAAAATAAGGCCTTAACAGGAGGGCGAGGTCACCGTGCCTCGTCCTACTATCACATTTCTGATGTCAGCGTTAACGGTGATACTACAACCTCTCTCATTGCGATCAAACCGCAAGACAAACTTACAACATTGTGGGCAGCATTAAAAAGCTTTTTACATACCCGAACCAGATATGTGTGTCTAACCTGAGTCCGATACACATATTTTCAGCACCAGCAGAATGTTACACTTTCTGAAAAAAATATTTTTTTTCACCACAGAAAAATTATATAAAATAGCCTATAAACCCTTACAGTTATTGGGTTTCATGCCAATAACTTGAACAACCCAATGTTACACTGGTGTAACATTTTTAACTCGAAACGCTCATTATCTGAACACGCATTTCAGGCGTGCATAGGAGGATTTTAATGGCAGATGTAGGAAGTGCTGCACCGGATTTCAATTTGACCGGCGCAGTCAATCAAGAAGATACCGAAGTTTCACTGAGCGACTATTCAGGTAAAAATTTAGTCGTGCTCTTCTACCCACTCGCTTTTTCACCCGTCTGTGCTGAGCAGGTGCCGGATTTCAACGAGAATTTGGCAGCAATTAAGGCGAAAAATGCTGAAGTTATCGCTATCAACCGCGATTCAACCTTCGCACACAAGGCGTGGAGCCAGGAACTCGGCGGTGTCGATTTCCCATTGCTTGCGGATATGAACCTTGAAGTTTCCAAGCAATTCGGCATGGCACTCGAAGCAGTCGGTATTACCACACGCGGCGTATTCATTATTGATAAGGCAGGGAATATCGCCTTCAAGCACGTCGAAAATGCACCGCCGGATAATACACTAAGTGCAGAACAGGTGTTAACTGAATTGGACAAATTGCAGTAGATATGCCGGATGGAGCCGTAGTGTCGGCGAAATCCGCAGGTCTCAGCCAAACCGAAAGCGGGCATCAGGTAAAAATCTCAACCCATAATTGTTTATCAGGCCGATGCCCGCTTCTCATTTTAATTACCTTGGCTTTGACAATACAATATGGATATGGTATAATAGAATTAATGCGGGTGTAGCTCAGCGGTAGAGCGTCAGCTTCCCAAGCTGAGGGTCACGGGTTCAATTCCCGTCACCCGCTTGTATATGGACTTATAATCGTGTGAAACTGAGGAAAAACATGGCACGAAACCAACGACTAACCAAAGAAGAAATCCAAGAAGATAAATTTATTGAAGGGCTTCTGAAAATCTACGCGTTTTTGAGGAGAAATCTTCAAACGATTATCGTCGCCGCAGTCGTCGTCCTTGTCGCTGTCGCGGCTTATGCGGCGTATTATCAGAATCGAGAGAACCATCGCGCCGAAGCTACCCTTGCACTACGGCAAGCCACTGAGGCATATAAAACAGCAGAGGAGAGCCTTTTCGACGCTGAAAAATTGGCTGAAAGTGAGGCCTTACTTGAAACAGCACAGACCCAACTTAAAACGGTCTTTGAGAAATACGCAAATACCACTTTTGCTGACAAAGCGCGTTATCAGTACGCCAACACCCTCTATTATCAAGGAAACTACCCTGAAGCACGCACGCAATTCAAGCAGCTAATTGCGCAACACCAACCCGAAAATCAGATGGATAGTTTGTACGCCCAAAAAGCGATCGGCAATACTTACGAACAGGAAGGGGACTATGAAAATGCTATCGCTGCCTATCAGCCAGGGGCGTTTCCACTTACCCCACAACTCACACCGGAGATTCGGAAGTTCGTGCTGATGGAAGCCAAATTTAATCAGGCACTCGCTTATGAAAAGTCAGGCGACTCAGAGGCCGCTCGCGACACCTATAAAGAGATCGTAGATGAATTCCGAAGCACACTTGAAACTGGACTTACAGAAAAAAGTCTTGAATTGATTCAAGAAGCAAAAGCAGTTATCGCTGCTATTGGCGAACCGCTTGATGCTGATGTCTCAAATCCTAAAAGCCTGGAATACGTCCTTACCGCATCTGAATTGAACCAAGCCCTCGCTCATAAAAAATCTGGGGATTCGGAAGCCTTACGTGCCGTCTATAACCGGATTGCCGGGGAATTCGGACACACGCTTGAACTGGGGCTCGCACCAAACAGCGTTGAGCGAGTTGAATCGGCAAAAGTGGTTATCGCCGCTATGGGCGAACCGATTGATGCTGGCATCTCAAATCCTAAAAGTCTGGAATTCGTCCTTACCGAACCTGAGTTGAACCAAGCCCTCGCTCATAAAAAATCTGGGGATTCGGAAAAAGCGCATCTCGCCTATCATGAGATCGCTGACGAATTCGTACGCAGGCTCGAAGCAGATTTTGCACAGGGAAGCATTGAGCGAGTTGAATCGGCAAAAGTGGTTATCGCCGCTATCGGTAAACCTTTTGATATTGACATTCCAAAAGCTGAAAAATTGGAAAACGAAAAACGGTACTTTGAAGCTTACGTCGCATACACCGATGCCATTCGTACCTATAAGGTGAGAAAAGACATTCACGGGCGACTCCCCTCGGAGCTCCGAAAACAGATCGGTAATTTTGAAAAAGGGGCGATGACGGTCATAAACAGTATTCAAAACGCTCGACGTGCTGAAAATGACGGACGAGAAAGCTCCGCACTTTACAGTTACGATCTCGTTGTTGAACTTGAAACATTGGGGTTAAGTCGTCGTCTCTATGAGAACGCGCTTTTCCACCATAAAAGGCTTGAATCTGGTCAATAATTGTTTGTTTTTTATCAACCCAAGTTGCTACTAACAGGTTTTGGTGTTTTTGCTTGCGTATTTCAACAGCACTTTTCAAGTATTGTCTTCACCCCGTAGGGATAGTATTGCTTCGCAGTGAGAATAGAAACGGCGTATTTAAGCGATTGCACTTTCTTCGGCTTGCTAGGTCCTAAATAGGTGGTAACTTGCGTTAAAATAAAAGCAAAAGAGATCTTGGATAACATAAGAGATGAGAACTCGATGAAAAGAAAGAGAAGTAGCACGAAAAAAAAGAGAAATAGCACACTTCAGCGAATTGCTTCAAAAGCCTTAGGTGCTTCTGTTGTCCTTTTGAAGGTAGAACCGACCGGACACCGCAGGGGTAAACAGATACAAGCGGTTAAGATCGCAGCGGGAAGTGGTTTTTTTGTAGCACCGCACCTGATTGCAACGAACATTCACTGTGTTGTTGGTACAACAACGGTTTTGATAGAGCCGGTGAGTCTGCCTGTCCCGTATCCCGTTACGGAGGTGGTTGCGTTTGATGACAAAACCGACCTGGTCATCTTGCAGATTTCGACTAAAGGGATACCGCTGCCGCTCGGCGACAGCGATACCCTCAAGAAAGGTGAACGGATTTACGCAATCCGCTGCACGGGTGGCGGTGTAGAAGAGAGGAGGGCGAGAGGGGCAGTCACAGAAGGAACGGTGCACGGCATCCGGTCTAACAGTACATATCTGCGCTTAAAAACCTTGCTCTCCCCGGGGAATAGCGGCGGGCCCGTCATAAACAGAGCAGGTGAGGTTATCGGCATCGCCGTTGCAGGCAGTTCATCCGCTACTGGGACCGGGGCAGATCATACTCGGGAATTCGCTTATGCGATTTCTTCAAATGCCGTCAAGGCACTACTTGCGGAAGTGGGTGCCGCGGAACCTTTTGAAACATGGCGACAGCGCCCCCGGATACGCGCTTATGACGAGGCTTCTCAGGGATACCTCAAGCAAAAAGAAAGACAATATAAGGCAGCGATAAAACACTATACGGCTGCCCTACAACTCAATCCGGATTTGGCAGAAATCTATCACAATCGCGGCACTTTACAGAATCTCCTTGGACAACCCGAAAGTGCGATCGCTGACTGGGATGCCGCTCTGGCATGCAATCCAGACTTTACAGAAGCATACTTCAATCGCGGTGCTGCGAAAACGACTTTAGGAGACTTTGAAGGCGGCATCGTTGACTGTAGCACTGCCATTGAACGCAATCCGGATGCAGCACCCGCCTACTACAATCGGGCACAGGCGAGAATGGGACTGAAGCAGTACACCGAGGGCATTGAAGATTACGATAAAGCCCTCAGCATCGGCCTTAGCGAGGCGGATGCGTATGGCGCGTACTATAATCGCGCGTTAGCGAAGTACCTCCTCGGGTTAGACAAAGCCGCACAGGGAGATGAGACGGAAGCCAGCCGACTGTATCATGCAGCGATTCCTGACTATACAAAAGCCATTCAGGTCGCCCCGGATCCCAGCCTCGCCAGTAGAAACTACAACAACCGCGGTTATGCGAAGTATCTCATTGCAGAATACGAATCTGCTAATGGAAATATGGAAGCAGCGCGAGAACTCTATGAAGCGGCGATGGACGACAGTGAAGTAGCGATCAAACGCGATCGGCGAAATGCTTATGCATACTGCACACGCGCAGCCACAAAGATTGCCTTTGATCTACACGATGATGCGATCAAAGACTTTGATAGTGCCATCAAACTCAAGCCGGATTTCGCGCACGCCTATCACCAGCGCGGGCTTGCGAAACAGGCACTCGGGCAGCAAAAAGAAGCGGACGCTGACTTTGCAAAAGCAAAGGCATTGGACCCAGATATCGAAAAATAAGTAATATCTACTAACGTGCAACCCGTAGAAGGAAACACCTTTAGAAAACATCTTTATGAAACAAAAAAAAGATAAAACACTACAACAGCTCGAAGAAGATAGTAGAAGTGCTTTAGTCTACATAGAAGCGATTTCTGATACTGTATTGACCTTGCATTGGCGAGTTTATAAGTTTTTTAAGAGAAGTCGTAGTGCTACGTATACGAATTTGCACAACTTCCTCTCGCGCATTAATAACAATGTTTCTAAAGATGCTAAGAAAATTGGTGCAGCCGGAACTGGATTTTTCATAGCGAATGACACGCTTGTAACTAATATTCATGTCGTTGCCCTGGCAAAAACTGTTGCGGCAAAGCAGATTAAAGTGACAAGAACTCCGCTTTACCTTCCAGATCATAAGGATCTTCCGTACGGATATAAAAAATCAGTTGGCAAGGATCCTGTTTTATACACTATCACAGGCGTTATCGCATCTGATGCCAAGAATGACTTGGTGCTCTTAAAAGTTGCTGAAAAATGTGATGCCCCTCTCTGTCTCGGCAACAGTGAAAAGGTCGAGGTAGGTGATCGAGTTTACACGCTTGCGTATGCTAATGCCGAGTACAAGTGCGTGACGGGGACCATATCTGGTAGAGACAGCAGAGGGTGGTTTCAGATAAAAACACAGTTTTTTCCAGGATATAGTGGGAGTCCTGTCCTAAATAGTAATGGTGAAATTATTGGTATTGCATGTGCCATGGATCAGATAAAGCATGATGGTATTTTTGATGCTTTTGACTTTGGAGCAGCTATCCCTTCTAATGTACTTGATTTTCTCTTTAAGGAAACGGAGGAGGTAGAGGTTTTTAGCAGATGGCAAAAGACTCCCCGCATACGTGCCCATGCTGTCCGGACACAAGCGGATAGGAAGCGAGTTCAAGGTAAGAATAAAGCAGCGATAGCGAAATATAACCTTGTGCTTAGTCTCAGCCCGGATTTAGATGCAGTTTACAATAACCGAGGGACTGCGAAATCCGCTCTTGGTGACCATATCGGCGCAATTGAAGATTATAATAAAGCCATCCAACTTAGTCCATCCGATCCTAAAGTCTACTACAACCGTGGCAGAACGAAAGGTCTTATCGGTGAATCGAAAATAAAAGAAGGCGTTCTGATGGATGCGCGGCACTACTATCAAATGGCGATAGACGACTATACTGAGGTTATTAACCAGGATCCAAAGTGCAGTATAGCCTATAATAATCGCGGCTGGACAAAGTACCTGTTCGGACAACTTGAAACTGAACAAGGGAACGCAGCAGCAGCACAAAGCCGATATCAAGAATCAATATTCGACAGTGATGAGGCTCTACGCTTACAATCGAAGGATGCCAAAGTTCGGTCTGCTACCTATCACACGCGCGGTGTTGCGAAAGCCGGCCTCGACGACTACAATGGTGCCATTGAAGATTTTAATGAATCCGTCCAACTAAATCCAAAGAAGGCACTCTATTATCACGACCGCGGGAAAGCAAAAGAGGCACTTGGACAGCATGAAGCAGCGAAAACGGACTTCGCAAAAGCAAAAGAGATAGACCCGGATTTTGAAAAATAAGACAGCGAACGAACGGTACTTTTATTTTCTTATATTCCGTGTGTAATAGTTTAACAAACCCAATTTTCAGCGGCTGATGGAAATTCCTAATAAAGTCAGAGGTATGCCACCCATGAAACACATTAGAAAAAGTCTACTGAGTCTCTTCGCTTTAGTGTTACTCGTCTCATGTGCGCGAGTTTCCCAGCAGAATGTTTCTGAAAAACTTCCAACACTCACACCAGAACTCGCAGCCGAAAAAGGCAAAGCATCTGTCGTCCGT
Source organism: uncultured bacterium (assembly GCA_964593655.1). Classification (GTDB taxonomy): domain Bacteria; phylum Poribacteria; class WGA-4E; order WGA-4E; family WGA-3G; genus WGA-3G. The sequence goes on along the minus strand of CAZQIP010000132.1, from coordinate 15,437 downwards.
ATTACCGGTGGTAATTTGATGAAAATAGGAGCGGGCAGCGGTTTCTTTGTGCAACCCGATAAAATCGTAACAAATCTCCATGTCATCGCACGTCCGGGCCCCATTTTCGCAAAACTTAGTGATGATGAGACAATCTGGATGGTTGAGGGTGTCACTGCGTATGATATTGAAAACGACCTCGTCGTTTTAAAAATCGCGGGTGAAGGCGCGCCGATCACCCTTGGTAGCAGTGATACTGCTCGGAAAGGTGAGACTGTTTACGCGATAGGTTACCCCGGCGGTGGTGAATATAAACTGACAGAGGGAACAATACGCAGCAGCCGGTATCGAGATAAATGGTTACAGACAACAGCCGATATTTCTAAGGGAAACAGTGGCGGTCCCATGCTAAACGGCAAAGGTGAAGTCATCGGTATCAGCACCGCCGTAGACAGTTCCTTCAGTTACGCTGTTCCGTCAAACCTACTTAAAGCACTGCTTTCCCAACCCGCGCACGTTGAACCTTTGGTGGATTGGTACAAACAAAAGCGTATCCGTGCTTATGGCTACCTCCAACGTGGAGAAGATAACTACAATGGGAATGATTATAAAGCAGCACTAACGGACCTGAATGGAGCCGTTGAGACAGACCCTGAATTTACGGATGCCTACGCTACGCGCGGAAACGTGGCGGTCCATTATGGTGAGTCTATGACAAAGTATGGCAGCATCACTCAGGCGCGGCAACACTATCACGTAGCGATAGCAGACTATACCGAGGCTATCAGATTAGACCCTGAAGATGATGCAAACTACAACGGTCGCGGGCACACACGCTGCCACTACGGTGAGTATGAAGTTAAGCGACGGAATCCTACAGCCGCCCAAAAGCAGTATGCAGCAGCAATAGAGGATTATACGAAAGCCATTAAGTTAGATTCAGACGACGATAGAAATTATATCGGTCGCGGCTGGGCGAAGTCGCTCCTTGGGCAGCTGAACGCTGAACAAGCAAAATTTGACAAAGCCCAAAAGCAGTATGAAGCAGCGATAAAGGACTGTACCAAAGCTATCAAGTTACAACCTGAAGAGGATACAAATTACAGCGAGCGTGGATGGGCGAAGTTCCACCTCGGAGAATTGAGAACGAAACAAGGAAAAACAGCGGAAGCCCGAAAACAGTATCAAGCAGCAATCATGGACAGTGAAAAAGCTATCCAACTTGATCCGGATGAAGCCTTCGACTATCATACCCGTGGTGTCGCAAAGGCTGCCCTTGGGGACTATAACGGTGCCATAGATGACTTGGATGTAGCCATAAAACAGAGTCCCAGTTATACCGAAGCATATCACAGCCGTGGAGAAGCGAAGAGGGCACTCGGGCAACATGACGCTGCAAAAGCTGATTTTGAGAGAGCACTGCAATCGCGAGGGAGAGGTGATGTAACAAGGCAGGAATTGGAAAGGGCATCGACTGAAATGGTACGGATTCCCGCAGGTGAGTTTCAGATGGGCAGCAATGAAATCACGGAAGCAACCCCGAGACACGCCGTCTACCTCGACGCATTCTATATTGACCCGTATGAAGTGACGAACGCGCAATTCAAGACGTTCATTGATGCCAATCCTGAGTGGCGCAAAGACAACATCCCGAGTGAGTACCATAACGGCAACTATCTCAGACACTGGGATGGGAACGACTACCCTAACGGGAGAGCCCATCATCCCGTTGTCTATGTGAGTTGGTACGCGGCGATGGCTTATGCAAAGTGGGTCGGCAAACGGCTGCCAACAGAAGCAGAATGGGAGAAAGCAGCACGCGGTGGTGTGGCTCATAAACGGTATGTGTGGGGTAATTCTCGCGATCCCGGCAGAGCGAACTACGGGTATTACGGAAAACGCACCCGAAATGTCGGGAGTTATCTACCAAATGGGTACGGTTTGCACGACATGGGCGGGAATGTTTGGGAACTGTGTTTGGATGAATATAACAAAAATTTTTATAGACGTTCCGCAAAGGAAAATCCGATCGCGGGTGTCTCTGATATTGAGGTGTTGATGGAGGATTTTACAGACGTTCAAACAGAACGAGTATCACGCGGCGGTTCTTGGAACACACCTGGCCCCGCAGGTGTGGCGAGTCGTGGGAGTGATAAACCGACAAATACCAACGGTTGGCTCGGATTTCGTTGTGCAAAAAGCGCACCACGCCAGCAAGATGCCGAAGCAAATCCTTCATCTGACACTACCGAGTGAAAAGGATTTATAGTGAATATCAAAATTACCTACCCCAGGCCCGGTAGGTGCGGTTTGATGAAGTTTGATAAAATATTTCGGTAACGGACGGGCAATAATGCACTTCGCATTTGGGTGAGTACACCGCAGAATTGCCCTACTACAAACGGGCAGGCTCGTAGTAGTGCGATTCATCGCACGTTCCAATATTACCGAATTAAAAAATCAATTTTCATGGAACCGCACCGGACTTCCACAATCCTGATTTCCCCAGACCCAGTAGGCGCGCTTTGCAAGCGCGCCCATCAACATAACTATCCTTCTGCTTTTGCCTTTCGGACTTCTTCCCTGGCTCTTTCAAGTTGGCGCAGCACCCATTCATTCGGAAAGAGAACATAGAGTGCTTCATGGTAAGCGATGTATTCATCCTCATTGCCTTTGATTCTAAAGCCTCCAAACATCAATTTTGTCTCTCCCGCAACGACAATATCAACCTCCGGAATATGCCCAAACTGTTCGATTAATTGTTCTTTGTAGATTTGAGCAAACAGTTCAGGATCATCGGTCTCCTGCATCAGTTTATCTTTCAGATATCCTTCAAGAGACTTTTTAGTCGACTCGTTCGGCCAGAGCACATATCGTGCTTTGGCATAATTAAGTGCTTCATCAAGGGTTGCGGTGAATCCCCCGGGTTTCAGCAATCGTTTTCGGTGATGTTCCGCGACGATATGAACCGCAGGAATGTTGCCGAATTGCTGGAGAAGTTGCGCGTGAAAATATTTCGGATCATGAAAGAAGTGATCCGGAATTTCTAACGCCATCAGTTCCTGGACCTCTTCATCGCTGATGTCGTAAGTCAGATCACTGGTGTCGTAGAGTTCGTCTGGCAGGACGATTGGCACGAAAGGTTCCGTATCATCATCGTCGTTGTCGTCGTTGACAACTAAATCTGCCCTTTCCGTACCTTCAGGGGCCCCACAGCCAACAAAGAATGTCAAACTGAGGAGACATGCAAGGAAAGTCAAACCGAAAAAAAATCTTTTCATCATTTTTAGATTCTCCTTACAAAATAGTGAAGTGCATATACATTTATATTCATCGGGGGCAACTATATGTAATCAATTAATTGTCGTCATCCCGGTCTACGAGATGGAACGGTGTTCCGTCTGCTTGTGCCTTTCGATACTTTTCAAGCCTTTGTAACTGTGAGTCATTGGGCCAAAGGGCGTATTTCGCTTCCAGAAAAGCGACGTAATCATCTTCATCACCGGGAAATCTAAAGCCTCCAAACCATAACTTTGTCTCTCCTTTAACAACAACCTCAACCTCTGCAATATCCCCATGCTGTTCGATTAACTCTTCTCTGTAGAGTTTAGCAAATAACTCTGGATCATCCGTCTCACGCCTCAATTTTATCTTCAGCGACCTTTCAAGGTTGTCACGATTGTGCTTGGTGGGCCAGAGAACATATTTTGCCTTGTCAAGGTTAATCGATTCGTCAAGTGTATATGAAACGTAATCTCCCGATGCTGTCGCTTTCCTTCGCTCATGCTCAGCAACGATATGAACGGCTGGAATGTTCCCGAATTGTTTGAGCAGGTTTGCATGGTAATATTTGGCGCGTAATTCACGATCCTTTGTCTGCTCCCAGTTTGTGGGTACATCTAACGCCATCAATTCTTGGATCTCTGCATCGCTAACGTCATAAGTGAGTTGACTGGTATCGTAAAGTTCGCTGGGTATCACTATCGGATCTGTCTCTTCAGGGTCACCGCAGCCAACAAAGCAAGACAGACTGAAGAGGCATACAAAAGTGATCAAACCCAGAAAACATCTTTTCAACATTATTAGGTCCTCCTTCAAAAAGAGTGAAATACATGTTCCGTTAACTTATAAACCGCCTTCCTATTAAGTATAGGGATGAAACTGAAAAAGTTTAGGGTAAACTTCATTTTTTTCAAATCAGTCGGTGATATAAATCAGTATAGCACAACCTCTGCAATTGTGTTACTATAATTTTGTTGTTAAGTTAGGTTTTTATTCCTCAAACGCGTGAACATCTGCCGAAAATAACGATACAAAATTACACTTGACTTTCACGAATTTCTCTGATATAGTAACCTCATGCAAGAAGCACTCCTCAGCGTACAAAACCTCAAAACCTATTTTCGTACCCCAGACGGACTTGCCCGCGCGGTTGACGGCATCTCTTTCGACATCGCGCCAAACGAGATTTTCGCGCTTGTGGGTGAGTCCGGTTGTGGGAAAAGCGTCACCGCGTTGTCCGTCATCCAACTCGTCGCGCAGCCTGCCGGTTTCATCGCGGGCGGTGCCATCTACTACAACGGACAGGACATTACACGCTTGCCAGAGGTTGAGAAACGCAAGATTCAAGGCAACGACATCGCTATGGTGTTCCAAGAACCGATGACCAGTCTCAATCCGGTTTTCACAATCGGCTACCAGATTTCGGAGGCGATCCGACAGCATCAAGACCTTCGCGGCACGGCTGCGAGAAACGCTGCAATCGAGATGCTTGACCTCGTCGGCATCCCGGAACCCGCGGCGCGTTACGATGAATATCCGCACCAGATGTCCGGCGGTATGAAACAACGCGTTATGATTGCGATGGCACTCTCTTGCCGTCCAGGACTGCTCATTGCCGATGAACCCACAACTGCACTCGATGTCACCATACAAGCACAGATCCTTGAACTCATCCAACGCCTCCAGCAAGAGCTGCAAATGGCAGTGCTACTGATAACACACGATTTGGGGGTTGTTGGCAACATAGCTGACCGCGTTGCCGTTATGTACGCTGGGAAAATCGCCGAGATAGGCACTTGGGAGCAACTCTACAAGACACCGCAGCACCCCTATACGGTCAAACTTCTGGAATCGACACCGGCTCGCGATAAACGCGGAACGCAATTACATACAATCGCCGGTAGAGTCCCGAAAGCCACCGACTATAATGACGGTTGTCGATTCGCGGAGCGCTGTCCCAAGGTCATGGACGGATGCGAAACGATTACGCCGACGTTGCATGCTGTTAACGGTAGCGAACACAACGTCGCCTGCCATCTCTACAACCCTGAACCGCCGTTCAGTGCTGTAACTACGGGTGCTACAAAACTGGAACTCGAAACGGATACGGATAAAATAGAGGAATCTTCAACACAGTCCGCAGACACACAACCACAACTTCAGGTGAAAAACCTCTGCGTCCACTATCCGATCCAGAAGGGTATTTTCAAAAGGACGGTCGGTTACGTCTATGCCGTTGATGATGTTACGCTTGATATTCCGCGCGGGAAGACGCTTGCACTCGTCGGTGAATCCGGGTCCGGCAAAACCTCTTTCGGCAAAGGGATTCTCCGATTAGGCGTGCCGGTCCAAGGCGATCTTATCTATGACGGTGATAACATCGCAACTGTCACGCGTCAACATCTACACCCGTATCGGAAGCAGATGCAGATTATCTTTCAGGACCCCTACGCCTCCCTGAATCCTCGAATGACCATAGGTGCTATTATTCAGGAGGGGATGCAGGCGCACGATATCGGTGAGTCCACAGAGGCACGCCAAAATCGGGTTTCAGAACTGATGCAACGCGTCGGTTTATCGCCGGACATGGTGACGCGCTACCCACACGAATTCTCTGGCGGTCAGAGACAACGCATCGGTATCGCACGCTGTCTCGCTGTCGATCCGGAGTTCATCGTCTGTGACGAGGCGACGAGTGCGTTAGACGTATCCGTGCAAGCGCAGATACTGAATCTCCTAAAATCACTACAGACCGATTTCAATCTCACCTATCTCTTCATTACGCACAATCTCTCTGTCGTTGAGTACTTTGCGGATGAGGTGGCGGTGATGTATCTCGGTAGAATTGTTGAGCGTGGAACAACGGAAGAAATTTTCGATTCGCCGAAGCATCCGTATACGCGGGCACTCCTCTCAGCTGTCCCGAAGATGGATCCGCAAACCGGTGTTGAAAAAATTCAATTAGAGGGGGATGTGCCTTCACCTATCAATCGTCCATCTGGCTGTTATTTTCATCCGCGCTGCCCGGAAGTCATGCCTATATGTAAGGACACATATCCAGACGAAAAGCGCTTTACACAAACGCATTCATGCAACTGTTACTTATACCAAAACGCTGAATAGATATGGAGCAGGGTTAGAATCTCGTTATCACTGAATTGCGAAGGATAAAAATCGCAATTCCTTCAAATGGACACCGATTTAGGCGAGAACCCGATTTTTTGACCATCAACTCGACTCCGAACATAATATGGAAAGGCACGAGTTGATGATCAAATCGGAAAAATCGGAGCAAAACCTAATAGTTAAAAATATGGAGTAGGGTCAGCACCTCGCTGATTGAAGGTGTTGAGAAAAGTAGAGAACACGATTCCTCCAAATGGACACCGATCTAAGCGAGAACCGGTTTTTGACAACGGAAAAAACCGAGCAGAAACCCAATAGTTAAAAGTATGGGAAAGATTAAGATACTCTCTGCAGATGTTGCCAATAAAATCGCCGCTGGCGAAGTCGTCGAACGTCCCGCTTCAGTCGTCAAAGAGCTGATCGAAAACGCTGTAGACGCAGGCAGCACCTCCATCCGCGTCGAAATCCGTGCAGGCGGCAAACGCCTCATCCATGTCTCTGATAACGGAGTCGGCATGGAACGCGAGGACGCGCTCCTCGCCTTGGAACGCCACGCGACGAGCAAAGTGAACCGCATTGAAGACCTGGAGTGTATTCAAACGTTTGGGTTCCGCGGCGAAGCGTTAGCAAGTATCGCCTCGGTCTCCCAATTTGAACTCCTCACCCGCACCGCCGACGCACTTGAAGGGACGAAGGTTAGCGTTGATGGTGGGGTCTTCCGTTCCGTGCAGGAAAGTGGATGCTCTCCCGGCACGCACATGTCGATTAACAACCTCTTTTACAACGTCCCCGCACGCCTGAAATTCCTCAAAACCGATACCACCGAGATGAACCACGTCACGAATCAGGTGACATGGGCGGCACTCGCGCATCCGAACATCCATTTTTCGCTGACGCACAACGGCAGATCAATGCTTGATGTCCGCGCCTGCGATTCGCATCTGGAGCGGGTACGTCTGCTCTACGGCAAAGAATTCGCTGAGAATCTTATCGAATTCACAGAGGATCTGCCTGATCTGAAGGTATACGGATTGCTCGGAAAACCGGAGTTTACGAAACCCAACCGAGAATATCAACTCTTTTTTCTCAACCAGCGACCCATCCGCAGTCGGATTATCGGTGCGGCACTCACAGAGTCACTTGACGCTATGGTAGCCAAGGGACGGCAGCCGGTCGCGCTGCTTTTCCTTACATTAGAGCCAGAGACAGTCGATGTCAATGTGCATCCCGCCAAAATTGAGGTGCGGTTTCGCAACGAGCGGACGATTTATAGTGGCATCGTCCGGATACTCCGTAACGCTGTCCATAAAGCGAAATATATCCCCAAAATAGAGACACCTACCGAACCTACGCAATCCGAGGAAGACGCTGAAACCCATGATACCAGTATATCACAACGGGTCTCCACACCACGCCATATATCTACTCGGCAGGGGCAACGTGCAACAACACCTATAGCACAAACACAGCGGACGCACATGCCACAGGTCCCGTCACAGCAAACAGAGGGCACCGAACAAGAGGCTGAAACTATTGACACTTCGGAAGGACAAACTCCATCTACGCCTACTGAAATCGTCGTGCAACCCCCGCAGCAGGAGGTCCCTGATGGTGTCCACCTCAGTCTACTCGACTTTGAGGATGTCCAACTCAAGACGAACCTCTTTAAAACCTATATCGTTGCTGAAGCGAAGGATAAAATCTTCTTCATCGACCAGCACGTCGCTGCCGAGCGGGTGCTTTATGAACGCTTCGTCAACCAGATGCAAGCCGACGGGATTCCTGTGCAAGGGTTACTACTGCCGGTCACGCTTGAAACCACACCGCAGCAACTCAGTGCCTTGAAAATTCACGGTGCCATCTTCGAGAAACTCGGTTTTGATCTGAAGGAATTCGGTGGCAATACGATTCTGATTCGCGCGATTCCGTCGCCACTGCCAACCCGCGTTGCTGCACAGACGGTCACTGACCTACTCGACAAACTCCCGGAAGCACCGCATACCGACGTACAACTCCCTGAAGCGATCGACAACGCCTTGATCACACTTGCATGCAAATCCGCTGTTAAAGCCGGAGATACGTTGGATACCAAGGAGATGACGAACCTCATCAAGGAGTTATCGCAAGCAAAGCTCCCGTTCAATTGTCCGCACTCGCGTCCAATCATCGTCGAAATGGGGCGCGATGAATTAGAACGCCGCTTCCATCGGTAATTGCTGTTTCCCCAGACCCGGTAGGTGCGGTTTGCAACCGCACCGGATACTCGGCAGAAACCTTGCCTACGTCAGAAAACCTCTTGAGTTTCTCCATTCAATCAAAACCCTCTAATCTCAAACAGGAGAACAAAAATGATTAAACCCATCATCGCAGTCTGTTCCTTCTTTGCCGTTTACGCCATATTGACCAGTTACAACGGTGTGCCGATTGACCACGATCACGCCCTCGTGTTCATCATCGCACACGATGAGAGTGTCAACGATGCTAACAATTATGCCGGTATCACACAGAAAAAGTGGGAAATATGGCGCAGCAAGCAGGGCGATATCCGCCACCTACCCAGATATGTCCGAGAACTTGCGGGTGACCCAAAACTCAATCCGCTCAAGGACCCAAAAGTCGATATCACCATCATCAAACGCTACTACTATGACACGCTCCAAAGAAGGTGGCACGCCTGGGACATCCACCCCGCACTCCAACTGATCTATGCCGATTTCGCTACGCTGGTGGGCAAAGAAGCAGTAAAAGAGGTTCAGAAACTCGTAGGTGTTAAAGCAGATGGTCAATGGGGAATGGGCACCGCGGATGCTGTCAGAGCATTCAATGCCGATTTTGAAGCAAAACGTTCTCAGACCCCAGCCTACGCGTGGGAGGTATTCCTCCAATTTGATGCCCAAAAACGTGCCGTTTTCCAATCGCTGGCAAAAGAGAACCCAGAGAAATACGCCGACCACCTCCAAAAGTGGCTCAAACGCTCAGATGCCTTGAAAACCTATATGCAACCCGTTTTGAAAGGTAAAAAATAGTTGATTTATCATCCTGCACATGATGCGGGATAGACGATAAAATCCGTTATAGTAAAACCTAAAAGGACATGGGGACACCGTTTGGTTACCCCTGTAGAGACGGAAACCCTATGGGAATTTTTTGAAATATATTATAGTGAAGCCCATAGATAAGTGAACATCTTTGTAGCATAAACTGTTAGTTTGTGCCAGTCTGAATGCCTGTTATAGGTATTCAGACTGTTGAGAATGCTCAATTAATCATAAGTTTTGTTATAAAATATTCTCCAAATCCACGAGAGGTTCAAATGTAATATGGATACTGAAGTAACGGTTTTCACGCAACCTTGGAAGTTATACCAAGCCTGCAAGCTTGAAATATCGGATCAATTTGACATCTTAGCGCAACGGGAAGATAACTGGGATAGACATGGCTCACCAAAACCAACTGATTTAACCCTAGCGCACGCGAAGGTGGTTATCGGCGCGTTGTTAGATGCTGTCATTTCCGCCGGACATCGGTGTGACACCCCATCTATCTCCAGCGATGAAGATGGCGATGTAACCGTAGCATGGTATGAGGGTGAGCGGCAATTACATCTTCAAATCAGAGAACATGAAGCAGAGTTCTTCAAAGTTTGGGGAACGAATATTGATACAGAAATGGACGTGGATTTTCTAAAACCTGACAATTATCTAACGCTTTGGGAATGGTTAATTGATGGATAACAGTGAGCATGTACAAGACGATGAGGAATTCTATCGAAGTGGACGAGGTAAACTGGAAAATAAATCCTGCTTTAGACAGGGCGATTGCCAAAATATTTACATCCCGTTTTATGCCGCCGAATTCGCGTTTAGTGCTTCTTGGAAGGCGTTAAAACTTTCTGCTATTGCAGCGTTTAGACTCAACTGCTTGAGACGGTTGAGGTCTGTAATCGCTTCAAGCGTTGTTCTGAGTTCATCGGCATCTACATTCGAGAATCGTTCAGTGAGAATGTTCAATGTGGTTTCAATACTCGTTTGGTGTGCCCCTTGTTCTCTGCCTTGTTGGAAATAATGTTCAGCCATGCTTGCATGAGTTGTTCCTCCTCCTCTGAGAGCCCCAAATAGGGTTGGGTCTCAGAGACGATTTGCTCTAACACCGCCTGTTCTTCAAACGAACGTCTGAGAGTTGATTTTCGTTGAGATTGTGTCGTCGACACACTTCTGCTTGCGAACTGCCACCGCTGAGGACTTCAAAAACAAGTTCTGCTTTAAACTCAGGGGTGAATCTTCTTCGTTTCGCCATTAGATACGCCTTTCAATTGAGATTGTCATTATAGCACAATCTTCCTTTAGGGAGTGGTCTAAAAAACCGCGTGCAGTACAAAATTGGAGACCGACAAATACCGAGAAAATAAAGAATGTAATAACAAATTGGTTTCAGGAAGTAAGACGACGAGAACTACGTGAAAATTAATTTAACTAATCCCAAAACTACTTATTGCGTAAAAAAATCTAAACTTTTCTCAGCGGTGTGTATATAAATTAATAATAAGTCGTTTTCGTGAACATTCAGAAACGCTGGATGCTAACGAAAAAAATGTATTAGGAATAAAGGGTCTCTATAATGAGTCCCAAAGGAGTTTCAAAATGACTTTCAAACGCTTTTTTATATTCACACTGATGATGCTTTTCGTGATAACCTACCTACTCCTAACGGACCTCAACGCTGGACAGGACCATGAAAGTTGGGACGGACCGGGAGGACGCGGTTATGCCTCCGCGTGGTCGAGTTGGAATTCCCCGATTGCCGTGGCCTGCCACAATTATTCTCTCACCAATACGACCGACGATCCCATCAAATATTATTGGACGTTTAAATCGACCCTGAAGAAAGGTAAACGCGAAACATCCAACGGAGACGCTGATGACGGAGATCTCAATCAGGGCGAGTGGGCTGGAGGCGGCAGCGACTGCGAGTTATCGTTCAATATGAACGGAAGACGGCGTGGAGACTACACGATTACAGCCAAGACTACATTAGAGTCAAAAGAAATCGATGGCGATCCCTTAGACAGTTGGGAAGCGGAAACCACGACTTCTTTTACCTGGTAAGAGAACAAGTGATAGAAACCGTCGAGAATCATGGCGCTTCGAGAACATCCCCGGAGATCATGCGTTTTGAACGCGAGGTTCGGCGGACCTCCGAAGCCCTCCTCACTCTACGAAAGGAGTCCGTGAATGAAAACGCCACACGTCCGAATCCTTTTCTGTGTCTGTTGCCTGCTCGGGTGCTGGAGTATTACACTGTTTTGCGTGGAGGCAAAAATCGTTTTCTGCGACGGCGAAAATATTTGCGTCATGAACGATGACGGCTCCGGTAAGCGCCGGCTCACAGACAACACAACGGTGAAAGACCGTAGACCGCGCTGGTCCCCCGATGGGACAAAAATCGTCTTTACCCGATACATGGACCTGAAGAATCTGCATACCTCGTCGGAACTGTTTATTATCAACGCAGACGGCACTCATCTGCAGCGATTGACCGATAATCATCTCAACGAAGGTTCTCCGTCCTGGTCCCCTGATGGACAGCACATTGCCTTTACGAGTCATCGCACTGGAAAGCATGAGATATTCGTGCTTGACCTCGCGACACTTGCTGTCACACAGATCACAAAAGGAGGTGCCGCTTCTCCCGATTGGTCGCCCGACGGCACACAGATCGTTTATGAGAATTTCGGGGACGGCGTTGGTCTTGCCCAGAAATCGATCTACGTGATGGATGCGGATGGGCAAAACCCGCACCCTGTCGTTGCTGCCCCACCACCGAATGCACCGCCTACGTCCGGGTTCTTTCCGCGCTGGTCGGCTGATGGACAACGGATCGTATATTCTGAAGTCCAATGGTTAAAAGAAGGCGATGTAGAGAAAATCGTTGTTCAGCGGATCGGCGGTGCGAGACGGGTGATTACTGATATTAATGACAGGCTCGGCAACGAGTGGCTCGGAACTTTCGTCTGCTGGATGGAGGATGACACGGCAATTCTTTTCGGCATAGAACGTCAGGATAAACCCAACCCGAATTATGATATCTATCGTTATACCTTTAACACACAAAGCCTGAAACGTTTAACACGGGGCCCAGGGAATCAGGACTGGCCCGACTGGACAGAAGGTGCGTTATCGGTTTCACCGCAGCGGAAGATAACCACACTGTGGGGCGAGATAAAGTCGCCTGATGATGAGCATCCGTAAATCCATTGACGCATCGACCGAAAAAAAACTAAACTTTTTTCGGCGATCTGTATATAATTAATAATAAGTCCTTTTGGTGACCATTCAGGAACGCTGAAACCTATCAAGGAGATGCTGTATGAGAGAATATAGCCATCCAGGTAACCGAGGAAAATGTCCTTTCTATATGGATCCTGACGATGTACTAACGGCGGAGGCTTCTATTGGGCATTGTGTTGCGTGTGCGACGCGTGGAGATGCTTGCCTGCAAACCCGCCAAGAGGATTTTCGACAACTCGCCTATCTGACGATTCTTGAAGAGTCCCCGAAGTATGATCCTACACATCCGAGTCAAGCGAGTTTCATCACGTTCATCAAAGCGTGTGTGTGTACCAAACTCTGGAAACAACGTAAGCAGGAGCTGCAATATCTGACGTTTCCGCTCGTAGATGTGTCCCCGTCGGATACCGATGCCGATGCACTGCCCGGCTTCAACTCACTCACGGTTGCACTCTACAACGCAGCGTGTGAGTGTGAATCTATGGAAGATTCGGTCATCGAGGAGATTGACATCCAGCAATTCCGTCAACGCCTTCCGCTCATGCTCAAACGGCTGACAGCCAAAAAGCGGAAAGCCATCCGCCTGAAATACTTTCAGGATTACAAGGGCGAAGCGATCGCCGAAGTCATCGGTGTGTCGAAAGGTCGTGTCAGCCAGATATTGAAAAGCGCGTTCTCGAAACTCAAAGCCGTCTACGAGCGTCCGCAAGACGACACCGCGGCAGCAGCGGTCTCTCGACTCTGATCCGCGGGAGAGTTTACGTGAGGAGGAGACGAATTATGAGAACCCAAGTCCGCCATGAAAACGGTGTCATCATCATCGAACCGCATGGCAAACTCGATAGGGACGCGAATATCAAAGATTTTCGGGATTCCATTTTACCCGAAATCAAGGCGGACGATCAGCCCGCATCCTCATCAACTTCGCCTACACACGGCGAGTGGGGTCTCAAGGGCTAAGTACGCTGATGCAAGCCTATTCCATTACAAAGCACAAGCAGGGTCGCATTGGTGTGATCCATGCCGGCAGACACATCAGCAATCTACTCGTCTTGAGTCGTCTGTCGAGTCTCTTTGAACATTTCGACGACGAAGCGGATGCGGTCGTCCAACTCTCAAGCTAAAGCATGGGGCTTGGCGGGAAGGGAGATAAAAATGCGTACCTATATTTCAAAAAAGCATCACCTACTTTTGGGTATTATTTGCCTGTCTGTTTTTTCTTCAACGTTTCTAAATGCTGATATCGTTTTTCTCTCGGATCGGGACGGCAGCGTTCCAACGTATGAGTGTGAAGTTTACACGATGGACGATTTTGGAAGGAATGTCCAGAGACTCACGAATGATTTGCTTTACAAAGCACGTCCAAGATGGTCGCCAAATGGTGGTAAAATCGTTTTCGCAGTGGAGATCATTAAACCGAGACAAACAGCTTGGGGACCCGACCAAACTGTTGAATTGTTTATAATAGACATTATATTAAAATCTTGAGGTGTAGTATACACCCAAGGTCTGAAGTTTAATCTAAAGTTGGGTAAGTCACAGCAGGTTTCCATGACGAGATCAGCGAATCCTTTCTTAGTGTTGCGCAACGTATAGTACTGCCATCGGAAATTCGGGCCACTCTCTAAAACAAGATTGTGATATACTAACAATCTACTGAAAGGAGCATTCCGATGGCGAAACGAAGAAACTTCACCCCCGAGTTTAAAGCAGAAGTCGTGCTTGAGGCACTCCGTGGTGAAACTTCCCAAGCAGAACTGTGTAGACGACATAACCTCAGCGAACAACAGCTCTCGAAGTGGAAGCAGCAAGTTATTGAAAATGTGGCGACGCTGTTTGCCTCCACGGATCAACAGTCCAGCGAGGCAGCGGAGCGTATTGCTCACCTTGAACACCTCGTTGGGCGGTTGACCGTGGCCTTAGACATCCAAAAAAAGCATTGACTTTCTTGAGCTGATGCCGTCTCAAGAGTGCCAAGTCGCTGAGGCGTTAGGCAGCCATTACTCGGTTCGACAGATTTGCGAGGTGCTGGGTTTCACTCGGAGCAACTTCTATTATCACCCCAAAGAGGATCCTTATGAACACCTCTTGCGAGATGAAATAGAAAAGTTAGCCTCAGCGTATCCAACATACGGGTATAGACGTATTACAAAACTGCTGGCGCAGCAGGGATACCGCGTTGGGTATCGCCGGGTTGCCCGATTGATGAAATCCGAGAACCTCTGTGTATCGGTGAAACGTGTCTGTCGAACCACGACATCGTTGCCGGCTCTGCAGCCCTATGTCAATCGCTTGGAGACGCTTGAGATATCTCGCCGGGATCAGGTCTGGGTGGGCGATATCACTTACGTCTGCCTCAACAGACGCTTCATCTATGTCGCCGTGCTCATGGATGTCTTCACGCGCATGATAAGAGGGTGGCATCTGAGTCCGCATTTGACGCAATCTCTGACGTTGCAACCGCTACAAGAAGCATTGCTTGAAAACGTCGCAGAGATCCACCATTCCGATCAAGGCGTGCAATATCTTTCAAGTGCTTATATCTCGGTGCTCAAACACCACGGTATTGAGATTTCGATAGCCCGCAGAGGACGTCCTTGGGAAAACGGGTATGCTGAAAGGCTCATCCGAACGCTCAAGGAGGAAGAAGTTCACCTCAACGACTATCAGGACATCCATGAAGCGAGAGATCGCATCGGTCATTTTATCACACAAGTGTATCACCAGAAACGTCCTCACTCGGCGTTAGGGTATCTGACTCCT
>CAZQIP010000131.1:0-9006 GCA_964593655.1 uncultured bacterium | reverse complement strand
AACACATTTTACGGTCGCAGGTTATGTTTCTCCATTTTCTGATAAAGCGTGGATCTATCAATCCCCAATGTCCGTGCCGCAGCGGAGATATTACCGCCCGTCGTTTTGAGTGCTTTGATAATGGCTCTCCGTTCAGCTTCCCTAAGCGTAAGAATAGTAGTGGCATCCGTCGGGTCACTTGTAGCCGGTTGTGAACCCCCTCGCGTCTGATGTAAAAGGAGACTTTGGGGTTGCAGTCGGTCGGTTGTCTCATATAAAACTGCCCTCTCAATGACGTTTTCCAGTTCGCGGACGTTACCGGGGAAGTCGTGCTGCATTAACATTTGTAAGGCATCAGTAGAAATGTCGCGAATGGATTTTTCGGCGGCTGCGGCATATTTTCTTAGGAAGTGATCTGCCAGGATAGGAATATCTTCGCGCCGATCTCTCAGAGGCGGAACCGCGATAGGGAATGCCGCGAGGCGATGGTACAAATCCTCACGGAAATATCCGTCTCTGAGAGCATCTTTTAAATCCTGATTCGTAGCAGCCAGAACCCGGATGTCAATGGCGATGGTGCTTGTGCCACCGAGTCTCTGAAATTCTCGTTCTTGTAGAACACGCAGCAACTTCGTTTGCAAAATGAACGGCATATCCCCAATTTCATCGAGAAAAAGTGTACCGGTGTCCGCTTGTTCAAAGTATCCAATTCGACGCTCGTTTGCCCCGGTGAAAGCCCCAGGTTCATTGCCAAACAACTGACCTTCAATCAATTCGGTTGGGATCGCAGCACAATTGATGGCAACGAAGGGTCCTTCTTTCCGAGAACTGTTATCGTGTATTGCTTTTGCGATCAGTTCTTTGCCGGTCCCGGTTTCGCCTTGAATCAGGACGCTAATAGTTCCTGCTGCCGCCGTTTGAATTTGGGTGAACAGGTGCTGCATTTTTTCGGTTTTGCCGATAATTTCGCCAAAAGCGTGGTTTATTTCAAGTTCGTTCTGTGATGCCATGATACCTACTTTCATGAAAATTAGCGTGAGTTCGAGAGAACCGTCCCTCCTTTATTCGCACGGCGTTCCACTTGCTCGTAGTAACTGATTCATCTGAAATTTATGCCCGTCCACCAAAATCGTCGGAGATGCTTTAATCCCTAAATCCGCGGCACGCGCAATATTTTTACGGAAAAGCTGCTCTGCTTCCGAAGTATCAAATAACGCTTGAATCTTTGCCACGTCAATACCGAGTTTCTCTGCGCACGCCTCCCAACTCTTGTCTAATTTTTTACCACGGCACAGAATATAGTCGAGATACCGGTCGGGATATTCCTGTGCGATCAGGAGCTGCCGGATATCCTCTGCAACTTCGGGATAGCCGCGGAGGCTTATAAACGGCGTTATATCTTGTGTGGAAGGCACCTCTTTCTCTTGTGCGATAAACTGCAGTTTGAAATCAATCGCGTCGCCAAACTTCTTGAGGATCGGAATCAGTTTTTCCTCTGCCTGAACAGCGTATGGGCAATGACTCATTACAAACAACTCCAATGTCGGCTTCCCCATCCGTGCGATGCGGGATGCTAAGAGTTCTTCTAAGTTCATCGGTGCGCGGCTATGGTCAACATCCTTGGTATGCAGTGCTACCACATCAGCGAAACCGGGCGAATGTTTCGGGTCGTGGCATTGCAAACAGAGGGATGTATCCGCACCGCTGCGGATATTACTCTTTTTCGGGTTGCCGACGTGCTGCTTGCCGGGACCGTGGCAGGTTTCGCATTGCACCCCTTTGAGAGTCGAATCCGAGTCGCCGATCTGAAATCCTGTCTGATATCCAAACCCAGTCGTATGGCAGGAGACACACCGTGCGTCAAAGTACCGCTCCTTTTTCAGCAGTGTCTCGTAAGCGAAGGCGTGGCGCGTCGCAGACCACTGCAGATATTCCTGCTCATGGCAGTGCTGACACGCTGCTGCGGAGGCATATCCGTTTTCCTGCTGCTGTTCTAAAGGCTGCTTGGCAAAAAGCTGTGAATCCTGTAATGGGGTTTCAGATGCGAACTCTCGATAGAAATTTATCAGGAGTTGGCGGACAGATTCAGATTCATTGACTTCGGCTGTCAATGCCACTTCCGTTGCATAGTGGCGTGCCAACTCCCGGTTTGAATTCATCCAAAGTGCTAACACTCTCAACGTTTTGCCCTCAGATGGACAACCGACATATATCGGTCCATCTTTACTTACCGTTGCCGAAATCTCGTCTGGCGAAATCACAACGTCAATATGTTTAGGGTCTTTGGGCTCTCCTAAAGCCACAACAACATCTGACTGCGCTGCCACTGCTTCGTCCACTTCACCTACAACAAAAGCGACGTTGTGTTGTCCAATTTGTTCAACGACGAGCGGCTGTGTGAAATCGTTATGTCCCGTATCCGGTGCCAAGAACGGGAAAGTCGCAGCAGCGCGCTGCCGCCTCAGATAGGTGTCAGCATAAGAAAGATCCGATTCACTGAGGGCCACTGCTGAACACCCCATCGCTGCCAACGCCTTGATATGTGTTTCGCAGCGGCGTGCATCTATCTCCGCATCGCCATCAAAAATGTTTCCAGCGTCCACCAAAAGCGTCTGGATCCCACGCTTCCAAAACTGATCTACAGCATAAGCCCGTCTTGGCAAGCCGCCGGACTGTTCTTGATAACACCCACACGGCTCCAGATGGCTTCGCGTGCTACCGGTATACAAGATCACCACAGAAGGCGGTTCGCCGCTTTCAAATCCAGACAGGACCGTCTCCAACCGATCGCCGATAACTGGGCGCGCCTGCTGTTTTACTGTTTGTATCTGTTTAATCCTTTGAGACTCTGCCCATTGTGAATAAAGGGGTGGTAATGTCACCGCCAGCGTCAAAACGATTAGAACTAAAATTGCACGTTTCATAAAAAATAAAATCAAAATGTTTTGATTCGTAATCCTTTCGTGTGAGAATAGTTGTCAGTTGTCAGTTGTCGGTTGTCAGTTAAGTAAGAGGAAAACTTGATATGAAGGTTTCCCGCTTAACCGATAACTGATAACTGAATTAAAATAGCTGCATTAGTTTCAGGTAAAATGGTCCTTGGCATAGAATCGTGAGGATTGCGCCGAAAGAGATGACCGGTGCGAAGCGGATAGGCGGTTGAATCCTTATCTGGTTCTCAAATTCTGCAAGTGCCCCTGATTCTGCAAGGTTTCGTAAATGCGCGATATCCTCGGCATCAAGCCCGGCAGGATTCGGTGAAATGACAATGTTGTCGTCCTGACCGCTTGAAAACACAACCTGTTTTTTCTCATAACGGACACTGCCGTCCGGCTGCGGCACCCGAACAATCTGCTCGGCTGGAATCATACCGACCCGCAGCCCCTTCACATCAACAACATTATCTAACGCGATACTCGCTAAACCGAGGACCAACTGCTTAGCGAGAACAAAAACGACAAGATACAATCCTAAGAAAAAAGCGAAACCCGAAAGGAATGCTGGTACAGACGGTGCCGACCGAACCGAGAGCCACACACACGCAAAACCGACAATCGCATAATAAACAGGCGTTTTCGGCACTGGTGATAGCAGCTTCTGTATCAAAGTGAACGCCACCAAGAGTAAAATAAGATGCACAAATCGGTCAGGTTGCCATCCGAGCAGCATCAACAGGGATGTCAGTGCGGTTGCGATACCGATGAAGAAAAGCAGATTAAAGAGTTTCTCAAGAAGTGCTGCCATCTGAAAGTTTGACACCACAAAACCGCGGAGAAGTGCCAACTTGTTCGGCATCAATGTGAACTTGAAAAGTAGGTATCCCAGCACTACCACTGAATACGGAATGATAATATTCAGCACGAGGATCAAGGGCGGGAAACTCAAACTACCGCTCAAGTTTTTAAAAAGCGATAGGGGCAATATCAGACACAGTCCCCAAAAGAGTTTGGAATCTCCCGGTGAAAATATACCGAACCAATAGAATCCCAACGCGATAAGTCCGCTTCCGAAGAAAAGCCCCAAAATATAGAAGGGCGTTGTCGGGTTTCCGAGATACCACGCCATCAATTGGCTCAGCGTTCCTGCATAAAGAAGCCCAAGCGAACAAACGTTGCGAATTTTTTGTGTCTTCAGATCCGTCCAACTCGCATAAGCGCAAAAGACAAGTGCTAAAAATATAAGAAAAGTCTCGTAATGTGACATCAGTGTATTCTCAACCGCTTAGGAGCAGTGTATCATTTTCTTAATAGGCGAGATTTCTCAATCTCGCCAGCAAGTGATTTAGGGGATTACTTCCCTAAACTAAGTTGATAGAGGGCGATCCTGCTGTAACGGAACAGGATCGCCGGAAACAAAGCGTTAATAGTTTGAATCAATTCTTGTATCACAAGGATTACCATTCAATACATCGGTTTACCCACGTCCCATTACAGGTACCATTTTCTATTGTCCCATCACACTCAGGCACACAAGACTTACCCGCGTCACAATCATAATCAGTATAGCACTCATCGCCTTCAGCATAAGCGGAAGGGGAAAGCACGGATTGAACTAACAACAGGCTTCCACTTGCCATACCTAATACCATCGGTGTTTTGAGACCGACACGCCCCTCTTCAGATTTCAGGAAGTGATTGATCCTATCAAAGATTTTGGCATTCATCTGGGGTTCCTCCTTTCTGCCAATGCTCCGTCTTGGCGAGATTGGTTCCCTGATCATCACGGCTCGGAAACCCATTTCCAGCATCGATAATTGTATCAGAGGTCGGAGCAGAGCCTGCGCGCTGGAAATGCTTGAAAACCGAAGCAACTTCAGCAGGTGTGTGATGTTCAGACAACACTTCTGCCAGTGCGGTTTCAAGGTGTTCATACCTACCTGTCCCGTGTCGATAAGCACAGGTGGCTATCGTCCCGGTCCCAGGGTCATATCGACGACAGAAAATCGATGGAAATAGGGATCTCGTTTTCCTGGAAAGATGCTTTTTTCTTTCAGGTCTCGCTTCAAACAACTGCGCGATCCTCTCTGCCGTTTTCTCCCAAGTAAATCGTTGCGTCACCGCTTTCGCAGCATCTTCAAATGCCGCACGTGCACCACAAGGTGCTAATAAACCGTTTATCGTTTCTGACAGATGCCGCATCGGCACTCGGAAATTACCAAAACTATCCGATTCCGATTCTACGACAACCCCGGCACCCGCAACTTCTGTTGGCATCCCATATTTCGTCATCACAACACAAGCCGTCCCATGCGCCATCGCCTCGGAAACGACTGAAAGCGGTGTCCCGGGAACCGCTGGGAAACAGACAAGGTCCAGTGCCTGAAAAAATAGGGGTAAAATCGTTCGGCTCTTCTCATTGTTAACACTGAAAGCGACTATATTCTTTGGCAGCTGTCGCGCGTGTCGTGCTAACATCGCGTCATAAACAAAAATAGCAAGGTGTGGGTTAGATTGCGCGAACTCAGCAATCCACGCCGCGCCACGATTCGGTTCAAACCCAGATATCAATCCTATAACCGGTTGTTTAGCGAACATCGGATTGTCAAAAATCGCAGCCGTGTGCCGTTTCGCCAACCCCTTATCCGCTAACGGTTCGGAAACTACGTCTATGCCATCAGGAACAACACACACCTTTTCTCCCGGGATACCCAGTTCACCAAGCCACGCCTTCATCCACGATGACTTAACAACCAATGTATCTTTCGCACCTTGGAAAGCATTCAGTGTCAGAAGCGTCTCAAGCATACGCCCTTGCAAGCCTTGAAAACCCTCTATACAGTGCACAATCGGGATACCGGGTACCTGATAGAAGAACATATCACTCAAAAGAAATTGCGACAGGAGCAGAATACCGGTGTAACCATCCCTTGCATACCACGCTGGAGAAAAGGTATTGTCATCTGTAACTTCTATATGCCGAACACCGATCTCACCCAAATCTATATCATTTTCCGGTCCGTCTTCAGAAAAGGTCCACGTCTCTAACTCGGCATACTTTGTCAGGTGCGTTAGGAGTTGATACCGCTTCAAATTCGCAGCGTGGTCCAACACCGACTTCTCCTGTGCAAAATCGAACGGAACCAACAACTTCGGATGCGTATTACCGCCCGCACCAACTCCGTGGTCGGCTTCAACGGTTGGGTACAGAAGTGAACCCTGTCTGCCAAGTCGCTCTAAACGCTCAATCCCATCAAAGATAGATGCCACCTTGTATTTCTGCTTCAGTCCCTCTACGATCTGATACTGTGTCTGTGATTCATAACGCGAAAGGATTTCCCATTCCACGGCGTTGACTTCAATGATGTCGCCTGTCTCAAGATCGGCTACATACTTGCGATCATCCTGTTCAAATTTGTAATGACGTTTTAATCGGTAACGCCTTTGAGATACCATAATTTCACTCCTTTAATGGCTATCGGTTATCGGTTGTTAGTTGTCAGTTAATGTCTTGTGGCGGCTACGGATACAGCAACTGCCACAAAATCTCTTAACTGAAAGGTTTTCGCATGAAGATTAAGAATTTAATCGGGTAATTTTTCCCAATGTCCGGTGCGGTTAGGAAACCGCACCTACCGGACCTGGAAGAACGCAGAATTACCCAAATATTTTATTAAACTTCATCGGAAAAACCGAATTGAAAACTGAAAACTTGTTGATCACGCTGTCGCATTGATTAAGCCGCGAACCCTTTTAAGAATCGCCTTGGCTTCTACTTCATCTGAGACCAGTGCTGTGAGCAGTGCCTCCGCTTCTCTGAGCGTATGATCTTTCAAAATACTTAGTGCCAACCCATCTTCGACACGCATCGGATACAAAGCATTTCTTATGAGACACCGCTCATAACGCGCGTTCATACTCAACACAACCGACTTGTATTTCTGCGTCTCCGCTTCTTCCAATGCCAACGACTGTGTCGGTGCAAATACATTCAAAAGCCGGTTCGGATTCATCAGCTGCTTTTTCCGATGAAGTTCCTCAAACAATTCTATAATCCGTCGCGCCGTTTTATCCCATGTGAACGATACCGCCCGTTCTCTCGCCTTTTCTGAAAGCGTCTCACACATCTCAGCATCGCTGACTAACAAATTAATCTTCTCCGAAAAATCCATCGGACACGGATAACTCACAAGCGTCGCTATGTCCTGATCGAAATTCTCGGCATCTGCGATCAACCCCGCATCCCCGACAACCGATGGAACACCATCGAAATTCGGAACGATAGGCGGTACACCACACGCCATCGCCTCAAGCACGGTCAATCCGAACGTCTCCTCGCCTGACATCGACAGAAAACAGTAGACATCAAATGCATTGTAGATCACCGGTAGCTTTTCACGTGGATGGAAGCCGACATACACAAGGTTATCAGGCAGCTTTTGCGACGCATATCTACCGAGACCTGGTCCCGCGATCAAGAAAAGCAGATGCGGATTGAGTTCCGCCAACTTTAAATAGACAGATGCCCCTTTCTCCGATTGCACCCGCGAGAGATATCCGACGGTCGGCATCGTCTCAATACGCGCGTCTCCGACCGCTTCAGCAATTTCCCGCTTCGCGGCTGTCTTGTCGAGCGGACGGAACAACTTTGAATCGACACCGTTTGGCAACGTATTAAAGAAACTCGGATCCCAGACATAGTCCGCGTAAAACTCGCGAACGTAATCCGATGGTGCCGTAAAACCGTCACAATCCCGCATCGCCGCGTAATGTCGTAAAAGGGAGTTGATAGCACCGCCCCCATGTCCGCGCGGCGCATGACACTGAACCAGAATCGGAGGGAGTTCGTTCTCCTTGTAAAGTGGGAAAAGCCACCTCTCATGCTCCTGATGTAGCGTGAGAATACCGAAGTATGTTTCACTAATTCTTCGACTTAGGCGATTGAAGTCGCGCACATTCATATTGACCTCATACATACACTCGGCTAACTTCCGGTTCTGATGACCAGCAAAATAGAGCTCCACGTCGTTGATGAGATGATGAAACATGTGAGAAAGTGCCATATTCGTGCCAGCAGATAACGTCTCAATATCAAAAAATGAGTCTACAGCGATCCCCGGTATAGCGACAAGTAACTTGCGCTGTTGCCGCTCTGTGACGAAACTCGTCCTGAGACCTTCGCCGCGATTGAAGAGTAGTCCTTGCGCTTCAAGTGCTGCGAACCTCTCAAACGCCTCAAGGATATCATCATCCGTATAAGAATTTCCGAGTGTCCGCTGGATTTCTTGATCGTTCTGTGTTTCTGCAAACTTCAACATCTCTGCCATCACAACTGACAGCTCAACAATGCGTGCTTTCTCAAGGTCCGCTGCATAAAGCACCTCGTCCTCTTCAAAGATATGTAAGGAATGTAAGGTTTTTGGAAAAAAATCTTTCACTGTTATTCTCCAGGCTTTCATCTTGTTAAAAGTTGATAAAATTCTCTGTGTGCTAACTTTTCACCCTGCACAATCTAAAGACACACTTATTGGCGAAAAAGGTGCATTTTGAGAAAAAAATCTTAAATCTGTGTGCTAACTTTTCACGCTTCATAACCTAAAGACACACTTATTGGCGAAAAAGGTGCATTTTGAGAAAAAAATCTCAGAAAACAAATGCGTTTTATGCTACAATTACTACTAAAGTTTGGACAATTTGCATGCTGCGGTTTGAAAAAAACACGGTCTTGACAAAAAATTGTGTTTTTTTGACCTTAAATGCACCCTTTCTGCGATAAATAGTGTCTTTAAATTTACTAAAGTTTGGACAATTTTTTTTCAAATAGACATGCCGCCCCTACGGGGCTTAGCTGCGTGGGGGATGGCGTTTCTATAAACATACCGCCCCTACGGGGCTGCGCATGGGTGCATCCACGTTTATTTTTCTGCGAGTTGCGTTTGTGTAAGGAACTTTGAGAAAAATCAAAAGTGCTTGAAAAGTGGACATAAACCTGATCGAAGTTGTCCAAACTACAGTATTTTTAGACACTAAAGCGTTAATGATTAACTTGACTTGCATCACTGTGTATGTTAATATTTTCGCAAATAACAGC
>CAZQIP010000130.1:0-50983 GCA_964593655.1 uncultured bacterium | reverse complement strand
GAAAATAGTATCAAATGACCATAGGATAGCTGGAGTGCTGATGTTTATTAGCTTCCCAGCGATGGTTTCTGAGTAGATTAAGTTAAGTTCGCTGGCATCTTCATTGAAAAATGATGTGCTTTGCGATAAACATGTTGAAAGTATAGCAAAACCGGTAGCCGATGTCAAGGGTATCATTGGACTTCTCCTTGGTGTGTTGTTTCATCGTTTGAAGATGAATGGGTAAGGTTTGCATCCATGGCTTGAAGTTGGTGTTGCGGGATGAGGTCGAGATATTGAGAGATAACGCGTTTAGAAAGCCGTGTAATCTGTGAGATTTTATCAATATCTGTGGTTGCCTTGCGAACGACTTTGACGGACTCATAATCTCGAATGTATCGGTCAACTGCCTCCTTAGAGTGCTTGGTTTTTGCGGCAATAGTAGGGGTGAGATGTCCTTGAAGATAGAGGGTGATGATCTCTTTCTTGTGTGTAATAGCCCCCGATAAATCATGGATATTGCCACGTGTAGGCAAGATTTCACCAGTGGTTTTTTGCCATTCATTGACATAATCACAGACGACCTGATCACAGACGTTTAGCAAAACGGCCAAGTCGAGTTGAGTCAATAATGCGCCTTGGTCATAAGCTTGATGACACCAGCGGACCAAGCGATTGATCCTGAGTTGTCGTGAGGTAAAACCGTTGCGAAAGGATTCAATATCCTCTGTAGCGAGGTAAGTGAGGATGATGGGTTTCATCCGGGTTTTGATGATGGACTTTCCTCTTTCGGGGTGTTCGTCAATCGGCACCGCCATCCAAACGAGTTGTCCATAACTCAGGAGTCGCTCATCAGGGAGTTGATCCCCCGTGGCGAGTTTCTCCAAAGGGAGGGTAATCACGAAATAGTCTTCAACGGTCTTAAGAATATCATCAACAATAGCAGTGGCAGTGACTTCACCTTTATCATACCCGTAGTCATTGAGAAAGCGATGGATGAGCAACTGTCGTAGGGATTTATCGTTGATGCGTCTGAACTTCTTCTCGTTGATGGCAGTGTGCGTCTGAGGTTTGCTCATGAGAGGTTCTCCTTTTTTTTCTCGACGGGTTCTGGGTGAAGGAGCTGTGTCATGCGATCGGTGTGTTGGTATTCGGCATACAGCGAGAGATACTCGCGAACGAGCCGATCCGAGAGGTGAGTGATGAGGCGTATCTGTGCGTCGGGAAAGCCTTGATGATGCAGCGTTGCGACTTGTGTGAAGTCTTTCAAGTAGCGGTAGACCGCCCGTTCGGAGTGGTTGGTCTTTTGCTCAATCTCGGTGAAGGTGTACGCTTTGAAATATAACTCTAAGATCTGGGTCTTATGAGACGTGCCGGGGCCCATGTCGTGTTTCGCACCGCGCGTCATCACGAAATACCCTTCCTGCTTCAAGTGTCGGATGTCGCGTTTGACTGTAGCAGGACTGGTAGTTAATAACACAGCTAAATCCTCATAGCTGAGCAAGGCATCTTGGTCGTATGCCTCTTTGGTCAGTCGGAGGATGCGATGCCGTCTGAGACCTGCGAGTCCGTAAGTCGCTAAGACTTGAAGATCGGTGTTTATGTCATTGAGGGTGAGTCGGCAGGAGACTTTTTTCGCTAAAGCGATATGTTTGCCAGCGGGTTCGTCGGCAGCGACTGCCTCGTAGCAAATTTGCCCTGATGTCAGTTGAACATCAGCGTGTTGCTCAAAGTAGCTCGAAATCTGTTTATAGTAGGCTTCAGCGACTATAGGCATAAGATTAAAGTCTGCTGAAATCTTCTGGATAATGGCAGCTCTGGCATTCTTGGATTCGAGTCGGTTAATACCATAGGCGGTATCCATCTTGCGGTTCATATGGACCTCCATGAGTAGATTATCGGTGATGCCAATACATCTACTTGTTAGGGTAACGCATACTATTAGTTTAACTCATGGGGTCATTTGATACAAACTATAAGTAAGCGGGTACGCAGTTGTCAGAGAATAGTTAGCAGTCGTCAGTACGGTTTTTCTGCGAAAACCTTTCAGTTTTCAGAAAGAGACTTTGGGATTATCAAAAACCTCTTGTAACTGATAACTGGAAACTGATAACTGACAACCATTTAACAACAAAGGAACATATTCTATGAATCTCAACAAATCAACGCAGATAGGTGCGGTTGTCCTGATTGTTCTCCAGATCGCTATCTTCAGCGGTTGCGACCAGTACGAGGAATTCACCAATGACCCGCCGGAAATAACCAACCTCACTGTTCCAGCAGAGGTCGAATACGGCGAAACCGTCCAACTCCGAATCAGGGCTTTTGACGCGAATGACGATTCTCTGACCTATATATGGGATGTCTCCGAAGGGACGTTGGTTACGGACACGGGGCCCGAAGTTCAGTGGACTGCCCCTGAGTCAGACGAAGAAATGGTGCCATCGAGAGTCGTAACCGTTAATGTCTATGTCCGAGACGGTAGCGAGAAAGATGCTTCCAAAACGGCAACGATCCTCGTCTACTCCAAACCCTACAAAGTCGCCGAGACACTCAGCGGCACCTATAGGCTCGTTTCCAAAAGTGTTCACGGCGACCCCGTTCAAGTGACAGGCACCCTGCGCCTTACACCCACAACGTTCACACAAGAGTTCCAAGAGGTTTTAGAAGGCGAAGCCCAATCTCTGAAACAGTTCGTCACCGGTTCCTACAAACTCGTCAGACCGTTCAACCAAAACAGCGGGACGATCCACTGGTTCACGCAGGGAAACCCCAGGCCTTCCGTAATTACATATACTTGGGATGGACGATTCTTGGCTTTAGTTTTTCGCACCGATGCCACGCAGTATATTTACAACCGTGAAGGCCCCGACCCCGAAGTCGTCGAAACCGATGATGTTGAGCCAGAACCGATTGACCCCGAACCGATTGAAGAAGATATCGAACCGGAGCCGATTGCTCCCGAACCCGTTGAAGAAGATGTTGAGCCAGAACCGATTGCTCCCGAACCCGTTGAAGAACCGGAAAAGCAGGTTAACCCGGATCCAGTTAATACCGATGGGAAACCCGTTATCATCACCGATGCAACGTTCAAAACCGAGGTGTTAGATGTTGAATTGCCCGTTGTGCTTGAATTTGAAGCCGATTGGTGTCCGTTCTGCAGACAAATGAGACCTATTGTTGAATCGGTTGCCTTGGAACACCGGGACACTTTCATCATCGGAAAGTTGGATATCGACGAAAACCGTCAGACGACGGCGAAATATAAAGTCAAAGGGATTCCGGCGTACGTTGTATTCCGAAACGGTGCCGAGATTGGAAGGTTCGCAGGCGCAATGCCTAAAGACCACTTTATCCAGCAAATCTTGAAGGCACTGAAATAGATTCTCTCGTGGATGTATGTTAAAGGAGAAGATTCCCGATGAAGATGTCCGTGTTTTCGATTTTCACCCTCATATTTATGATGTTTGCCTTAGTGCTGAACAGTGTCGCAGAAGACTCTCCACAATGGCACTTGCCTGATGGAGCGATTGCGCGTCTCGGTAAAGGTGCGCCAAGAGGGATCCAATATTCCCCGGATGGCACTCGGATTGCTGTGGCAACCGGAAGCGGCGTGTGGATATACGATACGCGGACAGGTGAAGAACTTGACCTGCTTACGGTAGAAGAAACACCTGAAGAACTTAACGTGTTTAGAGGGTGGGAAGCGGATGTTCGGGCTATCGCTTACTCTCCAGACGGACACATACTTGCCATTGCTGGCGGCTATCAGGTGCAGTTATGGGATACAGTGAGTGGGCAGCGCAAAACCACCCTCACCGGACATACCAGCAGTATCTCAAATGTGGCGTTCAGTCCCGATGGCAGAACCCTCGCAAGCAGCTCCATTTTTTCCGAGATCAGACTCTCGGATGTGAACAGTGGACAGCACAAAAATTCCCTCTGGGGACATACAGCGTATGTAGCAAGTCTATCGTTCAGTCCCGATGGCGCAACCCTCGCAAGTGCAAGTAGGGACAAAACGATCCGACTGTGGGATACAGTAAATGAACACCACAAAGCCACCCTTAAACATACGAGTTCTGTCAATGACATAGCGTTCAGTCCCGATGGACAGGTGCTTGCAAGCGTCAGTTCGGATGGCACAGTGCAACTCTGGAATGCCGTGAATGGGCAGCACAAAGCCATTTTTGAACATAAATTTTGGACTAAAGGGGTGGCGTTCAGTCCCGATGGACAAACACTCGCAATTGGCGTTTCAAACGGCGTGGAGCTCTGGGATGTGAACACTTTACAACTCAAAAAGACCCTTGCACAAGGACATGTACTCTGGGTCTCTGAGGTTACGTTTAGCCCGGATGGACAAGCACTCGCAATTAACGATCACGCCGGTGTGCACCTATGGCATGTACAGCATGATCAGCACAGAACCACCTTATCGCATATAGAGAGAATCTATGACATAGCGTTCAATCCGGATGGGCAGACACTCGCCACAAGTAATAGCGGATACGAGATATGGCTCTGGGATACACATACTGGAACATACATTGGAAAATACGAAACCCCTCTCATAGAGAATACGCGCTATCCTTTTGAGAATATAGCGTTTAGTCCAGATGGCAGAATGCTGGCAGGTGTGAATGCTAAAAACACGGTATTGTGGGATGCCGTGAATGGGCAGCACAAAGCCACTCTTAAACATACAGAGCTTGTGGGGGTCATAGCGTTCAGTCCCGATGGCCAGACGCTGGTGAGTGGCGGTTCCGATGGCACAGTGCAGCTCTGGGAGGTAACCACCGCCCAACCGAAAAACAGGCTTATAGGACATACGAATGGTGTGGGGGTCATAGCGTTCAGTCCCGATGGCCAGACGCTGGTGAGTGGCGGTTCCGATGGCACAGTGCAGCTCTGGGAGGTAACTACCGCTCGACTCAAAGCCACGCTTACAGCGGAAGGCGCGACTCATGTAGCAAGTTTAGCGTTCAGCCCGGATGGTAGAACGCTTGCTAGTACTTATGGGGGCACCACAGTGTGGCTCTGGAATGCACGCACTGGTGAACATCAAATTACACTCAAGAGTGCCAACTGTCTTGTCAGTGAAGCTGACTTTACCTCGGATAACAATACTCTCATAATTACGGATGCATACGGTAGGGTACGGCTGTGGGATATCGCGCGAGACACCGAACTGAAAACCTTTATAGGGGATAAGGGTGGACCCAAAGTCGAAGCAATCAGGCGGTTCAACATAGCGCTCAGCCGCGACGGACACACGCTTGCCAGCGCGAGTAGTGAGGGCCCCGTGTTTTTGTGGGATATCACTCCCTTCACATCACAACAAACACAACCAGAGCCAGACACCCAACAGACCAAAGGCGATACACCCATACAACGATATGAACGTGAGATGGTTCGACTCATCTACTTCCGCCCAACCGATCGACCCTCCCGTCAAGGTATCAACACGGAGTTAGACACATTGATACGATGGACACAATATTTTTTTTCAGAACAGATGCAAAACTACGCAAGAAAAACCTTTGCATTTGAAACCGATGCTACCGGTCACGCACGCGTCCATCATGTTACCGGGAAGTTTACGGACACATATTACCATCAGGATACCTATAACAAAGTGGTGAACGAGGTTATGGAGCAGTTTGATACCTCAAGAGATGTCTTTCTCATCGCCGTAGATGTCAGTAGTGAATTCATTAACAACGAAGGCATCTGTGGGATAGGCGGCGGTGGTTGGAAATCGCACGACAGCGAATTGTGGCGGCGAGATTTTGGCGGGACAGCCGTCATCCCTGCCTCCGGGGTCTGCATTAATCCGAGTATCACCGCGCATGAACTCGGACACGTCTTCGGATTGGAACACGATTTCCGAGACGATGCCTACCTCATGGCTTACGGCACACAAGAACGCTTGTCCCCTTGTGCCACTGAATGGTTGGATGCACATCGGTTCTTTAATAACGATCCAACAGAGTTCAATGAAGCTGCAACCATGGACATACATGCCTCGAACACTTCAACACCCGGCAATCTGAGTCTACAATTTGAACTAACCGATGCTGACGGTCTACATCAGGCGCAGCTGATTCTTCCAACTGCTACCAATGATCCCGCACAAGGCACGAAGCTCCATAGCTGCAAGTCACTGAATGGTAAAAGCCAGACAGCTGCGTTCCTCACGACCGATTTAGCAGCCGAAGCCGGGAGCGAAGTAACGCTACAAGTGATTGATGATCGAGGTGGCATCACAAAGCAGACATTTTTACTTACGATTGAGGCACCTATATCGAATCGAGCTCCAGTGGCAGTCGGCACAATTCCTGACCAAAATTTAACACTCGGCGGAAATGCTACGACACTCAGTATATCGCCTTACTTCAGCGATCCAGACGGTGATGTTTTGCGTTATAAAGCTGAATCAAGTAAAACAAAAGTGGTGGCTGTGAGCTTGGCTGGAACTCAGATAACACTCACACCGAGAGGGATAGGCAGCGCGAGCGTGGCGGTGACAGCAAGCGATGGTAAATTGCTTGTCACGCAGCGCATCTCGGTTCAGGTCACCGATGTGCAGGTCAATGATGCAACGGGCAACTTTGACGACGCATTTAACGGCACCGCCCTGCAGAACCCGAATTGGCGGTGGCAGAATGAACCCGCGAATTGGGATGTCGGGCAAACACGAGACGGTTTCCTCCATATCGAAGCTGAAACGAACCGCAATCTCTGGGCATCAGATGCCTCACATTTTCTTTATCAAGAAACCGATGCCGACACGTTTGACGTGGAAACCCACTTTTTCAGCAAATGGGATACCGCTTCGGGGGTCAATGGATTGGTCGTGAAGAGTCCGGCAGACAATAACTGGGTGACGATAAAATTTTGGTCGCGGGATGCCGGGGCGAAAGGGCAAATCCAGTATCAAACCAGAGGACGCGGTTTAGTCGCGGACCCAGCATGGCGACCTGAATTTGGGGCGACGGAACTGTTTTTACGGCTCCGTAAGCACGGAGACACCTATACTGGATGGTATAAGACTCGCGAAGCGGATCCTTGGATAGAGATTGGCGTTGCGAATTTTCCGTTGACCCCCCCGCTACAGTTGGGCATCTATGCAGGTGTCGCCGCGGGGACAGGCACTTTAACGGTTGACTATGATTACTTCCGAAGCACGGTTGACACGGGGCTTCTCGCGTCGCCAGTGCTACATGTCGCTGCAATGGAGATACCAACGGAAACGACACTTCTACCGAACTATCCGAACCCGTTCAACCCAGAGACGTGGATACCCTATCAGTTGGCAAAACCCGCAGATGTCACACTTCGCATCTACGCTGTAGACGGCAGTTTGGTACGCATGTTATCATTAGGACATAAAGAGGTAGGCATCTATCAAAACCGCAGCCGTGCCGCCTATTGGGATGGCAAAAACGAAGTTGGCGAACCCGTCGCAAGCGGCGTGTATTTCTACACGTTAACAGCAGGCGATTTTACTGCAACACGAAAAATGCTAATACGCAAGTAAGCGAGTACGCGGTCATCAGAGTTTCCAGTTACCACAGAAGAAGGGATCCCCTCTTTTATAGTAGAGCCCGTAATTATTTGCACACATCAGGAACCGTAGGGGTTGGGTTACCCAACCCCTACGAGCGACAAGTGTAAACTTATTTTCGGATTTTACTATAACTGGTTACTGGACACTGAACACTGGTGACTGATACACTGATAACTATTAAAACAAAGGAACGTATTCTATGGATATCTTTAAGTCAATCCGGACAGGTTTGGTCATTCTGTTCATCCTCCAAGCCGTTATCCTAACTGGATGTGCACAATATGAAGAACTCACCAACGACCCACCTGAAATAACCACGTTCACCATCCCAAATGAAGTTGAATACGGTGAAACCGTTGAGTTTAGAGCCAGAGTCTTTGACCCGGAAGACGATCCGTTGAGGTATGCCTGGGAGGTAACCGATGGCACTTTGGCAGGCGAAGCGGGCCCGCAAGTCCAGTGGACTGCCCCCGAACTGCCACCGGAGGAGATCGTCCCGCCGAAAGTCGTAACCGTCTATCTCTACGTCCGCGATGGCGGTGAAGAAGATGTCCACAAAGAGGCAACGATTACTGTCTTCTCCAAGCCCTATAAAATTGTGCAATTCTTCAGCGGCACCTATACGCTGCTCTCCAAACAGGTCCAGGGTGACCCGGTAGCAGAGACGAGTACGCTGCGGCTCACACCGACGACGTTTACACGGGAAATCCAGTCGAACCCTGAAGCGGAGGTCCAAGAACCAACGCAGTTCATCACCGGCTCCCATAGATTCATTGAACCGTTTAATGAAAGCAGTGGAACAATCCACTGGTTCCCCACCGGAAGCACGTCACCCGATGTCAGCACGTATACATGGGACGGCAGACTCTTCGTCATCTTCTACCCTCAAACCGCTACCAGTTACATCTATGAAAAGTAGGGTTCATCTTGTAGAGGGCATAGATTTCAATTTTAAAAAAATAATAGCCTCGGTCCCAAACCCGGTAGGCGCGGTTTGCAACCGCACCGGATACTCCGCGAAAACCTTCAGCTCCAGCGTTTGCTAAACAAGGGCTCCGCTAAAAAAGAAACCGAAGACCCGGTTCGGATAAGTCCGGTTCGGTTGGAATGCAGGTCTCTTTTGGGCGTGTACGCCGTAAAACCGAACCTACCGGGCCTGGAGGAACATAGTCCGTAGGTTGGGTTGAACGGGGCACCTCCGGAGACTTGCCAATCAAAGAAAACCCGGGTTCCTCTGACACACGATGCCTGTAAAAATACCGAGAGAAACCCAACGTTCTTGCTATGATAGGTGCCTCTGGTGGATGCCGTTGCCTTCCAACGCGCAATTCCCAACTTGGAGCAGCTTCTGGCATTGCTAACCCCAAAAGAGACAGCATTGTTAGCGAACTACCCCAACCCGTTCAACCCAGAGACATGGATACCGTATCAGTTGGCATTACCAGCAGATGTTACACTCCACATCCATGCTGTGGACGGCACTTTAGTCCGCGCATTATCATTAGGACATAAGGCTATCGGCACCTATCAAACCCGTAGTCGTGCCGCCTATTGGGATGGCAAGAATGCGTTGGG
Organism: uncultured bacterium; assembly: GCA_964593655.1. GTDB lineage: Bacteria > Poribacteria > WGA-4E > WGA-4E > WGA-3G > WGA-3G. The sequence goes on along the minus strand of CAZQIP010000130.1, from coordinate 41,856 downwards.
TGAACCTGTGGCAAGCGGCGTGTATTTCTATACATTAACCGCAGGCGAGTTTGCCGCCACACGAAAAATGCTCATACGCAAGTAACCCGCACAATCTGAGATTCGGTAGATGTGCAAAGTGGTAGGCGCGCCGTGTGCCGTAACCTATCTGCTACACTTGCATCTTACTTCAAACTATGCTATAATAGCAATTACAATTACAGTGGAACGGAATATAAGGAGCCACCTCATGAAAACATTGTTTAGAACGTGCGTTTTACTGGTCATCGGTTTGGTTGCAATCTACACCATGGGCTGCAGTGATAACGTTGAACAGGAGATGGACCCCGTAACGTTTGACACAGAACCCACTCCCGGAGAGCCTTCTGAACCGGTTGCGACCGATGGGAAACCCATCACAGTTACCGATGCGACCTTTGAAGCCGTTGTGTTGGATGCTGAATTACCGGTCGTGCTTGAATTTTGGGCAGTTTGGTGAGGAGCTTGCCGGTGGATGAAACCGACCGTTGATGCAGTTGCATCCGAACATCGTGAAAATTTTATCGTAGCAAGATTGGATATTGATGATAATCCCAAGACCCTAAAAGAATATGGAGTCCGTAGCATCCCGGCTTACATTGTCTTCCGTGATGGCGAAGTCGTAGGGAAATTTATCGGCGCACTGCCCAAAGCCGCTTTTGTCCAGCGAATCCTTGATACCTTGAAATAGTCGTCAGCTGAAAGCCGAGAACCATTAAAAAACATGGCAGAACAAAACATAACACTCCAGAAAATCGACGAATACCGCTGGCGTATCCCGAAAAGCTACATGAAAGGCATGCGCGTGGATGGCATCGTCTATGCTAACGAAAAACTCCTTGAACACGCAAAAAGCGACGAGGCGTTGCAACAGGTGGCAAACGTCGCACACCTCCCCGGTATCGTCAAACACTCGCTCGCAATGCCCGATTTACACTGGGGATACGGTTTCGTCATCGGCGGTGTCGCTGCGACGGATCCGAAGGCAGACGGCGTGGTCTCGCCCGGCGGCATCGGATACGACATCAATTGTGGGGTCCGCCTCATCCGGACGAACCTTGATGTCTCGCAGCTTGACGGAAAACGGAAAGCACTTATCGGCAGGTTGTTCGAGAACGTTCCGTGCGGTGTCGGCTCCAGCGGCGCAATTCGGCTCACCGTCCAAGAAGAACGGCGGATGTTGGAAAAAGGCGCGCAGTGGGCAATTGAGCGGGAATACGGGCACTCAAACGACCTTACCTTCACCGAGGCGACCGGTTTCCTCCAACACGCCAACGCCGACGCTGCGAGCCAACGCGCCTTAGAACGCGGTAAAAACCAACTCGGTACCCTCGGCTCCGGCAACCATTTCCTTGAAGTCCAAGCCGTTGATCGTATTTTCTACCGAGAAGCCGCCGATGCAATGGGCTTAAGCGAAGGCAATATCTGTGTCATGATTCATACCGGTTCACGCGGCTTCGGTTACCAGATCTGCGATGAACACGTCAAGAGTTGGGTCAAAGTCGCCGAAAGATACGGTATCAGACTCCCCGACCGGCAGCTCGCCTCCGCACCGATCAACTCACCGGAAGGACAGGACTACATCACCGCTATGGCGTGCAGTGCTAACTATGCGTGGAACAATCGGCAGTGTATTATGCACCTCGTCCGCCAGACCTTCATGCAATTTTTTGACACGACAGAAGCCGAACTCGGCTTGGAACTCGTCTACGATGTCGCGCATAACATCGGAAAATTCGAGAAACACACCGTTGACGGCAAAGAACGTGAACTCTTTATCCACCGTAAAGGTGCGACGCGCGCGTTCCCAGCAGGGCATCCAGAAATCCCAGAAAAATACCAGAAAGTCGGGCAACCCGTGCTGATTCCCGGCGATATGGGAACCGCTTCTTATGTACTTGTCGGCAATCCGGGCGCGATGGCGGAGACATGGGGCACCACCTGCCACGGTGCAGGGAGAGTCCTCTCACGGCGGAAAGCGATCGCCTTGACAAAGGGACGTTCCATCCAGAAAGATTTGGAAGCACAAGGGATCTTCGTCCGTGCCGAAGGTAGACGCACCCTCCAAGAGGAGGTCCCCGAGGCTTACAAGGATGTTGATGAGGTCGTCCGTGTCGTTGACAAAGCTGGGCTTTCGCGGCGTGTTGCACGCCTCCGCCCTATCGGAGTCGTAAAAGGCTAAAAGTCGTAGGCACAAATGTCTATTTTTTTATCAGAGTTCATCAGAGTGTGTCTAAAAAATAGGCAATGCACGCGGCGATGTTGCCTAAAATAGACACTTTCCGATTGGCATAAAAATTGCTTAGGTCTTAAGTAAGCCTCCTTGGGTAAGCCGGAAGCATAGTTCCTAAAGACCGTGGTTTGCAAGCCTCTATTGTATGCGTTAGGTTAGAATCCCTGAAACCTTTTAGGAACATCGCTTCCGGTCCCTTTTTCCCAACAAAATTTCGCTTGCCTCCCTCCCTTAACCCCTATATAATGCAAGGTAGTAGTATAATGCAAGGTAGTAGGCACGCGCCGTGTGCCGTCCGCGTATCTTCTTGTAGGAGCGAGCTGTGCTCGCGACCTTTACACCCTTCAACTTTGACGTGACAAAGCATAACTAACAACTATTAAACCATGCCAAATCTCAACATCAAAATCACACACAAACCGATAAAAACATACTACACCGAACTCGAAAAATACGTACAACTCGGCGCGCAAAACGAAGGCACCGTCCGTGCCGCGTTTCAAAACCTGCTCCAACACTACTGCGGTCAATCCAACCTTACGCTCCTCTGCGAAAAGAGCCACTACACACCGGAGAGACGACGGATAATCCCTGACGGCGAAGTCGTTGACAGCTTCGGTCTGCCGCACGGCTATTGGGAAGCAAAAGATACACAAGACGACCTCCACGTCGAAGCAGACAAAAAGTTTGCCGCAGGCTACCCCTCGAAAAATATTGTTGTCCAATCTCCGACACATGCACTCCTCTATCAACACGGGCAGCTGCAGCTCGACTTGGACATCACCAATCCGAGAAATCTTGTCCACGTCCTCGAAACCTTCTTCGCGTATCAAGAAGAGAATATCGCTGCGTGGCATACCGCGGTCGCCGAATTCAGGGAGATTGTGCCGGAGCTCGGCGAAAAATTGGCGGTGCTTATCGAAACCGAACGCCAGAACAATCCGCATTTCCAGAAAGTGTTCACCAATTTCCATGAGCAGTGCCAAGCCTCCATTAACCCGAACCTCTCCGTCGCCGCTTTTGAAGAGATGCTCATCCAGCACCTGTTGACCGAACGGATCTTCGCGACAGTTTTCGATAACCGCGACTTTACACGCCGAAATATCATCGCCCGCGAAATCGAGAACGTTGTTGACACGCTCACCGAACGGACGCTGAACCGTTCCGAGTTTCTCCGTCCGTTGAATCCGTTTTACGTCGCGATTGAGCAGACCGCCAGCACAATCACGGACTTCTCACAAAAACAGGGATTCCTCAACACCGTCTACGAGCAGTTCTTTCAAGGCTTCTCCGTTAACGTTGCAGACACGCACGGCATCGTCTACACACCACAACCGATCGTCGATTTTATGGTGAAAAGCGTTGAACACATCTTACAAACCGAGTTCAACCGTTCAATGTCCGATACCGGTGTGCATGTCATTGACCCGTTCGTCGGCACCGGCAACTTCATCGTCCGCATCATGCAGGCACTCAATCCGATCGCGTTAGAGCGGAAGTATACCGCCGACCCGCCGGAACTCCAGTGCAATGAGGTGATGCTCCTGCCTTACTATATCGCCAGCATGAACATTGAACACCAGTTTTTCACCGCAACGCACCGATATATGCCTTACGAGGGGATATGCTTGGTAGATACATTTGAAATGGCAGAAGGGCAGCAGATGTCGCTCTTCACCGCCGACAATACAGCGCGCGTCGAGAAACAGAAAGAGACCGATATGTTCGTCGTCATCGGTAATCCGCCTTATAATATAGGACAGGTTAACGAAAACGATAATAACAAAAATCGTAAGTATAAGACGATGGATGAACGGGTGCGGGAAACCTATTCACAAGACTCCGCAGCGACCAACAAAAATGCACTCTCTGATCCGTATGTCAAAGCGATTCGGTGGGCATTAGACAGGATTGGCGAGGAAGGCGTTGTCGCCTTTGTAACGAATAACAGTTTTCTAAATGGTGTGGCGTTTGACGGGATGCGGAAACACCTCGCCGAAGACTGCAACGCAATCTATATCCTTGACTTAGGTGGAAACGCGCGGAAAGGATTAAGAGTCTCCGATGCCAATGTGTTCGGAATCCGCGTCGGCGTGAGCATCAACCTATTTGTGAAGAAAAAGGGGAGTCTATCAGAATCACCCCGCATCTTCTATTATCGCACCGATGATTTGTGGGACAGAAAACAGAAATTTGATGCTCTGAATGAAAGTCAACATGTCGGGCGCGTTACATGGAAATCCATTCAGCCGGATAATCGACAGACATGGCTCACTGAAGGACTTCACACCGAATTTGACTCCTTTATCCCAATGGGAACTAAGGAGGCAAAAACAGACAAAGATGAGGCAATAGATGTGATTTTCAAAACCTACAGCAGTGGTGTGAAAACCAATCGTGATGCTTGGGCTTATAACTTCAATCGAGACGCACTCGCTGAAAATATAAATGGTATGATTGAGACTTACAATGAGCAAGTCTTCAAATGGGAACGGCGGAAAAATCGGGATACCGACGTTGATGATTTTGTGATTGCTAATAATGAGAAAATCGGGTGGAGTTCGGGCTTAAAATTGAAATTAAAAAGTGGAAAGACGGTTGATTTCTCGGAAGAAAAAGTGAGGACATCTCTCTACCGTCCATTTACCAAATCCAACCTCTATTTTGATCGAATGATGACTGAGCGTGTCTATGTGTTTCCTTCCATCTTCCCTACACCGGAAACTGAGATGGAAAATCAGGTGATTTGTGTGAGTGGAGTAGGACACGATATTTTCAGATGTCATATTGCCGATAGTATTCCTGAGTTGAAATTTTCGAGTTCCGCAAACGGTGGGACCCAATGCTTCCCCTTCTACACCTACGACGAAGACGGCACAAACCGCCGCGAGAACATCACCGATTGGGCATTGACACAATTCCGCACGCATTACGATGACGACACCATCACCAAGTGGGACATCTTCCACTATAACTACGGACTCTTACATCATCCCGAGTATCGTAAAAAATACGAAGCGAACCTCAAACGCGATCTACCGCATATCCCTCTCGCTAGAGACTTCTGGGGGTTTGCAAAAGCAGGCGCGCACCTCGCGGATCTCCACGTCACCTACGAATCGCAACCCGAATACGATAAACTCAAGTTCATCCAGACCCCAGATGTGCCGCTCGATTGGCGTGTTGAGAAGATGAAACTCTCGAAAGACAAAACACAGATTGTCTACAACAATTTCCTGACACTTGATGGCATACCGCCAAAAGCCTTCGACTATCGGCTCGGCACGCGTTCAGCGTTAGAGTGGGTCATCGACCAATATCGCGTCAAAACGGACAAACGGAGCGGCATCGTCAACGACCCGAACCGTCCCGACGATCCGCAATACATTGTCCAGTTAATCGGCAAAGTTATCACAGTCAGCTTAGAAACCGTAGATATTATTCACGGTTTGCCGGCGTTAGAAATACAATAAACAGGAGGCGAACAATGAGATACGCGGACATATCAATTAAACTTTTCATATTTACAATCAGTCTATTTTTCACGATGCAGTTCGTTCCGACCGGGTTCGCTGTGAAGGAATGGCGTGAATCGGAACGCAACGGCGGTTGGCAAATCTGGATCTCGGCAACGGATTTTGAAGAAATACAGGGTATCGGCACCAGCGAAACCGAAGTGGAACTGGCTGAAAAAGCAACGAAACCGTGGTTATCGGAAGACATACTCATTGCTACAGATTTAGGCGGGTTCGCAGATTTTGAATTTGAGAGTCCGGTGGAAGGAGCAGCTTATATGTGGGGACGTATTGCGGATTTCCGTGGCGGTGGACAGTCTTGGTTTATCGTTCTGAACAGCCTAAACCATGCAGGAGAAGGACTTATATTTGGTACCCCAGGTCTTGCCTGGCAATGGGTTGGTAACAGAGACGTACCAGACTCAAAATCTCCTACAGATCTAAAAAAAGGGAAAAATACCGCTCGTATCGTGCCTCGTGAAGCCAGGGCTGGTGTAGAACCGTTGTTTGATGTTTTCATGATCTCAACAAAACCCATTGAACCTACCGATGCGGACTTCAATGCAGCCCAAAAGCGAGGGCTCGCTGTTGAACCCACGGATAAACTGGCGACGACATGGGCATCTATTAAGAACCGCTTCTAATGTCCTTTCATCGTACAAAACTGAAGATGCGACAGCACAAAAATCTGCGTGATCCGAGATTCAGACAATCCATAACCAAAAACTGGCGACTGGCAACAATGCCGCTGGTAATAATACTGGTATCAATTATGTTTACGCCGCAAGCAACTGCCAACCGATTTGAGAATTTCAGTGTCGATCCAAACTGGGAAGGCAAAGGCAACCGGACTGCCGAAAAACATGCCCGAACCGTTGTGCAAAACTTCGGCTACAGTCGCACAAATTATGCAGGCGGTAAGACCCTCGGCGAGATCGGCGGACGCATCTCGCGTTCACTGACACCAGCGACTTACGCTACTGTTATCCCCACAAAAACGCTCAACGACCCTTTCACAGCATCCGGCAAGTTCGCTGTTACCGAAGCAGACGGCAGTAGCGGGATGCTGATTGGCTGGTTCAATACGGATTCAAGCGGTTGGAGAACCCCCAATTCGCTGGCGTTCCGATTGGACGGCAACGGCGGAAAATACTGGGTGTTCTTTGAATACGGGACGCAAAATTATCTGACCGGAAGCGGCGCAACCTTTGAAGGGGAACGCTATCAAACCACGAAAACGCCGCCAGAGCAGGCGGACGGCACAGTGCACACATGGTCGCTGACCTACGACCCGAAGGGGGCTGCTGGTAACGGTGAGATAACTTTTCTGATGGATGGCAATACCTATACGGTACCACTGGCACCCGGACACAAAGCCGATGGCGCAACTTTCAATCGTTTCGGCATGGTGAATATGCAAATTGCAGGGAAGGGGATGAACGTCTATCTCGATGACCTGAGCGTTGACGGGAAAACCTACGATTTCACCGACGATCCGAGTTGGGAAGGGAACGGCAACCGCGTCACATTTGATGACCGCGAAATCCGACCCTATCATAACTTCGGATGGACCGAAACGAACCACGCTGGTGGAACGCTTGGCGAAATTGGCGGGCTGATTTGGCGCGCAGACGAGAGGATACCTGAACAGGCAGGGTATTATGCCGATCGAATCGGTCATCTAACGATGGAGGATACGCTTGAGGCGTCAGGAAAAGTCGCAATGCTTCGGGCAAGTGCTGACAGTGCCGCCCTTATCGGTTGGTTCAATTCCGAAACCTATATCGGTGCCCCACCGAGCAACTTTGTCGGCATCATGGTCGAGGGACCCAGTCGTATCGGACATTACTTCCGTCCCGTCTACGCCAACGCTAAAGGTCAGTATGAAATCATGGAGACCGGACCCGTGATTAAACCTTCGCGCACATCGCATCAGTGGCGACTCGCCTACGCACCGGATGCTAACAACGGAGACGGGCAGATGACTGTCACGTTCAATGACGAAACGGTCTCGCTGAATCTCAAACCCGGTGTTCGCGCCAGTGGTGCCGTTTTTGATCGGTTCGGAATGCTTTCATTTCAGCGCGGCGGGCATTTTGTCGATATCTATTTTGATGATATTTCTTATACCGTCCAACAAAAATAATACTCGGTTAATTTTTCTCTTCAAATTATGCACCCTTTGCCCTTAAAAATAGTCTCTTTAACAATTGGATGATAACGCCATTCCGACACGCACAACATAGTGACGGTTTTGAATCATTTCAGAAGTACGCGCCATTCGCAGTCGCGTCTAAAAATTTAGGACTTACGCATCCTCTTTGCAGGCGAGGTTGGCATAGCTCCTAAAGTTACCAATCGGAGGAATAAGTATGAGATTGAAACTGATTCTTTCTATAACTATCTTAACGCTCGTGTGTGGAGGTGTATATCCGGTTTTTGCGGAAGCGCCGACAACGCCGAAAATCCTGTTTACCTCCAGTCGGGACGGCAATTCGGATATCTATATGATGAACCCAGACGGCTCCGAACAAGTCAACCTCACACAGCATCCTGCCAGCGATCTGGGTGCCGTCTGGTCCCCGACAGGTGATAAGATTCTCTTCGTCTCGGACCGACAAGGCACGCGGGTGCGAGATTTGTACCTGATGGACCCTGATGGCTCCAATGTCCGACGCGTTTTCAAGAAAAAAGCAAAAGGGGCGAGAAGTAATCCGGCATGGTCCACGGATGGCAAACAGTTTGCTTACAGCTACACAGACTGGGATCGTTTCGAGTTCGGTCTCTATCTTGGAACGTTTGGCGAAGAAGATGCCGAACTTCTACCCTATGGGAATTCACCAGAGTGGTCCCCGAACGGTACCGAAATCGCCTATTCTATCCCTCACCAATTCGGCTCTCGACTCACATTTATGGATGTCCGCACACGAAAACTGGAACAACCGCTACCTGATAAAGCACTCCGACGGCAATCTGGACCATCTTGGTCTGCTGCGGGAGACAGGCTTGCTATTACTGGAAACCGGCATCCGTTGCCCGTCATCTTGGATAGAGAGCTGCACAACGCATGGGCGGATAAATACACAGTCTTCATCGTTAACCGAGACGGCACCGGTCTCCAGCAACTTGTTGAGGAAGCCGGTCCCGGGGCAGGTGTTTCTGCATTATCGCCGGACGGTTCAGAGGTACTTTATACACAGGAGATTAATGGACATTACCAAGTCTTCAAGATTGATATAAACACCGGCATCCGGACGCAGTTGACGCATATTGCTGGCCCTTTCCGTCGAACCAACTCTGGTGGCGATTGGTTCGATCCCGCCTATGCGTTACCAGTTTCACCAAAACCTGAGTTGCTAACGACAACATGGGGTGAACAGAAAAAGAAGTAATGACTTTAGGAGGAAGAAGTATGAGATTGAAACTGATTTTTTCTATAACTATCTTAACGCTCGTGTGTGGAGGTGTATATCCGATTTTTGCGGAGGCTCCGACAACGCCGAAAATCCTGTTCACCTCTACCCGTGATGGGAGTTATGAAGTCTACATGATGAACCCGGACGGCTCCGAACAAGTCAACCTCACACAGCATCCTGCCAGCGATCTAAATGCCGTCTGGTCTCCGACAGGTGATAAGATTCTCTTCGTCTCGGATCGACAAGGCACACGCGTGCGAGATTTGTACCTGATGGACCCTGACGGGTCCAACGTCCGACGCGTTTTCAAGAAAAAAGCAAAAGGGGCGAGAGGTAATCCGGCATGGTCTACCGATGGCAAACAGTTTGCTTACAGCTACACAGACTGGGATCGTTTCGAGTTCGGTCTCTATCTTGGAACGTTTGGCGAAGAAGATGCCGAACTTCTACCCTATGGGAATTCACCAGAGTGGTCCCCGGACGGTTCCGAAATCGCCTATTCTATATCTCATCAATTCGGCTCTCGACTCACATTTATGGATGTCCGCACACGAAAACTGGAACAACCGCTACCCGATAAAGCACTCCGATGGCAATCCGGTCCCTCTTGGTCTGCCGCCGGAGATAGACTTGCGATTACTGGGAACCGGCATCCGTTACCGGTTATCTTGGATCGGGACCTGCACAACGCATGGAAGGATAAAGACACAGTCTTCATCGTCAATCGCGATGGCACCGGTCTCCAGCAACTTCTTGAGGAAGCCGGTCCCATAGCGCGTGTTGCTGCGTTATCACCGGACGGTTCAGAAGTGCTTTATACACAGGAGATTAATGGGCATTACCAAATCTTCAAGATTGATATAAACACGGGCATCCGGACGCAGTTGACGCATATTGCTGGCCCTTTCCGTCGAACCAACTCTGGTGGCGATTGGTTCGATCCCGCCTATGCGTTACCAGTTTCACCAAAACCTGAGCTGCTAACGACAACATGGGGTGAACAGAAAAAGGAGAAATAGGTATGAGATTTCTGCGTTTTTTTTCTTTAATCCTCTTGATGATGATGATGTGTGGAACGGTGTCTCCACTTTTTGCAAAAGCACCAACAACATCCAAAATCGTATTTACATCAAGGCGGGATGGCAATTTTGAGATTTATAGCATGAACCCAGATGGATCTGATCAGACAAACTTAACCCAGCACCGTGCCAAGGATTCCGCACCTGTCTGGTCCCCCACAGGTGAACAGATTCTTTTTACCTCAGATCGAGGCGGGATAGAGGATCTCTACCTCATGGATGCAGATGGAACGAATGTGCGTCAAGTATTCAAAAAATTAATAGGTAGAGAGTTTCCAACTTGGGCGCCTGATGGAAAAGCACTCGCTTATCAACGATTTCACACATCCTCTATCTACACCGCCGCAATTGACGGGAAAGATGAGACAAAAGTTGCGGATGGCTTATGGCCTGCGTGGGCCCCTAACGGTTCTGAGATAGCCTTTATGGCAGCCAAGTTCGTTTGGGCTGAAAACGGAAATCTCCAAGCACCGAATGTCAAGGTCCAGATTATCAATCTACAAACGCATGTAGAAGAGAAACTTCTTCCGGGGAAGATTGGGATGTTTGACCCAACTTGGGCACCCGATAGTGTGCAGATAGCCTTTTTTTGGACAGGTAGGCAAGAGGTAGGACACACTATGGGTATCTATGTTGTGAACCAAGATGGTAGCGGACTCAGGAAAATTGCCGATGGCGGCGGCAGCTTCGCGTCTAATCCTACCTGGTCACCGCACGGGAATGAACTCATTTATGATAAACGGGTTCATGGTTTCAGACAACTCTTCAAAATCGCTTCGGACGACGGTGTCCCAGAACAACTCACACACCGACGGGGTGATAACTCCAACGCGGATTGGTTTGATCCAGCGTACGCGTTGCCGGTATTGCCACAACCGACGTTGCTAACAACGACATGGGGACAACTGAAAAAGGAGAATCCGGATGGTAGAAAATGATGTTCAATTAATCTATAGAACCTTATCCGGTGATGAGGCGGCCTTCACTGCTTTAGTCCGAAAATACCAAAAGGGTGTCCACGCACTCGCATGGCGGAAGGTTGGCGATTTTCATATCGCTGAAGAGATTACACAAGATACTTTCCTCCAAGTCCACAAAAAACTCACGACACTCCAAAACCCGAACCAGTTTGCGGGGTGGTTATATGTAATTACGAATCGGATGTGCATTCGGTGGTTCAAAAATAAAAAACCGACAATGCTATCGCTGGAAAAAATATCCCGCACAGAAGTAGATAAATCTTCTTATAAACATTATGTATCGGAGCAACGAGAGACAGAAGCCGCGGAACATCGCTACGAAATGGTTAAGGAACTCCTGAAAAAACTACCCGAAAGTGAACGTACCGTCGTCACGCTCCACTATCTCGGCGAGATGACTGCCAAAGAAATTGGCAACTTCTTAGGTGTATCCTCGAACACAATCAAGAGTCGGCTCCAACGCGCAAGAAAACGTTTACGGGCACAGAACGAAGAATCCTTAGTCCGTGAGGTGCTTGGGAGTTTCCAATTACCTACGAACCTAACAGAAAACATCATACGGCAAGTCGCCGATCTGAAACTGACACCCCCGCAGGTCGCGAAACCGTTGCTACCGTGGGCGGCTTTTGGCATGGCTGTACTTTTGATAGTTTTGATGCTCGGTACGCATAACCAGTATCTCGCGCGCTTCCAGCAACCCTATAGTTTTGAAGCAGAATCTGAACCGACGGTTGAAATCGTTGACGCGCCTATCACGCTCCATCTGCTTTCCAAACCGGCTGTCCGAAATCAGAGTGGACGTGCTGCTACCGCCACCAAAAACATCGGAACCGACTTACGGACTTCTGAGACCGCTGTCGCAACGACGACAACGGTGGAGTTGCCCGCTACATTCTCGACTGCGCCGTGGACACAGATGAATGGACCCGCAGGCGGTTTCGTATTCGACATCTTTGAGACATCGAAAAAGACACTCTACGTTAATTCGTCAATTGGTGTCTACAGATTAACAGCAGATGCAACTGTGTGGACACCTATAAATGTTGATACCTCAATTGAGCGACTCCGTATGCCTATGACAGAGCATGCAGGCACTCTCTATATCGTCGCTGCCAATGAACTATTGGCTTCAACCGATGATGGCGAGACGTGGAACGCGTTAGGACCTCGACCCGAAGGGTACTCTACTGAACTCATTGTCATAGATGCAGCAGATGGACGCAGTACACGCAAGACTGTTACAATGTATCTTAACCTTTGGGATAACGGTATCTTCCGATCTACTGATGCTGGAAAACACTGGACACCCCTGAACAACGGATTGACAGGTAGAAAGATTTACGAACTCGTTGCGATTGAACGGACGGTCTTCACCGGCACGGATAGAGGTCTCTACCGCCTCAATGCAGATGTTTGGGAACAGTTGCCGGTAGATACAACCAAAGCCGTACACGGATTGGCGGTCTTTGAAGATACGCTCTATGTCGGAACAGGTCGCAAAATTGACGAGCAACTGCCACTTGATTCACGGACAGGCAGAATTTTCAAATCAAGCGATCTCGGAACGTCGTGGACTGAGATAACGCCTAAAGCCAAAGACTATCCCTTTATAGCACTTGGTACCCCAATGGCTGTTAGGCACGAAACAATCTTAGCCCGCGGTTTCCGGCTATTTCGTTCAAAAGATAACGGGATGACTTGGACAAATCTCGGATTTGACCAAAATTTCGTTGCGTATTTAGTATTCGATGAAAATACTTTTTACAAGACCGGAAACTCGGGGGTCTATCGTACGACCGACGGCGGTGAATCGTGGCATCATTTTATGGAGGGCATCGTCGGAACCGGCGTGCAAGATCTCGTGGTCTTCAATGATAGACTCTACGTACAGACCGACAACGATATTGTTCAATCAGATGACAACGGCAAATCTTGGACAACCGTTCAGGTCGAGGCACCTAAACGCGTATCTTACTCGGAAAGCATAGACTTGCGTAACAAGGGCACTCTGGATGCTCATTCAAAATTTGTGAATGTCGGCAACCTGCTTTATACGATTGTTCCTGAACTGGACAACCTACGGATCTCCTATTTATCCACCGGTGGTAATAAATTCGTTCTAGCGCAAGGTGTACCTACCTTTGGTGAGACAGATCTCTCTACTGCTGTGTTGAAAGAGATTGCGGCAGCGGAAGGCATTCACTTTTCCGGCAATCAGAAAAGTGACCGTAAATTGCTACGTGATTTGCGTTTCGCTGAAGACATTAGGAGGATCGGCGCGTTTGCGGTCAGCGGCGGGACGTTCTATTTGGAATACAACCGGAAACTCTTCAGATGGAAACCGGGCGGTCCCGAATGGAAAAATACCGGATTAATAGATACTGGGAAACGTCCTAATGACGGTTCAAAAAATGGGTTCAAATTAGCGACTTTAGCGGAAACAGTCTACGTCGGTAAGCGAGACGGTAGGCTATTTCAGTCGCTTGATGGCGGAAACAGTTGGCGCGACATTACACCCAGCCTGCCCCTACGTTTTACCCAGTTCAAGGAGATCGTCTTTGTCGATTCAACGGCTTACGTCGCAACGGACAGAGGCATTTTAGTGTCCCAAACCGGCGCATACTGGCGTGTCCTGACCGATACCGCAGGTGAGCGGATCGTTATAGACAGATTTGCCGTTGGTGGCACCAGTGTTTATGGGGCTGGCAATGCCGGTGTCTACCGTCTGGATGACCGTAGACAATCAGAACAGATTTTTCCAAGCGTGCCAGATAAAGTCCTCTCACTCGCCGTTAAGAACGACACACTTTATATTGTCACCAGACATCACGGGATGTTCCAAATCCCGCTTGCGGAAGCGAAAGACAACTTATCTCGTAAATAGAGAAAACAAAATTTGAAATGGAGATTATATCTTATACTTATGACAATGAAAGAAATATATCGTCCATCATTGTGGTTTCAGCTGTTCCTCGTGTCGGTTGTGGGGATACTCGTCTATAATGCTTTTACCTATGCAGAAGATGCCGAGGAGTGGATGCCCGATCCTGCCTTACGAAGTGCTCTGCGAGAAGTGCTTCAGTTGCCTGAGACGGCACCACTGACCACCACTAATATGCTGGAACTCCGGGTATTGACAGTCATAGGATCTGATATAGCAAATCTTCAAGGACTTGAATATGCTGTCAATCTCCGTTTTTTACATTTAGCCCGTAGTCAGATTGTTGATATTACACCGCTTGCGGGTTTAGTGTCGCTGAAGGTGTTAAAGCTCCACCATAACCAGATTGTCGATATTACGTCCCTCAGTAACCTTGTGAACTTAGATGAGTTACAATTGCATTATAATCAGATTGTTGATTTTACACCGCTTCTCGGACTCATAAATCTGAAGTCTATTCGGGTCACAGGAAACCCCGGCGATGTCAGCCCGATATTAGGATTGGATGTCGCCAAAGATTGGGTATGTCTTTTAGAAGATATCCCGATTTCAGAACGGGTTGAAAATCGGGGTTATCCGTCGGTTTTTCAGACGACGGGAATGACACTAAATCTGCCTACATTGTCTTTTGAGGAACGACTTGCACAACATGACTTACATTTCAAAGCGATTCCACATTTTGATTTAAGTTGGGCGTTTACATCAGATGGCGTGAAAATAACCGGTTATTTAGAGGTTTCCAAAGAACAACGGGATATACTTCTTGAGCATAATCCAAATATGATCTTTCTTGTAGGGATTTACTACTACGGTGCACCTCCAGACATGTACCCTGAAGATTGGCCCTACTGGTTAAGAGATGCATCCGGCAATCGTATTCAAGATCCAGGATATGGAGAATTTTTTATTGACTTTACACATCTGGAGGTACAAGATTTGGTAGTTGAACAAGCAATTGCAGTTGCTGAATGCGGTCTCTACGACGGTATTATCTTGGATTTGTGGCACACGCGTATACTCGTTGATCGTGTAGGGCAAGATATAGACCCAAATGTTGAGATAGAAGCGAAGTTATCAATACTAAGACGTATCCGAGAAGCTGTTGGTGATGAGTTTTTGATCCTTGTTAACACTGTGCGTTGGAAAGTTCCACGTTCTGCGCCGTACGTCAATGGAACTTTCATGGAAACAGAATGGGACCCGAATATCGGTTTTTATACCCGTGAGCGTCTAACACAAATAGAAAACACACTGCTGTGGTCAGAAGAAAACTTTAGGGAGCCGCAGGTTAATTGTTTATCAGCTATGGCAATTAAGGAGGACCTTGATAGTCCAACAAACCAACGTTGGATGCGCGCTATTACGACGTTGAGTCTTACACATTCTGATGGGTATGTGCTTTATGACAGTGGTATCTCTCACGAGCATAACTGGTATGACTTTTGGGATGCGGATCTCGGCATCCCGATAGGCGAGAAGGGACAACGCTACAAAGAACGCGATGGCGTATTCATGCGTGAGTTTACCAACGGTTGGGCGGTGTATAACCGGTCCGGCACGGCACAGGAGATCGAACTTCCACAAGAGGTTTCTGGCTGGTCGAGCGGTGTGGAGAATCAACGCCGGCATACGTTGGCGGATTTGGATGGCGAGATTTATTTGAAGGCGGAAACGCCTTCCACTGCGGATGTAAACGGTGATGGCGTTGTGAATATACAAGATTTGGTCATCGTCGCGAATGCCTTTGGGGAAGCAGAACCGGATCTGAATGCGGATGGCATTGTGAATATACAGGATTTGGTGATTGTGGCAAATGCGTTTTAGATGTGATTTATCCTATGAATGTTCACATAAAACTGAGGAGATGAATGCTAATGAAATTTCTAATCGTTGTAACAGTCCTATTTTTATTCACTGTCCCTGTTTTTGCAGGCACATTTTTGGAAACCTTTGATGGCAAAGATTTGGACGGATGGCAGCAAATTTGGGCGGATAAAGGACCCGCTGTCTGGGAGATTGTTGATGATGAACTGCACGCAGAAAGTCGTGAGGCGTATACGCATTTACTGACAACTGGGGATAGCACGTGGGAAAACTACACCATGGAACTTGATGTCAAGCCGCTGAAAAAACACGGTATTGGCGGTATCTCAATTGCTGTGCGGGTTGACGGAACTTGGCTGGTTTACTGCAGTATTTTTGATCCCGTGATTATAAGGGGGGATGATCCGCCATTTCAAGAAAGACGAATAGGGTGTTACGCTGCCGGTTTGCATCTGCCACCACGCGCCATCCTTATCACTGAACCGCACCCACTTTTAAGATTAAACAGATGGTCCCATCTGAAGCTAAGTGCTGAAGGCGATATCTTTACCTTCTGGATTGATGGTGAGCAGGTCATGGCACCTACGAAACTTCTAATTTTCAGGGGGATTGATGTCTTTGCTAATTTTCCAGACTTTCAGACCGGGGGTGTCGGTTTTGGGCTTTGGAACTATACGGCAATCTTTGATAATATCACTGTCACCGGCGATAGCATTCCAAACAGCGGTGATTTTGCTGTAACGCCCCAAGCAAAACTTGCGACAACGTGGGGAAACTTGAAGAAATTTTAGTGTCAACGGCGATAGCATTGAAAGGAGAATTATTATGAAAATAGAACGGACCTATACAGTCTTTGGCATAACACTCCTGCTGAGTCTATTTCTTTTCAGTCTAAACGCTTGGGCGGATACGTATATTTCCTTCAGTTCCAATCGAACTGGGAACTTTGACATCTATGTCATGGATATATATGGAAACAATCTACGCAACTTGACGAATCACTCCGCTTATGACGGGGACGTAACATGGTCACCGGACGGGAACTCTTTCGCTTTTGTGTCGTACCGGGATGGACAAGCCGATATCTATATTATGGATGTTGATGGGATAGAAACTCGACGATTGACAGATCATCCAGAGGAGGCTACCCAACCTGACTGGTCCCCTGATGGAAATTGGATCGTATTCAAATCGGACAGAGCGAGCAGAGAAAACTATGATATCTACAAAATAGGTGTCAACGGTAGAAATCTACAACGGCTCACTAAACATAAAGCATACGATTCGGCACCGGCCTGGTCTCCAGATGGGAAACAGATTGCTTTCTCTTCCTATCGTGATGAAAGTTGGGGTATCTATGTGATGAATGCCGAAGGGAAACATCTCAGGCGCGTTATACAGGCAGGGGGTAGAGCACTATCTCCGAGTTGGTCGCCAGATGCAAAACAGATTGCTTATTCCGCAGGTTTTGCGGGCAGTGGTATCTACATCATGAATATGCAGGAGAAGGATTTGCGCCGTGTGACGCCGATGGGCATTTGGAGCAGGCATCCGGCGTGGTCACCCGATAGTGATTGGGTTACCTACGATATGGAACCTGAAAATCAGTGGGGTAACCCGAAGGAGTTGGATCAAAACATTTATATCGTTCCCGCTAACGGAGGTAGACCCCGCCAAATCACAGTGGATGCCGGGAAAGATCGTGATCCTGCGTGGGTACCGGAGGCGTTTTTCTCTGTATCCCCGAGTGCGGAGAAGCAGACAACACTTTGGGGGAGCCTTAAGCAATCGGAGGATGCTTCCAAGTAGGTATTGCATTATAGGAGGAATTTGTTGATATGAAACGCACCGGCATTTATGTAGCCTTAGGAATGGCGTTTCTACTAAATAGCAGTCTGTTCGTCAGTATTGGTTGGACGATTGAAACGGATGTCATCTCTTTTGTTACGAGAAAGGACAGGGGGCGTTCTATCCAACTCATAAATACCCGAGGTGAACTTCTTGAAACACTGATAGTAGAAGGATCCATAGCCCACTTCACATGGTCCCCTCACGGGCACTCGATTATCCATAGTTCCAATCGAAATGGGGATCCTGATATTTATGTAATGGATGTGAGAACGAATACACACCGTCAGTTGACTTTCGATGATGGTAAAGATTGGTGGCCTGCGTGGTCGCCGAATGGAAAATGGATCGCATTCGCCTCAAATCGCGCAGGGGAGATAGACCTCTACAGAATGGATGTGAATGGAGAAAATGTGATGCGGCTGACGAATCAAGGGAAGTGTAAAAGACCAGTTTGGTCGCCGGATAGTCAACGGATTGCCTTTGTTTCAAAGTCCGCTCTTTTTCTCATGAGTGCTGAGGGGAGAGGGGTGCGGCGGCTCACGAATACATTTTCCACTGGCTGCACATGGTCGCCGGATGGAAAAGAGATCGCTTTTGTCCCACGAGCGGATGCTGTCGGGGGCACTGCTCTGTTCAGTATTGATGTAGATAGCAAAAACACGCGCCAACTCACTCGGGTCTATAAAGGACGCGTAGCAATCTTTGAACCTATATGGTCGCCGAGTGGAGAATGGATCGCCTATGTTTTGGTTCAACTACCAAAGATTCTTCCGGAGGGCGGGGGTCTGGCAGAAGAGTTTTTTGGTAACTCGGTCATTTGTGTTGTAAATACGGCAGACATAGGCGGCGGCGAACCGCTTGAGGCAACGAGAGAATTAGTCGGGAGCGATCTTCAATGGGTGCCGGAGGGGTTCCTCTCAGTATCACCGAATATCAAAAAGCAGACAACACTTTGGGGGAGCCTTAAGCAATCCGAAAATACTGCCAAGTAGCTGCCATATATCGGAGAAATTTGTTGTAACTTCCATGGATCTCTTGTATTTTAACCTGTTAAGGAGTCCGTAATGAAATTTACTATTTTGATTATTGGAGGTATTCTCTTGTTCCAGACGTTGCCTGTCTCCGCTGGGACGTTCTTTGAGACATTTGATAACTTTAACTTAAAGGATTGGGAAGAAGTTAACGAGCGGAATGCTCCCGTTGGCGAATGGCGGGGCATCAATGGTGTGCTGCACGCAGAAAGCAAGGATAACGCGATCCAAATGCTGGTTATAAAAGATGCAGCGTGGCACGATTACGAAGTAGCGTTAGATGTCATGCCACTTGCCAGACACGGACGTGGACACATTGTGCTTGCTGCACGTGTTAATCAGACGCATGCGATTGTTTTTGCGATTGGCAATATCTTCTGGAACGCACCTTCACCCATAGTTTCAGGTTTCATTTTTAAATTGAACACCGGAAGAAGAGTGGGATTTCCATTGGTGCTTATGAAAATACAAGATTTGTTCAACGGACGCCCACAAGGTGAAATTGTGGATGAGCTTTTGCGGGTCGGTGTGGTTACAGATATATGTACAACAATTTTACCGCATCCCTTTCTTGAAAGAGGAAAGTGGACCCAGTTAAAGCTGCGTGTCGTTGACAAAAGTTTTATGTTCTCGGTTAATGGAGAGGTGGTCTTATATCTCACCTGCCTTTTTGACGGCTTCGCTTTCTTAGAGGAAGACCTTAATGTTGGCAGTGTCGGTTTTGGTCTTGCAGGCTATACCGCTCGATTTGACAATCTCAAAATCACCGGCGAAGATGTGCCAAATCACGGCAATTTGTCGGTCCAACCCCAAAGCAAATTGGCAGTGACATGGGGACAACTGAAAAAATATGTTAAGTAACCACTCGTTACACCTCTGTTGATGGTAGCAGTATTGGTAATCTTGAAATTCGTCCTGACAATTCTTTAACAACGACATGGGGCCAAGTCAAGTCAGTACAGCTAATCAAGGGAGCATAAGTAATCACAGAATTCACCATAAATAACCCAAGAAAATCGTATAGTCTGTACGGGTAGGTCTTGTGCCTACCCTTTATGAAGGAAGGATGTTGTATGAAAACGACACGATTGTTAGTTCTTGCTATATTTATCCTGTGGGCGTTGGATGCAAACGTTAGCCCACTTTTCGCAGAGGCACCGTTAACCCCTAAAATCTTGTTTTCCTCCTTTCGGGACGGCAATTACGAAGTCTACATCATGAACCCGGATGGGAGTGAACAGGTGAACTTAACACAGCATCCGGCAGACGATTTGCAAGCCATCTGGTCCCCGACCGGCGAGAAGATTCTTTTCGTCTCCGATCGCGAGGGTGTCCGAGACCTGTATATGATGAACCCAGATGGATCCAACATCCGACGCGTCTTCAAGTTCAAAATAGAAGCTCGGAGGACAGCCCCGACCTGGTCACCTGATGGTAAACAGATTGTTTACGAACAGATAAATTGGAACAATTTCACGTTCGGTATGTACATGGCAACCTTAGGCGACCAAGATGAGGAACTCATCGGGAGCTACAGCTCTGCAGCATGGTCACCAGATGGAACAGAAATCGCCTGCACCATAGCTGGAGTAAGGGGCACTTGGATTGTATTCCTCAATCTCCGGACACAAAAGCATGAACGATTCCTACCCAAGGAAGCACTACAGTGGCAAGCCGGTCCGTATTGGTCGGCGACCGGCGATAAACTTGCCTTTTCTGGGAACAACCATCCGCTACCCATCAGATTGGATAGGTTTGCGCACGACGTATGGGCGGATAAATACACCGTCTACATCGTCAACCGAGACGGCACCGGTCTCAAACAACTTGTTGATGAAGACGGTCCCGCTGCCTTGGTTATTGCGTTATCGCCAAATGGAGAGGAAGTGCTTTATGCACAGTATGTTAACAAGCAACGCCGAATTTTCAAAGTTGATGTAAACACCGGGATTCAGACACAACTGACACATGTTGTGGATTTACCTCCTTTTCAAGCGAATACTCGCGCGGATTGGTTTGATCCGGCGTATGCGTTACCCGTCTCACCGCAGCCACAGTTGCTCACCACACAGTGGGGAGAAATCAAAAAGGAATAAACTTTCACACTTTACTTTTGTTCAGAAAATAGGTCAAGGAGGAATTCGTCAAGATGAAACAGGCATTGCGTTATACGGTATTATGGAGTATATTGATGCTATTGGTTGGGAATGTCCAAGCGGCTGGAATCGGAACACTCTCTTTTTCCACCAACCCGCGGAGCCCTGACCTCTATCTCGTAGATAGTACGGGGCAGAATCTTCGGAGACTTGTAACCGATCAGATAAATAAAGGTTCACCGACTTGGTCGCCGGATGGACGTTTTTTTGCCTATCAATCTAACGACGATGGGGATCCTGATATCTATGTGATGGATGTCAGAAACAAAACATCCCGTCAATTGACCAACCACCCTGACCGAGACCTGTCGCCTGCGTGGTCGCCGAATGGGAGATGGATTGCGTTTGAATCTGACCGAACCGGGGACCTACATATCTACAGAATTGATGTAGATGGCTCAAATCTGATGCGATTGACAAAGCGTGGAGATAACCAAAATCCCGCGTGGTCGCCAGATAGTCAGTGGATCGCGTATAATTCCTATCAAAAAGGAAATCGTGATGCAGGGATTCGTGGAAGGCAATTTCTCTCTGTAATGACTGCCGATGGCAAAAGGACGAGGCAACTGACAGAAGACCTAAATATGTCTGGCTGTACGTGGTCTCCAGATGGAAAACAGATCGCTTTTGCTGCGGGGAATATAGAAAAAGACGGCATGAATATCAGCGTCATTGATGTCAACGGGCGTAACCGCAGTGCCTTAACCGACGTGGGGCCAAACGCATGGGCAGGGAGTCCGTCGTGGTCGCCGGATGGTAAATCGATCGCCTATTTTTTCAAAAGTTTGCCGGTATTGGATGTCGATCTTGGTCACGGAATCCGAGCCATTAACCTTTGGAGTGGTGATAATGTTATCTGTGTTATAAGCCCTGAAGGCCAGAACGACGCGCAACAGCTTAAAGCAACAAGGGGATTGTCGTCCAGTCCTGTGTGGGTAGCGGAGGGCTTCTTTCCTGTTTCTCCGCAACCGCAATTACTACCGACGCAGTGGGGACAACTGAAAAAGTAGGACTTTTTTGTTCCTACTGCTTCTTCAACTCTGAACTTGTGGGTCGGTTCGTAGTCGTGCGATTCTGCGGCGTACTCGCCCAAATGCGATCTGCATTATCGCACTTCCCAAACGGGCAATGAATTGCCCTACTACGAACCAGATGACCTTCAATTTGAAACTTGATAAAGTGCTACATTTAGAGCACACTTCTAACGGATCCATTCCTGTACGACCTACCTTAGTGGAATTAACCCAACCCTATGGGTATTAATTTTTTTTTCAGTTATGCACCCTTTCGCCCTCAAAATTGTATCATTAACAATTTGAATGTAAACACAATCACGTTTATGGAGAATGCTGATGCTGGAAAACGATATTCAACTGATTCACAGAATTTTGTCGGGTGATGAAGCGGCATTTAGTGCTTTGGTGCGAAAGTACCAAAAGAGCGTTCACGCGCTTGCGTGGCGGAAGATTGGCGATTTTCACATCGCTGAAGAGATTGCGCAAGATGCCTTCCTCCAAGCATACAAAAACCTCGCGACGCTAAGGAATCCCAATCAGTTTGCTGGATGGATTTATGTTATTGCAAATAACCTTTGCAAGAGGTGGCATCAAAACAACAAACCTGCGATGCAATCCTTGGAGGCCACATCTGTAGCAGAAGTAGGGAGATCTTCTTATAAACGTTACGTATCGGAGCAACGGGAGGCGGAAGCCGTGGAACATCGCTACGAAATCGTCAAAGAACTTCTGGAAACACTGCCGGAGAGTGAACGCACGGTGGTGACACTCTACTATCTCGGTGAAATGACGGCGAAGGAGATTGGCAATTTTTTAGGTGTCTCGGTGAATACCATTAAAAGTCGGCTTCGCCGGGCCCGGGAGCGTTTACAAGCCGAAGAGCACCTGATTAGTGAAACGCTCGGGAGCGTCCAGATGCCCGCCAATTTCATTGAGCGTATTATGCAGCAAGTTGCCGACATCAAACCGACACCGCCTTCGGCTGGAAAACCATTGCTACCCTGGATCGCCTTTGGCACCGCTGCCCTTCTTATAATGCTGATGATTGGTATTGGGGCCCAATACCTTACGCGCTTTCAGAGACCTTACAACTTGAACGCCCAAACGGAAACCACTGTTGAAATCATTGACGCACCTATTGTTATTGATACGCAGGCGGAACCGGATGTGCGAAACCAAGCCGGACGTTCTGATACCACGGGTAGGGACAGAGGGACCGGTGTGCAAGTTTCAGAACCTCTTGTCCCAGTCGCCGCGCAGATAGAAAAGGGACCGCTGACAACACCACAGCAGTGGAAACCAGCGAGCGTACCAGCGAGCGGACCCGTAGGCGGCTTACTGGTAAGTTCAAACGGCGATATCTACGCCGCTTCGCGTCTCGGTATCTATAGATTAACACCAGACACGCGCGCATGGACGTTCCTCAGCCCTACAACTTTGAAGAACCCTACAACTTTGAAGGCACCCGTCGGGATGCCGATGGCGGAGCGAAACGGGACCCTTTATCTTGTTTCTCATGAAGTACTTATTTCAACCAATAGAGGCGAGATGTGGGAGCCGGTTGGCACCCGTCCCAAAGGTGTTCCTATCGCATTGGCAGTAACGGATGAAGCCTTGTACCTCCTGCTGAGAGATAAAGGCGTTTTCCGATCTGAAGATATGGGACAACAGTGGACACTTCTCGGTGGTGAAGTGATGGATAGAAATATTTTTGCTTTGGCGACTATTGAAAACACCGTGTTTGTTGGAACAAATCAGGGGCTCTATCGTATCAACCCAAGGCATAATTCGGCAATGGATGTATGGGAAAAATTGCCGCTAACGACCACTAAGGCTATCCACTCCTTGGCGACCGCCGAGAACAACCTCTATGTCGGAACGGGCCCCGACTTAGGTGTCTCAAGCGAGGAAGCGCGGGAACAGGTATCCGCCGAGGTATCCGCCGCGGTATCCGCCGGGCAACCCGTGTGGGAAATTTTCCGATCAACCGATTTCGGTGATTCGTGGACCGAAATCACACCGACAAGCGAGCCTGCCTTGACGTGGCTATCCCCGGGCATTAAGGTCCTTACTGCTGGAAAAACGCTTTGGGCATTGGGATACACCGGCTTCCAATGCCGATCCACTGATGCCGGCGAAACATGGACACACCACGGATACAAAAAATTGGATCCGCTTTCAATGATGAATTCGTTTATGCTGAGTGTATTCCCCGCTGTTGGCATGGACGAAAATATCCTGTTCAAAGCCAGCCCTTTTGGGCTTATCCGTTCAACCGATACTGGCGAATCGTGGCATCCGTTTATGACAGGCATGGTCGGAACCCAGATATCTAACTTAGTCGCATTCAGAAACGCACTCTACGCCTATACCGGTACAAATATCGCGAAATCCACCGACGGTGGGATGTCATGGAGAAACCTGCGATTCACCCCTGATCAATTAACACCAGAATTAGAATCGGCATTGGAGATTGGTCTTCTACTCCTTCCTTCGCAGCTGGCAATTTCTGACGATAAACTCTACTGCATCGGCAGCGCAGTTTCCGCAAACATAGAAGAGGCACAGCATCGCATCTTCCATCTTTCTAAGAATGGCGGTGCGCTGGTACTTATGTCAGAAGCCCCTGTTTTTGGTGAAAATCTTTCTATAGAGCCTCCAAAAACCGCATCCCAAGAGA
Source organism: uncultured bacterium (assembly GCA_964593655.1). Classification (GTDB taxonomy): domain Bacteria; phylum Poribacteria; class WGA-4E; order WGA-4E; family WGA-3G; genus WGA-3G. The sequence goes on along the minus strand of CAZQIP010000130.1, from coordinate 17,116 downwards.
TGTCGGAAAAAAATAGACCCGACGATGCCCCTAACGATCCTGAGAAAACCGATGAATCGACAGACACAACCCGCGAGTCCATACAATCTCACAGCGCGTTTGCAGTCAGCGGCGAAACGTTCTATGTGGAATATCAGCAGCGGCTTCTACGGTGGAGACGCGGCGAACTTGAATGGTTCAACACTGGATTGATAGACCCCAGCACAGCAGTTGGCGATAATAGTTCTAATGGTTTCACCCTTGCTGTTTCAGGTGAAACCGTCTACGTTGGCAAACGCGATGGACATCTGTTCCGATCGCTTGATAGTGGGAACACATGGAAAGACTTGACCGCAACGCTGCCACTTCAATTTAAACATTTCAACGATATCGTTTTTGCGGATTCAGCGGTTTATGTCGCCACAGACGCAGGAGTATTAACATCGGCGGACGGTGAAAATTGGCGCGCAATCACCGATAAAGTCGGTACACACACCGTCATAGACCGAGTTGCCGTAGATGATATAACCGTTTATGGTGCTGGCGATACGGGTGCCTATCAATTGGATCATCGCGGCAGATGGGAACAGATCTCGCCAAACGTACCAAGCAGCGTCATTTCTGTTGCTGTCAAGGGTAACAGGCTTTATATTGTTACCGAACGGAGCGGGATGTTTTATGCCTCGCTTGAGAAGAAAAACGATTGATAGTCCCAGCAATTCTCCCATCAAAAACCGCTTATTTTTTATCTCATCCCATTTTTTTCCCATTATGCACCTTTTTGCCCTTCAAATTGTATCATTAAATCATGACTAAAAGTTTGAGCAATTTAGGGCGAAAATAAATTATTTACACCCGAAAGTGTTTTCGGGAAAGGATACATTCAGATGAGAAAAATAAGGTTTTTGATTTTGACGCTACTCTCCATTTTTACGCTTACTTTACCTTTTGCCTCTGCCGAAGAGTACGTCCATACTCGGACGCTCAGCGGACATAAATTTTCTGTCTCTGCAGTGGCATTCAAAGACGATAGCACACTTATCAGTGTCGGGACCGATAGCGTCCTTCACTTTTGGAATCTCGACACTGGTGCACAAAACTGGAATACCGAAGTGGGTCTCTTCTTAATCTCTGATATTGCGATCTCATCGCATGACTCGCGCTTTGTCGTTTATGCGGGCGGACTCTTTTTCCGCCCTTATATCGGGATGGCTTACACAGATGACGGAGATATAAGAGGTTACCTCATAGGACATACAAATACTGTCAATACGCTGTCCTTTAAACCCGGGAGCTCCATCCTTGCCAGCGGAAGCAACGACGACACAATCCGTATCTGGGATTTAACATGGGACGCATGGAAAAGTCGACCCCTTCGGACACTGCGGGGGCATGGGAATGATGTCGAGTCGGTTGCGTGGAGTCCTGATGGCACGCTGCTCGCCAGTGGCAGTAGAGACCGGACCGTCCGCTTGTGGAACTCAGACAACGGCACCAACATCGCTGTCCTTCGCGGACATACGAACCGTGTTGAATCGGTTGCGTGGAGTCCTGACGGAACGCTGCTCGCCAGTGGGAGCCGCGATGACACAATCCGGATTTGGGACCCAACGGACACGGATGCCCCGCTGTACGTCTTGGAAGGGCATACCGGGAACGTCAATACGTTGGCATTCCATCCAACCGAGGCAATTCTTGCCAGTGGCAGTAGCGATAACACAATCCGCTTATGGGACTCCACCACTGGTCTCCACAAAGCCACTCTGAAAGGGCATACAGGGAGTGTTAATACAATAGCGTGGAACTCTGATGGGGCACTTCTTGTGAGTGGTAGCAATGACGACACAATCAGATTGTGGGAGCCACTCGCAGCAGTAGATGTAACGGGCGACGGTAGTGTCACATATCTTGACATTATTGAGGTAGGGGAGAACTATGGAAAAACCGTCGTAGATGGAGCAAACCCACGCGCGGATGTCAACAAAGACGGTGTCGTTAATATTGAGGACCTCATTGTTGTTGCTAAGGCAGTGGATTCCCAAGCACCAGTAGATTCCCAAGCGGCACCTATTCTTGCACAGAATCCACACGATTTCTCCTTCACCGCAGAAGATGTCCAGCAGTGGATCCAAGACGCACAGGATGTTGGTGCGGATCCACAGACGATTGCGATCTTAGAACGCTTTTTGGCAGTTGGAACACGGATCGCACAACCGACACCGGAAAAAACAGTTCTCTTGGCGAACTACCCCAACCCCTTCAATCCAGAGACATGGATACCCTATCAGTTGGCACAACCGGCGGAGGTCGCTGTCTTCATTCATACTGCCAACGGTGCTTTGGTGCGGACGCTGCCATTAGGCGAAATGCCTGCAGGTGTCTATCAGAGTAGAGCCCGTGCTGCCTATTGGGATGGTAAGAATACTCACGGAGAGCCAGTCGCAAGTGGCGTCTATTTCTATACGCTCAAAGCTGGGCAGTTTACTGCGACGCGTAAGATGTTAATACGGAAATAAGCCTTTTCATGTTTCCAGTAGAGTGGTGATTTTTCAGGAAATCGCCACTCATTGCAATTAAGGGATTTCGACGGTACAGCCCTTTTGCGCGCGTGTGCTTCGGCACGGTGTTTTGTCCGCGTTGTCATGTTATGGAAGCAATTTTCGCAACGTCTGAATCAGTGTGCTCTCCGAAAACCATTTGCCCGCCACACGCCAGACACTGCTCGAAAACGTCGGATAGACATGGATCATCCCGCTCAACTTCCGCAATGGAATCCCCTGTTGCATCGCCAGCACATATTCATGCACAACCTCACCCGCATTCGCACCGACAAGGTGAACCCCCAATATCTTCCCAGTCCATCGAGTCGCAATAACTTTGCTGAAGCCGTGCGTCTCACCTTCCGCAACGGCTCTGTCAACGTCAGATTGGTCGAGTGTGAACACGTCAACATCACCGTATTTCTCGCGTGCTTCTGTCTCCGTCAGACCACACCGTGCCACCTCTGGGTCACAAAAAGTTGTCCACGGCACGACGGCATAGTTGATAGTGTTAGAAAGTGGAAAGAAGATATTTCGAAGGAGCAGCTGCGCTTGGAAAGCAGCGACGTGTGTGAACAGGTAATGTCCGATCACATCACCTGCAGCGTAGATGTTTTTGACGCTTGTCTGAAGTCTGTTGTTCACCTCAATCCCGCGGCTGCCGACCTGCACGCCGATTTTGTCGAGTCCTAACCCTTCCACATTCGGCGCGCGTCCTGCTGCGATTAGGATATTGTCAAACGTCTGTTCCGTCGTCTCGTTCTCACTGTTGCTGAATGTTACGCTTGTGCCATCTGGTTTCCCTTTCACAACTTGTGTTATATTGGTATTGAGTCGGATTGTGATCCCTTCCTCGCGGAGATAGTGCAGCATCTGTTCGGAGACATCGGTATCCTCTTTTGTAAGGATACGTTCGCTCCGTTGTGCGATTGTCACATCGGCACCGAGACGATGAAACGCTTGTCCAAGTTCAACACCGATCGGACCCGCACCGACAATGAGCAGTCGTTCTGGAAGTTTTTCCAACTCCCAAACGGTTTCGCTGTCAAGATAACCGCAGAATTCTAATCCAGGGATGGTCGGTGCAATCGGACGAGAACCGGTACTAATCACAAACTTTTTGCTTTTGAGTGTGCGTGTTTCTCCACTTTCAGTATCTGCCACGACAAAGGTATCGGATGCTTCAAAATGCCCGTCTCCGAAGATGACATCGACCCCCATCTCACGGAACCGTTCTGGGTTGTCGTGTTCCGCTTCGATAGCGTGTTGTGTCCCCTGCACATACTTCATCACGCCCTGCCAGTCAGGCATAGTGTCTGAAACAGTGATACCGTATTTCTCTGCGTTTCTGGTATAATTCGCCACCTTCGCCGCTTTCAGAAGAGCTTTAGAAGGCACGCACCCCGTCCAGAGACAGTCACCACCGATGCGATGCTTCTCTACAAGCGCGGTCTTTTTACCTAATTTTGTTCCCGCCACGGCAAGCACAAGGCCCGCACTGCCGCCGCCAATGATCGTCAAATCGTACGTATCCACAATTTTATTTACCCCATGTTGACCGACGCAGTACCCTGCCGGGCAGCTGCCCCGTTACGTTTCCATCTTCGACAACTGAAACGCCGTTGACGAACACCCAGTTCACACCGACGGGCGATTGCACCGGATCAAACCATGTAGATTTATCTGCAACAGTCTCGGGATCGAAAACGACGATGTCCGCGGCGAGTCCTTGGCTGATTTTGCCGCGGTCGAAAATTCGGAAACGTTCAGCGGGAAAACCGCTCATCTTGTAAATTGCTTCTTTCAGCGAGACGAGTTGACGTTCACGCACAAACTTCCCAAGATACTGCACGAAACATCCATAACTCCGGGGGTGTGGATGTGGAATGTTATAAACACCATCGCTCGCGATCATCATACGGGGATGGCTTGCTGTCTGATTCAAGATACGTTCGTTTTCTTCAGGCGATGTCGCCCACGGCATCACAAAGGTCTCAATCGCAGCTTCTTCACAGATGAGATCGAAGGCGAACTCTTCGTTAGATTTACCTTCACTTTCGGCAGCTTCAGCGAGCGTCATACCGATAAACCTACCGGAACGGTTGTAACCCACAATCTGGCTGCCGTCGCGTAATTCGCCTCGCAAGTGTGTAATCGATTTTTCTCGGACTTCGGGGTCCTCAAGGCGTGCTAACATATCATCAGGGGCACCCGTCTGATATTCCATCGGGAGCATCATTGCGAGGTGCGTCATACCAGCGGGATAGAGGTAGGATTCAAAGGTCAAATCTATCTGTTCTTTCTCAACCCGTTCAAGTATATCAGCGACTTCATCGTCCACGCGTTCATGCGAGATATGCACAGGAATCCCGGCGCGTCGCGCAATCTCAATCGTCTCTTCCCACGCCTGTTTTCTCCCGAGAATGCGGTATCGGATATGCGCGGCATAGATTGCGTCGTAGGCTTGAGCTATACTTGAGAGGTACACAAGTTCATGCAAATCGGCATTTGCGGAGGGTTGATAATCCAACCCTAAGCAGAGACTGCAAGCACCTTCCGCTAACCACCTATGGGTGATGCGCGACATCGCTAAAAGTTCATCATTCGTTGCCGGACGCGGATCCCAACCCATCACACCGAGACGAACAGCGCAGTGCGGGACTTGTGGGTAGAGGTTCGCAGGGATGCACCCGGCGAACATATCGAGATACGCTTCAGCCGTCTGCCAGTTGAGTGGTAGTTCGGCATCGCCATAAGCGAACTGTGTGTAGTGCCACAATTCTTTCGCCTGCTCTGGTGGTAAAGGTGCCCAGCCAAAGCCGTCTGGCGCAGCCAAGTGCGTCGTCACGCCTTGACTGACAGCTGCGAACTGGTCGCGCCCACCGAGCAGAGCGATTTCAGAATGCACGTGCACATCAACGAAACCGGGGCAGACGACCTGTCCCTCCGCGGAAATCCGATGTCCTGTTTCCGCTTTAGCAAGGTCGCCGATCGCGGCAATCTGGTCGTTCTGAATCCCGATGTCTGCAACAAACGGCTCCCGTTTACCTGTTCCATCAACGATATTTCCGTCTGCAATAATTGTATCAAATCTCATAAAACTCACCTCTTTTGTTGATTGAGTTTACCATCAAAAACGGTGTCCGTCAACAGGAAATTTCGCCAGAATTGATCTCCAAGTCACAACGCTTATTCCGATTTCCTTTGACAAAAAACCCGATGCTTGATAGAATAACAAAAAATCGTCATTGGTCTTTAGCCTTGTAAAGGCAATATGTTGATAACAGTCAGCAGGAGGAAACGCATGCATCAGGCACACCCTCGTATGAGAACATTGTTTACAGCTCTATATTCTACATTAGGGATAGCTCTACTGTCCCTGACGATTGCGTTGAGTGGTTGTGGTGAGGATCCTTCTGGCGGAAGCGGGTTCACGGATGTAGCGCGCGGTGAACCGACTATCATTGATTCTGTTTTAGCGAATAATATTTTAGAGGACAGACCGAGCGGGATTACAAACACGTTCTTCGCCGAATTCGACGATCAGGTATTTTTATGGATTTTATGGACAAATATCACGGAACGGCATACCGTTGAGGTCTCATGGTACTCGCCGGAGGACGACCTTGAGGATCCGCCCTTCTGGACAGAAAAGAAGTCCTTTACATCAACAACCGGCGATAAAATTACGTGGTTTTATGTCGATCTACCAGACCCAGACATTACAGGTGAGTGGTTCGTTGAAATCCACCTTGATGGCGACCTCTTTGAGCGGAGCCATTACTTCTGGGTAGAGTAACCACCTGCCGCACCCAGAGGGAGAGAAATCATGGAGAGACTCAGCATCGCACATATCGGCACGGGCAGACGTGGTGCCGGTACCTACCTTCCGCTTATCTCAAAGTTAACGGACGACCTTGCGTTGGTCGCTGTTTGCGATCCACGTGAAGAAAGCACTACGGAACAGGGCGAGAAATATAACGTTCCGCACTACACGAACACTGAGCAGATGTTAGACGACATAAAACCTGATATCTGTTCAATCGTGATTACACCGAGCAACAATCACATTCCGGGATTACTCTGCTCCGAACGCGGTATCAGTTATTGTACAGAAACGCCGATTGATACCGATCTCGGATGGGCGGACAAGATGATCGCTTCCGCACAGCAGAACGGCATAAAACTGGAAGTCAACGAAAATTATTATCGTGTACCGACAGAACGGATCAAACGGGAGATGATTCTCGCAGGGGTCTTCGGCAAAGTCAACGTCGCCTACAATGATTTCCGAGGACACGGCTATCACGGCATCGGTCTCATTCGTAGTTACGTCGGTTTTGATAACGAACCGGTGCAAGTTTACGGCTTCCGAAAGGGATATGATGTTCAGGAGCACGTCTGGCGGAAAGGGCAACCGACGCGCAATTCCGAGGATTGGCAACATGCGGTGATTGAATTCGCCGATGGTGCTGTCGGCATCTTCAATTTCAGTGGTCTCTCCTACGGTTCTCCGCTCCGCGGCTTTAACGGTTCTAAATTCTACGCCGAGCGCGGGATGTGTTTCCGAAACGACGCTGTCATCTTGAACGACACTGCCGATGAACAGCGCGCGATTACGATCACACGTAGAACTAATACCGTTGACGGCTATGAAACCTTAGCCGCACTTGTCGCCGATACGGACCCTGAAGTGGTTTGGGAAAACCCGTTACAAAATTATCCGCTCAGCGACGGTGAAATTACAGTTGCTTCGGAACTGATGAGCCTCGTCAACGCTGTTCGCGATGATATAGAACCTGAATACGGGGCATACAACGGTCGTAAGGACCGAGAAATTGATGTCGCAATGGCACGTTCATGGTCAAACAACGGCGCACCTGTTACCTTTCCATTTGCGTATGAGAAACGTTGAACGCTCAAAAAATAGAAGGCGAAAAAACCAGCGAAGCGCATCTACGCCTTTGTAAAACCTTCTTTGCTGACGGCTGACAATTGAATTTTCCTTGCCGTTTGCGCTGAGATTCTGTATACTTAATTGGGAAAGCACAAAATGCAATAGGGGTGTCGCATGTTAAAAAAAATTCAATCCGTGTTCGTTTTCCTATTCGTCTTCAGTTGCAGTACGACCTTGATGGGGAATGAAACGGTGAAAACATATTTCCCGGGGACGTTTGGCAGCTATTGGGTATATGAAGACCAAGATGGAAATGAATTGACACGCACTGTTGATGAAGGCGAAGAGATTGCTGGTGAAACGTATGACATTTTCATTTACGAACCTGACATAGAAGATTGGACAAATTACGCTTATCACTTCCTGCCTTCGCTGTACAGTGTTAATGATGAAAGTATTACATGCCTCATCGGCGACGAGATAGAAAAAATGACGAAGGCACGCCTTATCAAAGAGATGGAAGCTTTCACCAAGATGGCGAAGAAATCTATAGAGGACAACCCGCCACCTGAAGCACCTAATCTCTCCTTTGATATCAATTATGATGTGGAGGTCAAGGCAGAGGACCATTTCGTTCTGGTTCCAACCGCCACAACTCCCAATGAAAAGTGGGATACAACACAGATAAAGGCGAAAGTCTCGATGCAGTATGAAATCCAAGGTGTCCCCGCTGATTTTCCCGGAGCCGATGAGATTCCGAAAATTATATTTAACTTTAACATCGCTGAAACCGGTGAGATCCTCGGCACAGAAACCGTTGAGACACAGGCGGGTACCTTTGAGGACTGTTTGAAGATTGAATACCGCACAGCAACCACAATGGAAGTATCACCTCTCGACCAACACTCAACAACTAATCCATCTGGTGAATCTATTACGACACTCTGGCTCGCACCTAACATCGGGATCGTCAAGGGACATCAAGAGGCAGAGGATATATTCCTCAAAACTATACCGACACCTGAGTTTCAGTCTTCAACCGCAGTCAAGACCTTTGAATTAACAAGATATGAAATCAAGTCTGATGTGTCGGATAGCAGTGAGAGCGATTAGTTCTGTTTAAATATATCTGCAAAGTTAGCAAAATAACGGAAGGAACTCTTCATGGTAAAAAAAATGCGGTCCGTTTTCGTTCTCTTATTGATTTTCGGTTTCAGCGCGACATTGATGGGAAATGAGTGGGCAAATTACTATTTTCCAGATGCACTTGACAGTTACTGGACTTATGAAGACCAAGACGGTGAAGAATTAACGCGCTACGCCATCGCACCCGAAGATATTGATGGCGAAACCTATCGCGCCTTCAGTTACGAACCCGTCTTGGAGGACTGGACAAAATATCAGTATTATTTTCATCCCTATTTCTACCAAGTCAGTGACAACTGGGTCGCGTTCTTTGTCGGTGATGATATCGAAAATACGACACGGGCGGTCACAGAGAAGCATTGGAATGAGGCTATGGTAGTGATGAAACAACAGTTGAATAATCAACTGCCGCCCGGGATGACCATTGACCTTAATGTAACATACGAACTTGATATAGAGGCACAAGACTATTTTTATCTTTTGCCAACGCCTGCGACGTTCAATGAGGAGTGGGAGGCTTCGCGCATTGATGTGGAAATGGATTTACAGATGGACATCACAAGCAACGTGGAGGGTTTTCCACCAACAAGTCAGATGATCACAATGTTTTTGACCCTCGTTGAAACTGGGAATGTAACGGGTACAGAGACGGTCGAAACAGCTGCCGGGACGTTTGAAGATTGCCTCATAATTGAGTATAAAATGGATGCCTCAATAAGGACTGAACCGGATCTACCAGAAGCGAAAACTATGTTTCAGGATGTATATAAGGGCGCGTTGACAACGCTCTGGCTCGCTCCGGATGTCGGCATTGTTAAAATGTTACAGGAATCCGAAAGTACCGACATCGTTAAAACCATTGAACTAACGAACTATGAAATCAAATCTACTGAATCAGAGAGCAGTGAAAGTGATTAATTCCGCTTTCTGAAGGACCGCTTTCGGAAACTTGAAAGTTTACCGCGAGTCGCAAAAGGAATCTCTTATGTTAAAAAAAATGCAGCCTGTTTTTGTCCTTTTACTCATTTTCGGGTTCAGCGCGATGTCAGTCGGAAATGAATGGGCAAATTACTATTTTCCAGACGCAGTCGGCAGCTACTGGACTTATGAAGACCAAGACGGGAACGAATTAACGCGCTACGCCATCGCACCCGAAGAGATTGATGGCGAAACCTATCGCGCCTTCAGTTATGATCCTGCGTTGGAGGATTGGGCGGACTTTGAGCATTACACTCGCCCTTATTTCTATCAGGTCAGTGACGACTGGGTGGCGTTTTTTGTCGGTGATGAAATTGAGAACGGACTTAAGGCACACACGGCGCAAGAGATGGAAGAAGCACTTCCAATGCTACGTCAACAAATGCTCGGGGATGCCCCTGAAGGGGTCTCCCTTGACTTGAATTACGATATTGAGGTGACATCGGCAGATTATTTCTATCTGCTACCGACCCCTATTACCTACAATGAAGAATGGACAGCACTGGAGTTAAATATCGCATTGACTCTCACAATGGATATCCAAGGGGCACCTATGGAAATACCAGGCGGTGCACCGACTATCAACACCCATAGCACTATCGTTGAGACTGGCGTAATCACGGGCACAGAAACCGTTGAAACAGCTGCTGGCACCTTTGAGGACTGCTTGATCATTGAATACCAAACGAACGAGACGGTTCAAGTAAGTATATCTGTGCCTGGCGCGCCGCAGCAAGAACCGGAAGAACGAGAAGCTACGACCGTAACAACAATCTGGTTGGCACCGAACGTCGGTATTGTCAAATTCAGTCATGAGCATCCGGAGGCTGACGAAGCAAAGGAGCAGCTCGGATTGGAACCTGACGGGGAGATTACCCTTGAGCTAATGAATTACGAAATCAAAGGCTCGCCTTCGGAGGATGAATGAGCACCTTCCCTGTCTATCGGCCGAGACGACTGCGGGCAAATGAAAACCTGCGGCGGCTCGTCCGCGAAACGGCACTCTCTGTCAACGATCTCATTTATCCGATGTTCGTCGTTCATGGACATAATACCGCAACCGAAATTTCTGCGATGCCCGGATGCTACCAATACTCGGTTGACAAGCTCGTCACTGCCGCGAAAGAACTCGCTGCCCTCGGCATCCCCGGCACAATTCTGTTTGGCATACCAGCAGCGAAAGATCCACTCGGTACGGAGGCTTATGCCGATGACGGTATCATTCAACTCGCGGTCCGAGCAATCAAAGATGCCGTGCCTGACCTGCTTGTGATGACAGATGTCTGTCTCTGTGAATACACCGATCATGGGCATTGTGGTGTCATTGAAGATAACGAAGTGCAAAACGATCCGACGCTGGCACTGCTCGTTAAAGAGAGTCTCTCACACGCTCGTGCGGGTGCCGATGTCATTGCACCATCGGATATGATGGACGGTCGCGTCGGCGCAATTCGAGAAGCATTGGACGAAAACGGCTATGAGACTATACCTATTATGGCATACGCCGCGAAATATGCATCCGCATTTTACGGTCCCTTTCGCGAAGCCGCGGAATCCGCACCACAATTTGGGGACCGCCGCTCCTATCAAATGGACCCAGCGAATGCAGAGGAAGCCCTACGGGAAGTCGCATTGGATATTCAGGAAGGCGCAGATATTCTTATGGTGAAACCCGCGCTCTCTTATCTGGATGTTATCCATCAGGTCAAGACAGAATTTCAGGTGCCTGTCGCTGCCTATAACGTCAGCGGAGAATACGCTATGGTTAAAGCAGCAGCGCAAAACGGTTGGATTGACGAGGAGCGGGTCGCATTGGAACTTTTAACAAGCATCAAGCGCGCCGGCGCGGATATGATTTTAACCTATTTTGCAAAGTTTGTTGTTGAATGGCTATAAGTTGGCTGTCAGCAGTTAGCAAACAGCCGTCAGCAAAGCGGGAAACCTTCTGTTAATCAGAAACCTCTTTTACTGACGGCTGATAGCCGATAGCCGATGACTATGAAAAATTTGGAGGAACACTTTGGAGAGCAGTAAATCCTTAGCCGCATGGCAAAAATCACAACAGTTTATCCCCGGTGGGGTCAACAGTCCTGTCCGAAATTTCAGCAAAGTCGGCGGGCATCCCCGTTTTATCGCACGTGGTGAAGGTTCAAAAATATACGATATCGATGGAAACGCATATATTGACTATGTTGCTTCATGGGGTCCCTTGGTTTTAGGGCATGCGCATCCGAGCATTGTGGAAGCTATCAGTGCAGCAGCGTTAAACGGCACCAGTTTTGGCGCGCCAACGACATTAGAAACAGAACTCGCTGAAACCATTGTCAACGCTGTGCCTTCGATTGAAAAGGTGCGTCTTGTCAATTCTGGGACCGAAGCCACAATGAGCGCGATCCGTGTTGCACGCGGGTATACCGGTCGCGATAAAATCCTCAAAATTGACGGATGTTATCACGGGCATGTGGACTATCTACTGGCAAAAGCCGGTTCTGGGGTCGCAACGTTTGGTCTTTCTGATAGCGGCGGCGTACCGGAGGATTTCGCACGCAATACGCTCACCGTCCCCTTTAACAATCCCGACGCTGTTCGCGAAGCAGTAGAAGCCAATCCAGACGAAATTGCCTGTCTCATTCTCGAACCGATTATGGGCAATATGGGTATCATCCCACCGCATGACGGATACCTCAATCAACTCCGTGAGATCACCGAAGCACACGGTATCGTACTCATCTTCGACGAGGTTATCACCGGTTTTCGGGTGGCTTATGGCGGTGCCCAAACTTACTATAACGTCACACCTGATATGACCTGTTTAGGGAAGATTATCGGTGGCGGTTTGCCCGTTGGAGCGTACGGCGGAAAACGGGACATCATGCAGTGTGTCGCTCCAGAAGGCGATGTCTATCAGGCAGGGACGTTGTCCGGCAATCCGTTAGCCGTTACCGCGGGTATAACAACGCTCAAAAGGCTTGCTGAACCGGGCACTTATGAACAACTTGAAAGTCGAGCTGCAGCCCTCGCAGAGGGACTCGCTGAAGCAACCCAAAAACACGATATTGATGCTTGGCATAGCCGCGTCGGTTCGATGCTGATGCTCTACTTCACACCGGAGGCCGTTACAGATGCTGATGGCGCACGCACAGCGGATACCGAACGCTTTGAGCACTACTTCTGGGGACTCGTCCAACGCGGTGTCTATGTCGCACCCTCCCAATTCGAGGCAGGGTTCGTCTCTTTAGTCCATTCTGAAGACGATATCAATAAAACCGTTCAAGCCGCAACACAGGTATTGGCGAATCTCGTTTAGGAGTTATCGGTTATCAGTTATCAGTTATCAGTTAAAGAGTGCCTTGCAGTGAAAGTTGTGGCAAGAACAGAAAAGGGAACCGTTATAGGTTCTTAACCGATAACTGAAAGATTTTTCATGCCTCGCAGTGAGAGAAAATCGTACTGAAAACTGACAACTATTCCACTATGTCCAACTTTGATCAAATTGTTGAATTAATTGCCGATGATCTCAAGGCTATTGAGGTGAAACTCACGGAACACACCGCCAGCGAATATAGTTTCGTTGACATGGCAGTCCAACATGTTGTAGAAGGCGGTGGCAAACGGCTCCGTCCTATCCTCGTTGTGCTTTCTGCCAAAGTCTGCGGATATGAAGGAAACGATGCACACACGCTTGCCGCTGTCGTTGAACTCATCCATGTCGCATCACTTGTTCATGACGATGTGCTTGATGAAGCCGCGATCCGACGTGGACGTGAAACGTTACAGACGAAATGGGGCAATAAAGTCGCTGTCCTCGTTGGAGATTATCTCCATGCGCGTGTCCTCTCTATGCTCGTTTCCCGCCGTGCCGACGATCCCGCGATGGCGATCCTCGCCGATACCACGCAGGCGATGTGCGAAGGTGAAGTTATCCATGCATATAAGAGCGGTGATTTTGACATCTCCGAAGCCGAGTACCTCAAAATCATCAGTTTCAAGACCGGTAAGTTGATCGCCGCGTCCTGCACCCTCGGCGCACACCTCGGAAACCCAACAGACACACAGCAGGTTGAGGCACTCACAACCTACGGACAGCATATTGGGACGGCTTTCCAAATTGTCGATGATGTACTCGATTTCACAGAAGATTCTGATAAATTAGGGAAAAACACATTCGGTGACCTTCGTGAAGGAAAACTCACTTTTCCAATCATTTATGCCCGAACTGTTTGTAATGATGATGAAAAGCAGATGTTGGAAAAAGTCCTGAATCCGAACGCGGACGAAGCCGAAGCGATTACTTTTGTTGAGGCTCTGTTCCAACGGTATGGTGTTGAGACCCACTGTCTAAAGGTTGCTCAAGACTATGCCGACCGTGCTAAAGCAGCATTGACAAATTTACCTGAGGCACCTCCTCGCATCGCACTGGAACAACTCGCAGACTACGTCGTTTCACGCGAATCATGAGGAATGGCTATCAGTTTTAACCAAGAACGCGATTTCCGATATTTAAAAATATGCGCGCGTTCTTGGTTAAGGAAACCATCGGCTGTTGGTTAAAGAGATTTTTGATTAATCAGACCACCTCTTAACTGATAACTGACAATTGACGACTGATAACTATCATAAAATGTTTTATCCTGCACACGTAAACCTTCAAGATCGGAAATGCCTCGTCATAGGTGGCGGAACCGTTGCTGAGCGGAAAGTCGTCGCTATGCTCATCAGTGGTGGTAATGTTACTGTGATGAGTCCTGATGCAACGGAATTACTAACCTACCTTGCACGGATCGGCACAATTCGCTGGCACAAACGACAACTGAAGGCAGGTGACACGCACGGCTATTTCCTCGTCTGTGCTGCGACCGATTTCACGGATATTAACACGGCTGTTTTCACAGAGGCATACGAAAAGAACAAGGTTCGTTTAGTTAATGTTGTTGATGTTATCCCACAATGCACCTTCGCCGCTGCCTCTGTTGTAACGGATGGCGAACTTATGCTCAGCATCTCAACAAGCGGTAAAAGTCCGGCGACGAGTCGCCGCATCCGTGAATATTTTGAAGAGGTCCTGCATGCTTCTTCATTATACACACTCGGATATGAAGATGGAGTGCCAGTGCCGATTGAGAATCAAGGGTTACCCTATCCTGTCTACCTACTATTGGAAAATCGCACGTGTGTTGTCTTGTGTAAGCAGAAAACGCCGGCAGTTGAACGCCGTATCTCCTTGCTAAACCGATGTGGCGCAGCTGCCGTCCATATAGCACCCGATAAACTGAAACCGCATCATCTCGAAAATGCTTTCCTTGTCGTCGCGGATAATGTATCTATGGTGGAGGCAGTCTCTAAAGGTGAAAGCGGGTTCATTTCGGAGTACCTCAACGAACCGAGTGCTGGCACCTATTTCACCCCGGATCTCGTAATAGATGACAATCTGATAATTAGCGTATCATCCCGAAACAGTATCAACACCGACAAAGCGAGGTGCCTTCATAAGCAACTCACGAACCAATTTGAAAATAACGGTTACGGTGCATTTATTGAGTTCCTCGGAACGCTCCGTCCGAAAGTGCTGAAGGCTTTCGCTACCTCAAAAAAACGCGCCGAATTTTTCGATACGCTCATTGACACCGTTGAAGGTTCGGTATCGGGGTTACAAACCCCTCCTACAACATGCTGTTTTCAGTTAGCAAATCACGACTGTTCCGCTGAATGCCTCTTCAATTGGCTTCGGCAAGGCAACTTGGAACGTGCCAACACCTTTACTTCAGAACTTTTAGCGGAAGTTAACAGTTAACAGTTACAAGAGGTTTTCGATAAACGATAGAGTCTCTTTCTGAAAACTGAAAGATTTTTTCGTAGAAAAAATCGTACTGACAACTGTTAACTGTTAAAAAAAATATGATAAATTTTCTGTTTCTTGTTACCCTTCTAATATACTTAGCAGCGAGCATTTTTCAGACGCTCTCGCTGGCTATTAGTAACCGGAGCGAAGCCGCTATCCTCCGTCCAACGATTGAGCGAATCGCTTTTTGGGGAACTAGTATCGGTTTCGCTTTTCTGAGCCTCTTTATCGCCTTATGGTGGTTAACACAAGGGCATTTTCCGATGACGCACTGGACGGATTCCACTGCCTTCTTTGCTTGGGCAATCACGCTGATCTACCTCATCATCGTGCGTCTGACACATCTCCGTACACTCGGTAGTTTTGTGATGCCTGTTGCGTTTATTGCTATACTTATCTCGTATAGTTTCGCGACACACACCGCTGCGCTCCCAGAACCGTTGCAAAACTATTGGCTACTGGCACACACCGTCCTCATTTTTCTTGGCTATGCCGCGTTCATCGCTGCGTTTGGATTTGGGTTGATGTATTTGATAGCCGAGCGAAAAATTCGCAAAAAAACGGACACACTGCTCGACAACCTGCTACCTTCCCTCGGTATCTCCGATGAACTCGGATATCGCTGTACAATCCTCGGTGTGATTCTACTAACAATGGGTGTCATTGTCGGGAGTCTCTGGACCCAGTATATCCGAGATGTTCCGTGGAAATGGCTCGATGCAAAGGTTATCTCCACCTTGATGACGTGGCTCATCTATGTTCTCCAAATTGGTCTCCGTCAATTTTGGGGTTGGCACGGACGTAGAGCGGCCTATGCCGCTATCATCGGTTTTGTTGCTGTCCTTTGCACTTACGTCGGCGTTGATCTCTTTTTAGACAGCATGCATACGTATCGCTAATTTTCTGAGGTAGCAGCCGTTTTGAATCGCGACTGCGCGACTTCCAAATTTGACACAATAGCGGATATGTGATATAATTTACGAAGTATATAAACAACATTTCACCTTTTTAGATCTTTTGGTTAGAGGAATGAACCAGATCGTCTCCATCGGAACGAGCCATCATATCGCCCCGATTGAATTCAGGGAAAAACTGGCGTTTTCCGAAGCACAACTTACTGAATCGCTCCAACACCTTCGTGAATCTTATCAGATTCACGAGGCGGTAATTCTCTCTACCTGTAACCGGGTAGAAGTCTATGCTGTTGTGAATTCAGTGCGAACTGCTGACGCTGCCGCCAAAATGCTGGTTGAATTCCTCTCCCACTATCACTATATTGGTGTGGAGCCGCTGAAAAAATGGACGTATCTCCATCATAACTTGGCGACAATCCAACACCTCTTCAGAGTGACAGCGAGCCTTGATTCTATGGTGGTCGGTGAATCCCAAATATTGGGACAGGTCAAGACCGCTTACGATACCTCACGGGAAGCCGGTGGTGGTGGGACAATTCTCAACCGTCTTTTTACGAAGGCTTTCAGTGTTGGTAAACGGATCCGCTCCGAGACGACTATCGCCGCTGGTGCCGTTTCTATTAGTTACGCCGCCGTTGAACTCGCCAAAAAGATTTTCAATACACTTGAAGGCAAGACTGTTGCGATTCTCGGGGCAGGTGAAATGAGTGAACTGACCGCAAAGCATCTCGTTTCAAATGGTGTCTCTAATGTGATTGTTGCAAATCGCACATACGAACGTGCTGTCAAAGTCGCAGAGAAGTTTAACGGGACACCCATCGCT
>CAZQIP010000129.1:0-9668 GCA_964593655.1 uncultured bacterium | reverse complement strand
GCGGTGTACTCACCCAAATTTTGCCTACACGCGGCAAAATTTGTCTTTGCTTTACATTTGCGATCTGCATTCCCAACCGAACCGGATACTACGCGGAAACCTTGAAGATTTCAGAAACCTCTTTAGTCCCGTAGGGACGGTATGTTTATAGAAATGCACATCCTCCGTCTCCTAAGCCCTGTAAGGGCGGCATGTGTATTACATCCGTTATAAAACGCTACAGAAAATTGCTAAATTGATACCTATGGTTCGGTTTTGCGGCGTACTCGCCCAAATGGGCCCTGCATTTCCAACCTCGCCGCTTAAGCGCGCTCCTTCCCATATTTGGCTTGTAATTCCAGTCTGCCTTTGGTACAATATAGCCACGAAAAACAGAAATCCACTACAAAACGACTGGCAATCATGGCTTTACACTCCGATTTTCCTGAATCCCCACACGAAATCGTTGATCCTTCGGTGCGTTGGCTCCCAGATCAATCACTGCTGTTCGATTTAGACTACGGAATGCTACTCCCGCCACTCGTGCAAAAGATTCGTGAGCAAGTCAAAACGTGGCGGGACAACAGCTATAGTGGTGCTTCTGCAACAAGCAAAGCACTACTCAATTGGTGGTTCAATGAGCTGCACTTACAAGAACAGACTGACGACACAACGAGCGAGTTTCAGTATTACTTCGCGCAACGGGAGGCAATCGAAACCATCATCTACCTATATGATGTCGTCAAGGTAAGGGATAAATTCGATCTCATGCGTTTTGACAGTTCTGATGCCGTTTCGACGGGACTATTTGATGAAAACTGGCGGCGGTTTGTGATAAAGATGGCGACAGGGACAGGCAAAACAAAGGTGATGAGCCTCGCCATCGCGTGGAGTTTCTTTCATAAGTTGTATGAACAGGACTCCGAACTCTCGCGAAACTTCCTCGTTATTGCTCCCAATATCATTGTGTTAGACCGTCTTTACCACGATTTCCAGGGGCTGCGTATTTTCTTTGAAGACCCTGTGCTGCCTGATAACGGTTTTGAAGGAAACAACTGGCGTGATGATTTCCAACTCACCCTACATGTACAGGACGAGGTCCGTACCATCCGTCCCACCGGCAATATCTTTCTCACCAATATCCACCGCGTCTATTCCAGCGATCAATCCCCGCCATTACCTGATGACGACAATAGCATGGATTATTTCTTGGGTAAAAAACCGGTAGGGGCAACAACAGATTCCAAGGTGGACCTCGGAGATATTGTCCGCGACATTGACGAACTGATGATCCTCAATGATGAAGCACATCATGTCCACGATCCCAAACTGGCGTGGTTCAAGTCTATCGAGGATATTCATAACCGTCTCCTGCAGAAAGGCAGCGAGTTAGCGTTGCAAGTAGACGTAACCGCCACCCCAAAACATAGCAACGGTGCAATTTTCGTGCAAACAGTCTCGGATTATCCCCTCGTAGAGGCGATTTCACAAAACGTCGTCAAACACCCTGTCCTCCCTGACGCTGAGAGCCGGGCAAAACTTGTTGAACGACAGAGTGTAAAATACACCGAAAAATATGCCGACTATCTTGAACTCGGCGTTGTGGAGTGGCGTAAGGCTTATGCAGAACACGAAAAATTAGGGAAGAAAGCCATTCTGTTCGTAATGACCGATAATACCCAGAACTGTGATGAAGTGGCAGCATATCTTGAAAACCTGCATCCTGCTCTCAAAGATGCCGTACTGGTGATTCATACCAACAAAAGCGGCGAAATCTCTGAAGCAAAATCAAGTAAGAAGCAGGAGGAGCTTAAGAGACTTCGTGAGCAGGCCAATAAGATTGATTCGTTGGAGAGTCCATATAAGGCTATCGTTTCTGTGTTAATGCTCAAAGAAGGATGGGATGTCAAGAATGTAACGACTATTGTCGGGCTGCGCGCGTATTCGGCTAAACCCAATATCTTACCGGAGCAGACTTTGGGGCGCGGGCTGCGTCTGATGTACGCCGGCACGGCGGAGGAGACAGTGAGCGTTATCGGCACTAAGGAGTTCATGGAATTTGTTGAATCCATTAAATCAGAAGGGGTTGAGTTGGAACGCCAACCCATGGGCGAAGGCACGAAACCGAAAGCACCCATCGTCATTGAAGTGGACAAAACCAATGTGAACAAAGATATCGACGCACTTGACATTGAAATCCCGATACTCACACGCCGCATTTACCGCGAGTACACGAACCTAACAGACTTGGACGTTACACAACTCGATTTTTCTCCTGTAACCTATCAGGTGTTTGGCGAAGCGGAAATACGGGAAATTGTGTTTAAGGATATGACGACGGGCGAGGTTACACACACTACGGTAATGGATAGTAATGGAGTCGCAGACTACCGCAGCGTGGTCGGCTACTTTGCCGAAACGATCCGCAAGGACTTGCGGCTTGTCAGCGGCTACGATGTCTTGTATGGAAAGGTTAAAGACTTCGTCCAGCACCAACTCTTCGGTGAGACGGTGATGTTGGAGGATCCGAATACCCTACAAAATCTGTCGGAACTCCCTGCCACAAAAACCGTCATGGAAACCTTCAAATACGCCATCAACGACCTCACGATACAAGACAGAGGAGATGCACAGCTGAGCGAAACTACTCGGGTCCAGGACGCACGCCCTTTTATGGTCAAAGAACAGGATTATCTGGTTCCTCAGAAATCTGTGTTCAATAGGATCACGGGGGATCTTCATTTTGAATTGGAATTTGCCGAATTTCTGGAGAACTGCCCAGATGTCGTCTCCTACGCCAAAAATTACTTCGCTTTGCACTTCAAACTCGATTATATCAACGCCGATGGTGACATCAGCAACTATTTTCCTGATTTCTTCGTCAAGTTGACAGATGGTCGCGTGGTTATTGTCGAAACAAAAGGAAGAGAAGATCTAGATGTCCCCCTCAAGATGCAACGTTTATCCCAATGGTGTGAAGATGTCAACAGAATCGCAACAGATGTTGATTACGATTTTGTCTATGTGGATCAAGAGAGTTTTGACATATACAGCCCGCAAACATTCCAGCAACTGCTTGACGGCTTCACGGAATACAAGACCTGAAATGCACTTATGGGGTAGGAGCGATCTCCCGATAGCGACGGGTGTATAAAGTTTTTGAGGCACAATAAATAAAAATACGGCCCTGTACCATAGGCTGTTAGCCTGTGGTCTTCTTGTAGCATAGACTGTTAGTCTGTGGCATATATCCGCTGTACCATAGTTAGCCTGTGGTCTTCTTGTAGCATAGACTGTTAGTCTGTGGCACGCATCCGCTGTAGCATAGGAGACCGTTAGCCTGTGGCAAGGATTTCCCAATCCGCAAAATCCGTGATTCAGACGATAATTGACAAAATATTTACACACTCAAAACGCGAAAACTACTTGACACACCATACCAATTGATGTTAAAATATTAGACATCTTTTTACAAGTTTTCTCATTTTTCAGAGAGAGTTGCATTATGACGGCTTACGCATTCTGGAACAATAAAGGAGGGGTTGGCAAGAGTTTCTTAAGCTTTGTTGCAGCGACTGAGTATGCACATGCTTATCCAGACACAGATGTGTATGTTATAGACCTGTGTCCACAAGCGAACATCTCTGAAACCTTGCTCGTTCATCCGGATGTAATCCATAAACTGATAGGGCAAACACCCCGTGCTACAGTTGCAGGCTACCTTGAAGCACGCCTAAATTCACCTTTCCGGCCCCTCAAGGATGTGTCCTCCTACGTGTGTCGTCCTCGGGACTTTAATGCAAAACTTCCGGTCAATTTGCTTCTGGTGTGTGGTGATAATTTGCTGGAAATTCTCTCAGGGGCGATTCACCAGATATCTCAATTTACGCTGCCAGAAGACGCATGGAAACAGGTACTGGGTTGGATCAAAGACTTGACTGTTGCCTTGCGTCAGCGGAGTGGAAACAGAGATATGATTTTTATCATTGACTGTAATCCGAGTTTTGCTATCTATACCCAATTGGCACTCGCCGCCGCAGAGAATGTTGTCGTGCCTTTTACCTCTGACGATGGTTCACGTCGGGCTGTGGAGAATGTCATCGCGCTGCTCTATGGCAACGGTATGGGGAACCCAAAAATGGAAACTTACGCCCGACTCAACTTTGCCAAAAGGGCGAAAGAAGAGGGGCTCACAATTCCGAAACTTCACACTTTCGTCAGTAACCGTATCATGCTCCATGAAGACAAAGCAAGCAAGGCTTTCAACAGTGTGAGTGTATCTATCAAGAAAACTTTAGATGTTCTTCACAAAAAACACCGTCAAGTTTATGCAACCCCAAGAGCGTTACCGAGCGAAAGGTTCATAGAAATACCCGATTATCATGGGGCATGTACGATGATAACAACAGGAACCCCCTTATATCACCTGCAACCCGGACTCAATAAGTTTCGAGGTAGGCAAGTCCAACTTGAGCGCGAGGCATTGAGGCAGTTTATGGATGCACTTGCCAATTTTGTGGCGTATCTTTAGAGGTTTCTTGTGTCATCAGTCATGATCGATATTTGATAAGAGGCCTTAAATTGGAAAAACAAAAAAATAATTCTGACAAACAGAAAAATGCACAATGGGTTTGGCCAGGTTTAATCAGTTTAATTGTCTTTGGATCGACAGCTGTTTTCGTGATCATTGCAGCAATACGAGATTTGAGCAGCGTGGAAAATGTCTTATTGCAATTCATTTTCTTATCAATCGGATGTGGTGTTTCGTATCAGGTTGGGAAACAGTCAGTTGAAAAGGCAAGAGATGAGATTCTCAAACCACACGCGCGGAGTGCCGTCCGCTACCTTGTATCTTTATATAAAAGCGTTACCCGTGCAGCCGCGGTAACCGAATCATCGCAGAATTTTGAATCACGTGAGAATTACAACGTTATCCGGGCATACCTTTTAGGTATTTTTGGCGAACAGCTGGCTACGGCAGATGATGCAATTGAAAATTGGCGGGACATCCTCAAAGAAGAATTGGAAGATTTGATACAAAAACTCCGAGAAGAAACCATAACATCTGAAGAGTTACAAGATTTGATACAGAAACTTGTACCTGACAAGACATTGGAGGACAATGATGACTGAACCTATTCGCGGAAAAGTCGCACGCGTGCTTAACGAGCGGGAAATAGCAATAAACATCGGAACAGCACACGGCGTAGATGTTGGCATGTACTTTGATGTGATGGATCCCCATGGACAAGATATAATAGATCCGGATACAGATGAAGTGTTAGGTTCTATTGAACGTCCAAGAGTCAGACTGAAGATCACCTATGTTCAAGATAAATTGGCTGTGGCTTCTACATACAAATCAAAACAAATTAACATCGGAGGAGTTGCTTTATATCCCGCTCTGGGATATGGACCGATCGCTCGAGCTCTTATGCCACCCAATTGGGTGACAAAGTATGAGTCATTGAAAAAATCAGGCGACACTCCCAATATGCTTGATGAGGATAATAGTTCAGTTAAAACAGGCGATCCTGTTGTGCAGGTCCTTGAAGTAGACGAAGCAGACAAGATCAGCGATCCAGCAGTACAAGCCCTTGAAACAGACAAAACAAAGCAGGCAGCCCTAACAAAAAATAGTGAAGGATAAGACAGCCGATGCCACGATTCACCGAACAGGAACAACAAGAAATCATCCGCTTTATTGAGGCAGACAAACCACTGCCCGACAAATACCGCTTTTTGCTGTTTGAAGACAAGCGCGAGGTCGAACTCGTCTGGAACGGTAAAACCAACGAGGTCTGCAACATCGTCCTGCCATTTCAGACAATTGAACAAGTAGACGAACCGCGCGCCGAAAAGCCCTCCGAAGACAATATGCAACTCGGTTTATTTGATACACGCGGCCGCCAACGCAAAGGTTGGACAAACAAACTGATTTGGGGCGACAACAAACTGGTTTTGTCATCCCTCAAGAATGGACCACTTCGCAAAGAGATTGAAGCACAAGGCGGACTCAAACTCATCTATATCGATCCACCTTTTGACGTAGGCGCGGATTTTTCTATGGATATCGAAATCGGTGAAGAGACCTTCACCAAAGATCCAAACATTCTTGAAGAGATCGCCTACCGTGATACCTGGGGCAAAGGCGCGGATTCCTTCATCGCTATGATCTATGAGAGGATTAGCCTCATGTACGATCTGCTCGCGAAGGATGGAAGTATTTATGTGCATTGTGATTGGCGCGCAAGTGGTTACATACGACTGGTTTTGGATGAGATCTTTGGCAAGGATCACTTTCACAACGAAATTATATGGCAGGGTGCAATTGGGGACACATCGTCTAAAAACAAGAAATTTATCAAATCTCACGAAACGCTATTTTTTTACCGCAAAGATGGACTATTATGGAACGACGTATTTCAGGAATATAGCGAAGCCAGCAAAAAACTCTATCGCTTCAGTGACGAAAAAGGATTATATCAGTTGGGACCTGTGGATAATCCAGGCGGTGGTGGTCATACATACGACCTTGGTTATGGAGAAAAAACACCAACAAGAGGATACGGAATGCCCCTTGAGACAGCACTTCGCTGGATTGAAAATGGTGAACTGGTTATTGAAAAAGGCAAAGTTCCGAGACGCAAGTTGTACATGAGTGAGGGAGTCAGGTGCCGTGATGTTTGGGTTGACATAAGAGCTACTCAAGGTAGTGAATATTTGAAATATCCAACCCAGAAACCTGAAGCTTTATTACAAAGAATCATCAAGGCATCTTCAAACGAAGGTGACCTTGTCGCCGACTTTTTCTCTGGTTCTGGTACTACTGCCGCTGTTGCTGAAAAGTTAGGGCGCAAGTGGATTGCAACAGATCTCGGCAAGTTTGCTATACACACTACGCGTAAGCGAATGATTGGGGTGCAACGTCAACTAAAAGCGGATGGCGAAGACTATCGCGCCTTTGAAATCCTCAATCTCGGCAAGTACGAACGGCAGCACTACATCGGAGTCAACCCGAACCTACGTGAAACTGAACAGCAGAAGCAATCAATAGAGAAGGAAGAGGCATTTATTAATCTCATTTTGCGGGCTTACGCTGCCGAGAAAACAGACAGTTTCACCAACTTTCAGGGTAAAAAAGCAGGAAGACTTGTCGCAGTCGGCCCCGTCAATCTACCGGTGACGCGCCTGTTTGTGGAAGAAATTATCCTTGAATGCCGCAAGCATCAAATTACCCGTGTAGACGTTCTTGGTTTTGAGTTTGAGATGGGACTGTTTCCCAACGTGCTGGATGAGGCAAAAAGCAAAGGCATCAACATCGCACCCAAATTCATCCCTGCTGAGGTTTTCGACAAACGAGCAGTAGAGCAAGAGCAAGTGATGTTCCACGATATGGCGTTTATTGAAGTCAAACCCCATATCACAGCAGAGGAAAAAGACAAACCCGCAACCGTCGCGGTAGAATTAACCGATTTCTCCGTCTTTTATTCACAAGACTCCATCTCTCACGCCGAGCAGACACTCAAAAACAGGAGCAGTCGAATCGTAGTGGAAAAGGGGCAAGTCGTAAAGGTCAGCAAAGATGCAGATGGGATTGTGAGTCGTGAGGTGTTAACCAAACACTGGACAGACTGGATTGATTACTGGTCGGTCGATTTTGATTTTGAGAGCAAACAAGAGATTATCCGCATGCAAGATTCGCAAACAGGCGAGTGGGAAGAACAGTGGACAGGCGATTATGTCTTTGAAAACGAATGGCAAAGTTTCCGAACTAAGAAAGACCGCACATTAGAATTAACCAGCGTCGCCCACGAATGCGAACCCGGTCCCCGCAAACTTGCTATCAAAGTCGTAGACATCTTCGGCAATGATACAATGACAATTGTGGAGGTAACCATTTGAAAATAAAGTCAATCCATTTACAGAATTTCAAACGATTTACGGACTTGAAAATTCAAAATATTCCTGAAACGGCTAAACTTGTTGTTATTCTTGGACCTAACGGTTGTGGGAAATCATCCTTATTTGATGCATTTCATTACAAATCTTATGAATATAGACAGATGGGGCACCACCAAGATCCTGATTACTACTTCAAGGTGTCTTCTTTGGCATCTCTAACGGCACCACTAATTATTGAATTTCACAATACTTCGCAAACTGATTTAAGAAAAGCCATTTATACCCGAACCGCCTATCGTAATGACCCAGTGATGGATATTGGTACTATACAAACAATGCCACCGGTTTTTCAAGAGCAAAGATTCAGCATGATGATTGAAAACGATGCGGCAGTTGTGAATAACTTTCAAAGACTCGCTTCTAATGCCCTTGAACGCGCATTTAGAAGAGAAGACCGCTCAAAAAGTTTAGGACAATTTCAAGATGAGACCCTTGGTGAAATTCAGGAGGCCATGAGAAGACTTTTCCCTGATTTAGTTCTCAATAGTCTCGGGAATCCGCTTAGTGACAAAACTTTTACTTTTGATAAGGCAACAAGTAAAAATTTTCATTACAAGAACCTATCAGGAGGAGAAAAGTCTGCTTTTGATCTGCTCCTTGATATTTTTGTCAAGAAAGTAGAATATGATGACACCGTTTTTTGTATAGACGAGCCGGAAGCACACATGAATCCCAGACTGCAGGGAAAACTCCTTGAAGAACTCTTTCACCTTATAGATGATAATTCACAATTATGGATCGCGACGCATGCTATTGGGATGATGAGAAAGGCATTAGAGTTGCACAAACAATATGGAAAGCAAGTTATATTTCTGGATTTTAGCAATAGAGACTTTGATGGTCCGGTAACTATAAAACCTGCTGATCCCAATCGTAGATTCTGGGAACAAATGCATGAGGTCGTTTTAGACGATTTAGCCGCTCTCGTCGAACCAAATCAAATTGTTATTTGTGAGGGGAAACAAGGAGATGAAGGTTTTGACGCAGCATGCTACACCCAAATTTTTTCTAAAGAATTTCCTGATACAAAGTTCGTTTCGGCAGGAGGAAAAAGAGACCTACAAAATTATATTTCAGTCGTTGAAGCAGTCACAATGGGGGCAAAGATCTTCGGACTCAGAGATTTTGATAGGAATACTTCACCCGAAGATGTAGTCTGTTTAGAAAAAGAAGGAATAAAGGTTCTACAACGTGGAAAAATTGAAAACTATCTGCTTGCGGATGATGTGTTGCAGACACTATGTTGGCTTGATAAATTAGAGCCATATGAAGAAAAAGTAGACGAATTGGTAAAACTACGAGATAGTGCAGCAGATATCAAAGGTGCTCCTAATCAAATCCGTAACAAGTTAGATAACTGGGGAGTGCACGGAGTAGGGGAAACTTATCATGGATTTCTGCGCAATACACTTGCTCCATTAATCAAGCCTGGAATGCCTACCTACGATGAATTGAAAGAAATAATTTTTGGCAGTGATACAGCAGATACTTAGGTTTACGAACCTGTTTTTGAACTATACAGCGAAAGGTATCTTTTAAGCAGACAGCCATGTCAAAAAGTATTATGTAGATCCCTATATCAATTGACCGCTCTCCATCCTAAAGGATGGAGATTCTTTTGTTTCTCCATCCAAGGTTTTAGAATTTAGATTGTCGCCATGTGCGTTTTCAATCTATGGAGCACATCTTCCAGTTTCTTTGAACTGGTTCCCCACTCCAGATGT
>CAZQIP010000128.1:0-19643 GCA_964593655.1 uncultured bacterium | reverse complement strand
GAAGCTGTACTGGAAAATGCGATCCGATTGAACACGAGCGTCCAAATAGAACCCGGACAAAAAGCGTTTTTCACGTCCCCCGCACGCGATCCGATTTTCAAAAACGATGTCGCCTTCTACGTCTTCAAAATGCCCTTGCTACGTTATATCTGCGGGACGCTTTTTGGTATCTTTATGCTGGTGACAATATTTGCAACCGTCATCTATTTTTTCCACGGACTCATCACAGGCGATACCAGTCAATTCCGGTTCCGTCCGCCTTTCAACGTTAAAGCCCATCTGTTCACCCTTGTCGGTGTGACACTCCTCTGTAGAGCATGGAACTACCAATTTGCTATGTACGATCTGCTGTATGCCTCAAACAAGGTCGTGCGTGGCGGCGGCGGGTACGCCGCCATACAGGCACGCCTCCCCATATTGTGGATTATGCTCTGTATCACAGTGCTCTGCGCTTTAATTTTTATTATTAGTATCTTCCTGAAGCGGAATACCTTTGCTTTCGGCGGGTTTGCCGTATTCCTAATCGCCGGTTTCCTTGGACAAGTCTATCCGGTTGCTATACAAGAATGGCGAGTTGAACCTAATAAACAGGTCTTAGAAGCCGACTACATCAACTATAACATCAAATCAACCCTTGAAGCTTACGGTTTAGCCGAGAACACGGTAACCGAAGAAGAGTATCCACTGACAGAGCAGCTCAGTTACGAGGACATAACCAGTACTGAAAACAAACCCGTTTTCAACAGTATACGTCTCTGGGACTGGAGACCCCTACGTAGAACCTTCCGACAACTCCAGGAATTGCGTTCACAGTACGATTTCAACGATGTCGATATCGATCGCTATGTCGTTGACGGCGAAATCCGGCAAGTAATGCTCTCAGGACGCGAACTCAATATTAACGAACTGCCTGTGGAAATCAGAAACGATTGGTATAAACAGACTTATACCTATACCCATGGATACGGTGCTGTCGTCAGTCCGGTTAACGAGATTGATAACGGCAAACCCAATATGTATATCCAAGGGTTACCACCGATTGAATATAAAGAGCAGTGGCAACACAGGTTTGATGAAACGCCGGGTCCCCGTATCTATTATGGTGAACGCACGGATCGCTATGTTATCGTACATCCAGACCGGACCCAAGGGCTTGAGTTTGATTACCCGCAAGAGGGACAACAATACGCCGAATACGCATATCAAGGAGAAGGGGGCGTACGCCTAAACTCTTTCTGGCGGAAAATGGTGTACATGCTCAAGTTTGATAACGAAATTAACTTCGTCCTACCAGGTGAAATTTCATCAACAAGCCGAATCCTCTACAACCGGAATATCAAAAAACGAATTCAGAAAATAGCACCCTTCTTGCGATACGATGGGGATCCCTACATGATTATCCATAACGGCAGACTCATCTGGATGATTGATGCCTATACTATCACACATCGCTACCCTTATTCCGTTTCTATGAAAGAATTCGTTGACCAGAGAAGACGGCAGCTCCCGGATACGCAACGGGACGATCAACCCTGGGGCAATTACATCCGAAACTCTGTTAAAGTTATTGTTGATGCTTACGATGGCACCCCCGATTTTTACATTATGGAACGGGAACAGGATCCGATCGCGGAATGCTATCGGAGAATCTTTCCCGGCCTTTTCAAACCGTTTCAGGAAATGCCAAATGAACTCAAAGCGCATATTCGCTACCCCATGGCAATGTTCCTCATCCAAGCGCGTGTTTATCAAGATTATCACATGAAAGATCCCGTAACCTTCTATGCCGGTGAAGATAAGTGGGAAATCGGGATGGAACTCTACGACAATACAGATGCACAAACACAACAAGTGCAACAACAGCCGAGAAGTCCATTTGTGCCACAACAGCAGACTGTACAACGTCCAGCTGCGGAAGGCCAACCCGTTGAACCTTATTACGTCGTTATCAGGCTACCCGGGGAAGAAAAGCCTGAATTCATGTTGATGCTACCCTTCACGCCGCTCAACAAACCGAACCTTACCGCATGGCTTGCCGCACGATGCGATCTGCCCCAATACGGGCAGCTGCTCGTCTATCGCTTCCCGAAAGGGAGGCAGATAGCTGGACCGATGCAGGTAGAAAACTTCATTAGCCAAGAACCTGAGATTTCCCAGCAGATTAGTCTCTGGAATACGCAGGGATCCCGGGTACTACGCGGAAATTTGTTGATTCTGCCAATGAACAACTCCTTGCTCTATGTTGAACCTATCTACATCCAATCCGAAGATGAGAAAACCGCTATTCCCGAATTGCGGCGGGTCGTCATCGGATATGAAAACAAGGTCGTCTGGGGTGAAACCCTTGAGGATGCACTCCTCAAAATGTTCGGACAGAGAGCACGATTTGAAACCACAGAGGCGGCAGCGACAACTGAAACGACTGAAACTGCAACTGATCCGAGCGCAGATCAGACCTCATTAGGACTCGCTAAGCAAGCGAACCTCTATTTCAATCAGGCACAAACAGCGCAGCGCACTGGCGATTGGGCAGAATACGGACGCTTGCAGCAACTTTTAGGGGAGACCTTGCAGCAACTCGAAGAAAATACACAGTAACCAGTAACCAGTTAAGAGCGGATACTTTCCCCTCTAGTAACTGGTAACTGAAACAAAGGAGGTGAAACAGATGGCTCTTGATTGGAAACCACGCCACAGAGATATGATTATCGGAGGGATCCCATGGTTAGCCAGAATCAGCGATAAAGCCAACGCACAATTGCAGGGCATCATCGGTGAGTATATCTATCCGTGACCCCAGGACAAAATGTTCCTGGAGGAACATAAGTTAAGTGCTGAGGCGTTTGTCGAAATGGTGAAAGACAACCCTTCAGACGATGAAATGATTGCCGCTATAAAGAAATTGAATGGATAGTTAACAGTAACCAGTAACCAGTAACCAGTAACCAGTTAAAGAGATATTAGATTCACCCAAACTCTCTTTTCTGGAAACTGGAAACTGGAAACTGGAAACTGGTAAACGGAGATCTATTTTTTGGAATTAGCTGAGTATCGCGACCAAATTAACGAGATTGATGACCAGATTTTAGCACTGCTACAGAAACGAGCAGAGATTTCCAAGAAGGTCGGGGCGGTGAAATCAGAGACAGGCATTGCGCAGGTTTATGTCCCGCACCGGCAGAGGGAAGTCATCGTACGCTTGATGGCACAGAATGACGGTCAGTTCCCAGAAGCTGCGCTTGAAGCGATCTGGACCGAGATTTTATCTGCATCCCGTGCTTTGCAGGAACCGGAGCGGGTCGCTTTTCTCGGTCCGGTTGGTAGTTTCGGACACTTGGCGGCTCGATGTCATTTCGGCGCGTCAACGGAGTTGATTCCTGTCCATCCGCAGGTTGACATCTTTACTGAGGTTGAATCTGGTAGAGCAGATTATGGTGTGGTCGCTATCGAAAATTCGGTGCAGGGTACGGTTCGAGACGTTTTAGAACGTTTCCAACACACTCCTTTGTGGATTTGCGCAGAGACATTTCAACCTATAAAACAGCACTTGTTGTCGAAATCGCCGCTCACAGAAATTCGGTGTGTCTATTCGCATCCGCAACCTTTCGCGCAATGCAGAGCATGGCTAAGCCGACATCTTGGGAGTGTTGAACAAGTTGAGGTCGTTAGTACGTCTGAAGCAGCGCAGCAAGCCGCCGAAGAACCGTTAGCAGCTGCCATTGCAAGCGAACTCGCAAGCGAAATTTATCAGATTCCAATTGTCGCAAACGCTATTATGGATGAGCCAAATAATACAACCCGCTTCTTTATCATCGGAAGTCAGATGTCAGACCCAAGCGGCCATGACCGGACTTCCCTCTTTTTTGCAATTCGGGACAAAGTTGGTGCGCTGCACCAAGTCCTCGGTATTTTACAGGAAGCCCGGTTGAACCTGAGTTATCTTGAATCTCTGCCATCACGAACCAAACCGTGGGAGTATGTCTTCTTTGCTGAAATGGATGGCCATATTGCTGACGAACGCGTTATTGTCGCACTTGAGCAGCTTGAAGAATTGTGCCGGGATGTCAATGTTATCGGAGCCTATCCGCGTGGGACACCTTGATGTTAGCACTAACGCAACACATTCATGCGCGCGCAAATAAACTCGGATTTGAACTCGTCGGAATTACGCCCGCGGCACAGAGCGAAACGATTGCGCGGTATCGGCAATGGATAGAAAACGGGTATGCCGGGAAGATGGGCTATCTCGAAAGGCATCTGCCCCTCAAGGTAGATGTTCGCCAACTTTTGGCAGAGGCGAAATCTGTCATTAGCCTCGCAATGAACTATTATACGCTTGATCCACCGAAGGCACTCGCGGAAGACCCCGCACGTGGACAGATTTCCCGTTATGCCTGGGGGGACGACTATCACGATGTCATCCGTCAACGTCTTTCTGAACTTGTTGATTTTATTAAGAAGACGGCTGAAACTGAATTGAAAACACGCGTCTGCGTGGATACCGCGCCTATCATCGAAAGGGAGTACGCACAAAAGGCAGGTATCGGTTGGATCGGTAAGAATACCAACCTCATCCATTGGCGTTCTGGGTCTTGGTATTTCCTCGCAGAGGTACTCATCAATATCGACTTAGAATCAGATACCGCTCCGCTCCGCGGGAGTTGTGGGACCTGCACGCGCTGCATTGAAGCATGTCCGACGGATGCGATTATTGAACCGAATCTCCTTGATTCTCGACTTTGCATCTCTTATCTGACAATTGAACTCAAGGAGAGCATTCCGAAAGCATTACGCCCAAAGATCGGTAACTTAATCTTTGGATGCGACATCTGTCAGGAGGTCTGTCCATGGAATAGTAAAGCCGTTCCAACGGACGAGCCCGCATTCCAACCACGCGATGGAAATCTTACGCCTAAATTGCTATCACTTATCGGCATGACACAACAGGAATTTAGCCGAAGGTTCAAAGGGAGTCCGATCAAACGTACGAAACGTCGCGGGTTCCTGCGGAATGTCCTGGTCGCTATCGGGAATTGGGGCGAGCCGCGTGCCGTTCCAGCACTCAAAGACGCGTTAACCGATGACGAGCCTTTGGTCCGAAGCCATGCCGCATGGGCATTGGGAAAAATCGGAGGCGATACCGCCAAGCAGATACTACAGACGCGATTAACTATTGAAACCGAACAAGAAGTCATCACTGAAATTCAGAACGCGCTCTTAGAAACAGAGCAATCGTCACGGAGGTATAAAAGCAATGCGTGAAACAACAAATGGATATCATCAAATTCCATCTCCCGGTGCTGGCACTAATGGACTTGCATGGCGAGGAACATCACTCTGGAGTGTTGAAGGTGTCGGTCCGATCCATGAGATTGATCCTAAGACCGGTGAGGCTTTGCTAACACTTACACCGCCTTACCCCGGTGGTGCCGGTTTGGAGTGGGCAGGTGAGTATCTTTGGTACAATAGTATATGGCAGCAAACATTTTACAAACTCACAGTACCGGATTTGGAGGTCGTCACAACCTTTTCATCACCCGCGGAAGGACCCCACGGGTTGGCATGGGATGGTGAGCATCTCTGGAGCGTTGACATGAATACGAGTCGGTTCATCAAACAGTGTCCGGAAACTGGGGAAATCCTTGCCGAATTGGCAACACCCGGCGGTCGCGCACACGGGCTCGCATGGGATGGCGAAGCACTTTGGAACGCCGATACAAATGACCATGTCGTTTACAGAATCCATCCCGAATCTGGTGAAGTACTCGATTCCGTTTCATGTCCAAGCGAACCGCATGGACTGACTTGGGACGGCACGGCGTTATGGTATGGCGAAGATAAAGCAAAAAAAATCCATAGACTCAGTATATCCGAGTAGCACTAATGTTCTGTCAACAGTAAAATGATAGGTAAAAATATTTCTTTCACATACCTATTCCCGGAACCAAACACCTCTTCTGGTAGGAGCGACCTGTGCTCGCGATCTTTGTACTCTGGGGTGACAAAGCACTCAGTCCAAAGCGAGGAAAATGGAGTAATTGCCGTAGGAGTGTTCAATAGGTGAACACGGAATTGCAGATTCTGTTGAAAGAGGTCGAAATTCACCGATTTTATCTGGATTTTCGAGTGGCATGTAATTTGCTATATACAGCCTAAAAGGGTAAGTGTACCTTGCATGGTCCCTAATTTTCGCGGGTTTTTCAAAATATGCACCCTTTGGCTTGCAAATTGTGTCATTAACAATTGGAATTTTCACTGATAACAATGGAGAAAAAATAAATTTCAATTATTCCTATAGATTTAGCGGATAGGGATAACATTTAATGGTGAGGAGGAGAAACTTGAGAAGATTACAGATAACGATACTGACCTTGCTCCTTGGAATCGGGTTGGCAGGACAAAGCAGTGCTGACCGAGTGCAACTCAATACAAGTGCTGCTGTCATTCACGATAATCTCGGTGCGAGTGTCGGTATGAGTGGTGATTACGCAATGGTGGGTGTCCCGAAAGATGATACCGACAACGGCAGAAATGCCGGTTCGATCCAAGTCTTCTTTCGGAGTGAAACCGGATGGGTCCAACATCAAAAACTGAACGCCAGTGACACAATCGGTGGGGACGAACTCGGTACAACCCTCGCAATGAGCGGCGATTATGCTATCGTCGGCGCGCCAAGGAAAGACGACTCTGGGAATAACTCTGGTGCCGCATATATCTTTACGCGGCAAGGCACACAATGGGTAGAGCAAGCGAAACTCGTCGCACCCGACGCACGCGCAGGCGACTATTTTGGAATTTCGGTCGCCATTGATGGGGACACAGCACTCGTCGGCGCCCACCGTGTCAATAAACCGACTGCAGACGCAGGATCCGTCTACGTTTTTGAGCGGCTCGGCAATAGTTGGATTCAAACAGCCCATCTCACTGCTCCAGATGCCACTAAATTCGCATACTTCGGCTTTTCTGTCGGTATTGATGGAGATACTGTTATCATCGGAGCAATTCGTGATGACGAAGCAGGCCCGGATGCCGGCGCCGCCTATGTCTTTGTACGAAAAGGGCTCCAATGGACATTCCAAGAAAAACTTCTCGGGAACAACACCGAATCGGAAGATAACTTCGGATACGCCGTTGATGTTGATGGCGATTTCGCGATTGTAACTTCACCGAAAAATAAAGGTGGCGGTGCCGCTTACATCTATCAGCGCGAGGGGACCAGATGGGAGCAAAAAAGAAACCGCGTCCGTATCCGGATGATTCCCATTGATCCGGATGGTGCCTCCGCCTTCGGTACCTCTGTTGACATCAGTGGAGAAACTGCCGTTATCGGAGCGGTCGGTGGTAAGGTCGGTGAAGATTTGGTCGGTGCAGCTTATGTCTTTACACGAAACGAACCACCGTTTTGGAACCAACACATAAAACTCGTCGCAAGTGATAGTCGTGGGGGTGATCAACTTGGATTTGCTGTCGCAATCAGTGGCGGCGAAGTTATCGCAGGCGCGCCAAAACACAGCGCAGGTGGACTCGGTTCTGGTGCCGCGTACATCTATGAACAAAAGGAAGATGGAACGTGGGTAGAGAGTATCAAATTAAGCGATGGCGAGACCGCTTCTGAAGATCAGTTCGGAATCTCTGTCTCGATTAGTGGCAATTTCGCCATTTCTGGCGCGCAACAAGATGATGATGTTGCGCCAAACGCCGGGGCTGCTTATGTGTTTGAGCGGAGTGGCACCCTTTGGTTACAACGCGCAAAATTTATTGCTAACGATGCGAAAGCAGGAGATTTGTTCGGAAATACTGTTGCTATCAATGGCGAAACCGTGGTTATTGGCGCCCCTGGCGTTGATGATGTCGGACCAGAGTCGGGCGCAGCCTACATCTTCATCTATTCAGGCGACGAATGGATTCAACAAGCAAAATTAATCGGAGACGATACCAGCATGTTCGACCACTTCGGAACAGCTGTCGCTATCCATGAAAATACCGCTATCATCGGCGCTCACGGAAAAGATGAAGGGGCTGTAGATTCTGGTGCCGCATACATCTTCGTCCGAAACGGGGCGGCTTGGATACAACAGGCGAAACTCGCACATCAAAACCCTGTACCAGGCGATCAGTTCGGGCGTGCCGTGGCTGTCTACGAAGATAACGCACTCATCGGCGCACATCGGAGTGACGCAACAGGCCCCGACTCTGGTGCAGCCTACATCTTTACGCGCAACGGCGGCACATGGCGCCAAGACTTTGAACTTATCCCAAATGATAGTGGACTCGGTGATGAATTCGGTTACGCTGTGGATTTAACCAGCGGTGTCGCTATCATTGGCGCGCCTAAGGAAGATCGAAGTGAACCGGATATGGGGGCAGCTTATATTTTCGTGGAGACACGAACAGATTGGCTACAACAGGCGAAACTTACCGCCATCGAAGCCGAGGCAGGCGATGAATTCGGGGCAGCAGTCGCCATTCACCAAGACACAGCAGTCGTCGGCGCATGGAAGGATGATCATCCGGATCCTGAAAGCAGAGATCAGGCACTGGCACCCCTACAAGTCGACAAAGGTTCAGCTTACTCTTTTCTCAGAGATGGGCTGACTTGGGTGCCGAAACGCAGAATTGTTGCAAGCGGGACAAATCGCTCCGATCTTTTCGGTGCCTCGGTCGCAATCAGAGGCGCGTTCGCTATCGTTGGGGCTGCAGGCAATGATAATGCAGGTGATAATGCCGGCTCCGCTTTTATCTATAATCCTATTGATTTGGGATTCCAAGCGGCAGATGTGCCGTTCCCTGTTGATCCAGCCTCCCAGACACTTACGACGCTTGGGCACATTAAACACACAACGGTTTTCCAGAACTATCCGAATCCCTTTAACCCTGAAACGTGGTTCCCATATAACTTGGCTGAGCATGCCGACGTTACTGTGAAAATCTATGACATCGGCGGCGGGCTTGTTCGTCAATTGAATGTTGGGCTACAAGAGCCGGGTCATTACCAGAGTCAAGAGAGGGCTGCGTATTGGGATGGTAGAGACGCATCCGGAACGCGGGTCGCAAGTGGTATCTATTTCTATACATTTACCGCTGGTGATTTCCAGAGTACCCGCCGGATGGTCATTTTGAAATAACGCCTCTTTAGCAAACTAACGCGAATGGATTACGGATGCCAATCTCCAACTCCAGTAGCGTTTCGCTTGGGTGTTTCGCGGAAACACCCAAGCAAATTCTCCTTACTCCTCGTTATCCCCAAAATGGAATTTCAATCCTCTTTACATAAACTTGTATTTTCCAGTGAAACTATCTAAACAAAAGTTTGCAGAATTGTGTGACTTTTTCATCTTAAATAGCGTCACTATGTGTTGATATGAAATAATGAACATCCCTTTTTCAGAGGTGTCCGATGAAAAACGACGATCCTGAACTTATCCAGCGTGTCCTTGACGGCGACGATACCGCGTTTTCTGTGCTTGTGAAAAAATACCAAAAGTCCGTTCACGCACTGGCGTGGCGGAAGATTGGAGATTTCCACATCGCCGAGGATATTACACAGGATACATTCCTGAAAGCGTATCAGAGACTCTCAACACTGAAGAAGCCGCAGCGTTTTGCGAGTTGGCTGTATGTGATAGCAGCGAACCATTGCAGCACGTGGCTCCGCAAAAAACGTCTGTGGACACAATCGCTGGAAGACACAAGCAGTGTGCAATTAGAAAAAGCGACGTACTCTGGATATGTCATTCAAGAAAACGAACGAAGGGCGGTTGAAACACAACGCGAAGTCGTCAAGAAACTCCTCGCAAAATTACAAGAAAGTGATAGAACAGTCATCACACTTTATTACTTCGGTGGAATGACTTATCAAGAGATCAGCGAGTTTTTAGGCGTATCGGTAGGGGCGATTAAAACTCGCGTTTACCGTGTCCAGCAACGCTTGAAGAAAGAGGAGCCGATGATCCGGGAGGCTTTAGAGAATTTCCAAATTACACCGAATCTTACAGAGAATATCATACGAGAAATTTCGCGTCTGAAACCGATTGCCCCACCTGGTGGTAAACCATTGGTGCCGTGGGCAATAGGCGTTTCCACATTAGCAGTTGTCCTTTTGATGTTAGGTGTCGGAAACCATCAATACTTATCGCGTTTCCAGAAACCCTACAGTTTCGACGCGACTTCGGAGATGACAGTTGAACTCATTGAAGCACCGATCGTACTAAACCTTGAATCCAAACCGGATATTCGGACGCAGCTCGGGAACTTCAACACGCCAAACAAGGGCAACCTCTCTCATCGACAACCCAATGAGGTTTCAGCATCGGTTGCAGAGGCAAAATCAAAAGAAGCAGATAAAGACTATTCTCAATGGCAGCTGCCCAAAGCAGCGAAAGCACGTTTTGGAAAGGGCGGCATTAATGCGATTCAGTTTTCACCGGACGGGATACAACTCGCTGTGGGAACGGATATCGGTGTGTGGTTGTACGATACTGAAACCGGTAAAGAGAAGTTTCTATTTCGCGGGATGTGCCAATCCATCGCATTTTCGCCGGATGGTCGCTTCTTGGCGAATGGGGGTGGCAAGTTTCCCGGACAGGAACTCCAGTTGTGGGAGATCGCTGCAGAGCGTCCGGTACCGCTCATTGGTGGACCTTTTGTCGGATCCGTATTGCAGTTTTCTGAAGATAGCAAAACACTTATCAGTTTAGGTAACCAAGGCGACACAATGGGTTGGTTAGATGTTGAGACTGGGCAGGGATATGTGAAGGAGATCGAAGCACAATTGAGTTTAGAGACACCTTATCCTAAGGTATTCGCACTCACAGAGAATAAAATTGCGATTGGCTGGGGTGATGGGAAAATACAGGTGTGGAACCCAAAAACGGGTGAAGCGTTATCGACGCTCGACGAACATGCAATGCCAGTGGATATGTCGGATGATCCGGAAGTCTTCGCATTTATGTGGGAAGGTCCCCAAATCTTAGCATTGGCATTTTCACGCGATGGTACTCGCCTCGCCAGTGCAAGCAAGGATAAAACCGTCCGATTATGGGATATCAACACCCGCGAATCGATGAGCCTTCAAAAACATACCGGATGGCCAAATGTGTTAGCGTTTTCACCGAATGGTAAAATGCTTGCCAGTGGGAGTGTTGATAAAACAGTGCAGTTGTGGGATACTACTACGGGTAAGCCACTTGCGACACTCACTGGACATGTCAACGGTATCACTGCGTTAGCGTTTTCACCCGATGGCAGCACGCTTACAAGTGCCAGTGCTGACGGTGCCATCCGGTTCTGGCGGACAGGAACTGGAGCTCCGTTATCGCCGCGTATCACAGGATATACGGCATCGGTAAGAGCAGCAACTTTCTCCCAAGAGAGTGCCACGCTTGTCAGTGTCGCCTTTAATGGTGAAATTACATTTTGGAATTTGAAAACACCACAAAAGTCCACTGTTCATACTGCAGGAGATCAAGATTGGTTAGCAACTTTAGCATTTTCGCCGGATGGAACCAAATTCGCCAGTGTTCGTGCCTACGGCAACGTAATCTTCAGGCCTGGTTTCAACCACGCACTTTGGAGTGCAGGTTCTTCGATTCGTTTGACAGATGTCAGCACGGGGATCGAATTGGCGACCCTTACAGATGTTAAAGCTCCGTCACGGCTGACTTTTTCGCCTGATGGGAAAACGGTAGCCTTCGATTCTGAAGCTAAAAAAATTCATTTGTGGCACACAGAAACCGGTGATGAATTGAACATCCCTCTCGTTGATCGGGAAGCCCATACTCACAATATACCACACATTAGTGCTTTGACGTTTTCACCCGATGGCACGACACTTGTTAGTGGGACCAATCAAGGTGCCATCCAGGCGTGGAATATTGAAACAGGAAAAGCGTTAGCAGTCTTTGCGAAGCCGGCAGACCCAGGGAACCTTGAGTATAGTTTAGAGCATATTTTAGCACTGTGTTTTTCGTCAGATGGTGCCTTGCTTGCTGCCGGTTCGTATGAACTGATCCGTATATGGGAAGTGGCTACCGGTAATATACTGCTATCAGTCAACCCTGATGCCGGTAAGCACGATAATACATGGACGTATAGAAGCCATCCCGAATCGTTAGTATTTTCACCCGATGGTGCAATTCTTGTTACCGGATTTGTCGGCGGAGCAATCCAATTGTGGGAAGTTACAACAGGAGACAGAATCGCTGTGCTTGATGGGCATACACAACAAGTAGAGACATTAGCATTTTCATCTGATGGTAAAACGCTCGTCAGCACCGCCGCGGATGGCACAATCCTCTTGTGGGATTGGAGCGAAGTCCTCATAGGTTCATCCAAAAGCGAAGAATAGTAAACCCAGTAATGGTTGGGGCCCCGGTTTTAAACTACGCTGGGCGTGATTATGAAATTCCCTAATTAATTTTTTACCTTCAGCGATTTTTCATTTCCTTTCCCAAATAATGCATCTTTTTTTTTCTCATTCGCGTCATTATATAGTGACGTGAATTAATAGAGTGCCTCTTCACGATGTATAGGTACACCTACCTATGAAACATGGAAATTGATAAGTGCCTTTGATAAAAGTATCCTTTCTGGAGATGTCTAATGAGAAACGACGATGTTACATTGATCCAACGTATCCTTTCAGGGGACGAGACTGCTTTTGCGAGTCTGGTTAGAAAGTACCAGAAACAGGTTCATGCGCTTGCCTGGCGGAAAATTGGGGATTTCCATATTGCCGAAGACATCATGCAGGAAGCCTTCCTGCAAGTCTATCAGAAATTGGAGACCTTGGAAGATCCGACGAAGTTTCCAAGGTGGCTTTATGTGATTGTGGATCGCCTCTGTATCGCGTGGTGCCGAAAAAACCGGCTACAGACCGAACCGCTGGAAGCCCCTGACACCACGGAAATAGAAACAGAGGCGTATTCCCAATTTGTCGCTATGCAAAACGCTCAAATTTCTGCTGAGACGCGACGCAATTTGGTCGAAAATTTGCTTGCCAAGCTGCAGGAGAGCAGTCGGACAGCCATCACACTTCACTACTTTAAAGGGATGACCTACGCAGAAATAGGCGACTTTTTAGGGGTATCAGAAGGAACGATTAAGAGTCGCATTCGCCGTGCACGGCACAGGTTAAAGAAGTATGAATTCATGATTCAAGAGGCACCAGACACCACAATTGAAGCGGAGCATCGCTCCCAAGAACATTTGAAGGGAGGCTTTGAAATGCAATTAACCTTTGACAGAGATAATCTTTTGGACGCTTTACAAGTGCTGCAGGGTGTCGCGAGTAGGCAGCAAACCTTACCAAATATTCTCATCCACGCCGAACGGAACGCAGTTGAGTGTATAGCGACAGACACGGAAATTGGTATTAGAATGAAGATTGAGGGAACAATCAAGGAGAAAGGCACTATCGTTGTTTCCGCCCAAAAATTGGCAGATATTGTTAAAGAGCTGCCGGCTGGGAGACCGATAGACTTGATAAAGACGGCAGACAACCGAGTTGAAATCATTTGTGGGGATGACGTTTACAAGATCGTTGAACTTGCCGATAAAGAATTCCCACAACTCCCTTCCGTTGGCACGGAAGTGTTCACTATTGATGGAGGAACCCTACGGTCGGTCCTCTATAAACTTGAATTTTCTACAGATACGACAAAGGTTTCCGAGGCAGTCCGTTACTTCTTTTTAAACGGGCTCTATCTCGATGAAAGTGGAGTCGGTGCAACTGTTAGAAAACAGCTTTCTCGCGCACATTGCGACCCGCTTAAGTTGTCTGAAGATAGCCACGGATTTATGGTACCCCTCAAAATCCTCGAAGAAATTGAGAGAACTTTTGTCAATTCTTCAGAAGTAAAGATTTCACGCGTTGACGATCAAATGCTCTTTGCCGATGAACACGCTACTTTAATATTTCCGGTCGGGAAAAGGTATTTTAGAGAGGCATCACTAACGATACCAGGCGTGAATACATAACGCGTCTATAGACAGACGTTTTGACCTCCCCAACGCGGAGGCAGACTTTATGCTGACAACACTCATCCGTCGAGAACTCCTCGACAACCTAATGACCTTTCGATTTGCTGCAGCCGTCCTGATTATGCTGTTGCTTGTTGTTGCTACGACGACTGTGCTTATCAGAGATTACGAACGGCGGTTGGCAAGTTACGATACCGCTGTCAAAAAGCATCAGCAAGAAATGTTGGACAGGACAACCTATTCAGCAGCACGCTTAAAAATTGATCGTCCACCTAACCCGTTGGGCATCTTTAACGTCGGTTTAGACAAACGATTAGGGAACACACTCCGCGTTAATCATTTGTTTGTGCCAACCCTGTGGGATGCTGGAAAACATGGGGCGGATAACCCGTTTCTCAATCTCTTCTCTTCGATAGATCTTGTCTTTATTTTTCAGGGGATTCTGAGCCTGTTAGCACTCGTCTTTGCTTACGATACGCTTGCAGGGGAACGCGAACGTGGCACCTTACGACTTGTGCTGACACATCCGGTTCGGCGCGGTCAAGTCCTATTTGCCAAATACATTAGCGGCATGATATGCCTGCTGATCCCCTTACTAATGTGTATTCTCCTCGTGCTAATTATGTTAACAACATCCGCATCTGTATTTCTGGGTTCCGATGATTTTCTGCGCATCGGTGGGGTCGTTTTTACGTCGTTTGTCTATCTATCACTGTTCTACCTGATCGGCATGCTGATTTCAGCGGCCACTCACCGAACAAGCACGGCTCTCATGCTTGCGATGTTTGTCTGGGGTTTTTTAGTGTTGGTGTATCCAAATATGATATTAACAGCGGTTAAAACTGACCCGCCCCCCGACACGGAAATCTCTGCTTACAATCAAATCAAACAGATGTGGGAGGAATTTGATAAAGATCGGTTACAGTATCTCGCCAATGACTCGGTGCCCGGCGAAAAATGGAGCTTTGGTTTGCGCGGTAAAGGCTACACTTTTTGGGGACTCCGAGACGATTCATCAATAGTACAATATTATGATATAACTGGAATCCATTATAAAACACTTGAAGAAGAATCTGAACCGCGGGTGCCACACGTTCAAAATTATCATCGCTTTTTTGGTCCACGGGTTACCAACACCGCAGAACGCATGTCGCTTGTCCGAAAACCAGCACTGGATGCGCTTTACACACGGCCCGCAAAAATGGAGCAGATGTTATTGAAGTTTTCACCCGTCGGACTATATGACGCAGCAACCGAAGCCTGGACAGGCACTGACTTAAACGGACTACAAGACTTTTTCACAGCGATTCAGCGGTATCATCAGGCGGTCATTGACTATTACCTTGATAATAAGATATTTGAGTCTCGACTATGGTTCGTCGGTGCTGAAGGTGAGATTGATTGGAACCTGATGCCGCAGTTTGCCTTTCAGAGAAGTGATATTGGCATTAATGCAAAACGAGCGTTACCGGATTTATGCCTGCTGTTGATGATTAACTTAGTCCTGTTCGCAATTATATTCTTGATTTTCGTTCGGAGTGAGGTGTAGGCATGATATTACATATCACAAAACGCGAACTCTACGACAACCTCAATAGCCTCCGATTCGCACTGACAACCCTCTTGCTGTTAGCACTGATGTTAACCAATGCTATCGGACATCTCCGCGAGCATCCGAAGCGGATACAGAAGTATAACGCTGCTGTCGCCGAATCGCTGGATCTCTTGTCGTCTCACGCCGACGACAGTTTGTATAAACTTTCCCAACAAGGACCGGGAAAACTTTACAAAAAACCGTCACCTTTGCATTTCTGTGCAGAAGGCGGAGAACACTTGCTGCCAAACATCATTGAAGGCGGCAGTCCTTATGTATATTCTACTAACATAATAGGGGTCTGGCAACTGAGCTATCCGGATGCCAGCATAAACCGGAAGCGCGTTGGACCAGATGTTACTAAAGTGGATTGGGCATTTATCATCGCTTATGTCTTGAGTTTGATTGCACTCTTATTCACTTTTGATAGCATCTCCGGTGAACGCGAACACGGCACCCTTCGGTTAATGTTAGCGAATTCAGTGCCACGCCACACTGTATTGATCGGCAAGTTTTTAGGAGCCTTGATAAGTGTTAGCATCCCTTTTACGCTTGCGGCGTTGATGAACCTTTTGATGATTTCGACATCAAGTACTGTTCACCTCAACATGGAAGTGTGGGGACGTTTAGGGGTCATTTTCTTTATCGCATTCCTATACACGTGTTTCTTTGTTGCATTTGGACTGTTAGTATCTGCACGTGTGCAACGGAGTGCTGTCAGCCTTGTGATACTCCTATTGATTTGGGTCACCTTTGTTGTTTTCATGCCGAGTACACTTGCTTCCATCGCAAGCGAATTTTCACCGTCAATGCCCTCTGAGGAAAGATGGATGCGTTATTACCAAAGGCATAATGAACTCCGGGGTAAATACAGCTATCACCTTTATTCACATGAAGTGGACAAAAAAACGCTGACAGCGAAGAGCGAGTTCTATACCAAAGATGTAGAAATGAGAGAAAATTTAAACCAAGAATTCCTCACCAGCAAAATCGCGCAGGTTCAACATGCGCGGTCCATCACTCGTGTTTCGCCTGCGACACTTCTTCAATATCTTCTTGAATCTTTTGCCGGAACGGGGTTTGCG
The DNA here is from genome assembly GCA_964593655.1 of uncultured bacterium. Lineage (GTDB taxonomy): Bacteria > Poribacteria > WGA-4E > WGA-4E > WGA-3G > WGA-3G. The sequence goes on along the minus strand of CAZQIP010000128.1, from coordinate 2,984 downwards.
CGGCATTTGCAATTTGTGGATAATGTGGAACGTTACGCTCGGCAATACCGTGAATTTGTTGTTGACATTGATAGATCGGATCCGGAGAGCTTCCATATTATCGGTGTGCGTGAAGGTATGACAGAGAAGAAAGTTTTGCCAGCAGCAGTCCCAAAATTTGAAGATACACTGAGTCTCAGCAAAGATTTTAACGATTCGGCGATGGAGATATTGTTGTTAACGATGTTTGTTGTGCTGTTGCTCTCGGGAACGTATCTTGCGTTTGTACGTGTTGAGGTGTGATACAAATTCAGTTGCGCACCATCTGTTTCTAAGGTATACTATAAGTCCACTCTTATACTTCTTTAGATAAAAAAACTAAATAGCACAAGTCGCATATTTCGCTATTACGGAGACATTGAATGAGCCAGCACAATGGTTATGACGATTTACAAACCCATATCCCTGAATTAGAAACACCCGCGATCGAGACATGGGAAAATCAATATAGCCACCGCGATTACACGATCGAGATTACCAACCTTGAATTTACTGCCGTGTGCCCCAAAACTGGGTTACCGGATTTCGCCACACTCTGCATCACCTATGTGCCAGACCAGAACTGTGTCGAACTGAAATCGTTGAAGGAGTACTTCCTTTTCTACCGAGATGTCGGTATCTTTCATGAGCATGTTGTAAATAAGGTGTTGGAGGATTTTGTGGAAGCCTGTCAGCCGCGGAAGGCAGAAGTCGTTGGCAACTTTAACATCCGCGGCGGTATCAAAACAGTCGTGCGTGCAAGTTATCAGTGTTAAGGTTGCCAAACGGAACAGTTAACTGAGATCCAAAGTACGCAGCCTGAAACGAAGTGGAAGTTCTCACTGCGAAGCATCAACGGAAAGGAACGTCAATGACCCCAACCCACTTGAACGAACCGCAAGGTAAATTAGAAAATTGGGACAGAGCGACCGATTCGCGCCGATTCATAGAGTGCATCAAAGATCTTTGCGACGTTCAGCACTTCTTCCGCAGGTACCGGAGACGGTAAACCCTCACGGACAGCCTTGTGGAATGACTCAAATTCACTCAGCAATCCTGTGAGAAGTTTTGGTGTTTCATTCACCATCTCATCTTTCTTATCACGGTAAATCTGAAGCGGTTCATAAGTCGCACCCGCTAAATCACCTATAAAGAACGTGCCGCCGATGTTCTCAATGTGTGATGCCCAGGCAGTCTCCAAGGTTACCGTCAATCCACCCTCAAAGCGGATCGTGCCCATCGCAAAATCTTCGACTTCAAAGTCTTCAGGATTCCACTTCCCCCACGGGTTGATGACATCCTTTTTATGTCCAAACTTTGTTGCCGCCATTCCAAATGCCTCAACCGGTTTCGGGCAACCGATCATCCAGAGCAATACATCCAAGATATGCACGCCGATGTCAATCAAGGGGCCACCGCCTGCGATGGCTTTACTCAGAAACGATGGTGAAGCAGGGACACCGCGGCGTCGCATCGCCATTGCCCGTGCATAATAGATATCACCGAAGAACCCTTCGTCGTAGAGTTTCCGCAAGGTCCGTGCCTCAGCACGGAACCGAGATTGTAAGCCGATCTGCAGAACTTTACCGCTCGCTTTCTGTGCGTCTACCATTGCTTGTCCGTCAATTGCGTTGGCAGCAATGGGTTTTTCACAGATAACGTGCTTACCAGCGTTCAAGGCGGCAATAGTCGGTCCAGCATGGAAGTTATTCGGCGTACAAACACTCACCGCATCGAGTTCATCCATCGCAGCCAATGCCTCATAATCGCTGAAAACGTGCGGAATGTCGTGCTGTTTAGCGAACGCTTTCGCGCGAGCTTCGTCAATGTCGCACGCGGCGATAATCGAAACACCTTTGACACCTTTATGGCCGGGAAGGTGTTTACCGCCAGCAATACCACCACACCCAACAATACCTACCTTAACTTCTTTAACTTTAGCCATTTTTGCTCCTTCTTCACTCGTTCTAATTTAAACGGTCACCACTTGCGGTGCCTGTTCTAAGCTCAGATTGTGCGCCGTTGCCCATTCTGTACCAGCCCAGTGGACACCGTTAGGATCGCGTCTACCTTGTGTATCTGTGGATGCGCCGAGAAACTGCCTACCGAGGTCGTCCAGATTTTCAACGACCGTTTCATCGGGTTGCAGGCTGTTATTGTAATATCGTAGGTAGTAATCGGGTTTAACCCAGCGATAGTGGTATCCGTAGATGACTACCTTAGAGATGTTCTCTCTGAAATTCAACCCCGCGGCGTGATAGATACGGCTTTCAAACAGAAACGCATCGCCTGCCCGAAGCAACGGTTCATCATACGTAGGCGGATCAACTTCGCCTTCAGGGATACGCAGCGGTTCACCCAACTTATGGCTTTGCCGGACAAACCATGTTGCCCCTGAGTTCGGGACGCTGAAATCCGTTAAGCAATAGCCTACCTTCAAACCGACACGTGGACACCCTTCGTGCCCGACATCCAAATGCACGCCGACATCTCGATGCCAGTTGCGGTTTTCGGGTGTCTCTGGTGCTTGTGGATGTTTGTGGATAAGCGCGGTATTCGTAATATGGATATTTGTACCGAGCAATTGAAGAATCAACGGCACCGCTTTTGACTGTGTTGCAAGATCAGCAAATGCCGGCTCTTGCACCAAACCGTCCCGCCGATGCGCGTAATAACCGTGGTATTCAAACGATTCCATGAGCCGGTCGCCTGTCTCAGTCAAACGACCAATCATCTCGCTATCAATTGCAGAACGGACGATGAGGTAACCGTTCGCATCAAACTCTCGACGTTGTGCATCAGTCAACTGAACAAATTCCATTTTTTTGATTTTCCTTGCGGTTAAGGTGAGTGGATTGGGAATTGACGTTCCTTTCTCTGGAGTCGTCAACCCCTACGGACTTGACTTGATTTTTTGAGTTAATTTTAAGAGACCTTAACGAACAACCGTAGGTTGTGTTGTGCTG
>CAZQIP010000127.1:0-14496 GCA_964593655.1 uncultured bacterium | reverse complement strand
CATAATAGTGAACCTTGTTATTGAATTTGAAATATGTTACAATATGTTGAAAAGCAACTTGCGAGTTTGGAGAAAGTTTTAGTTGACATGGGAACAGCGTTTAAGAAAGCACTATTTGTTTTCATCGGTTTTATTGTAGTTTTGGGTGGCGTTTTAGTCGGTGTTGTCCTGAACTACTCTCAATACGGATCGCTCCCAGAAACGATACAAATGGTAGATTTTTCGGGGATGCTGTTGGCGGTCCTGGGTGCATGCGTCCTGAGTTTAGTCAGTGTCGTGTTAACTTTCTGGTTAGCCCGTGCGTGGGCAAGCGAACAGCCGGAACTTGGCTATCGGATTATTCGGTTCGCGCTTGTCGTGAGTATCAGTTTAATCGTTGTTTTCGGAGGTTTAGCCGGTGGTTTGATTATTTTACGCACGTTATGGACAATCGGTTTTTTTTAACTTGCATTTGTATTGCCTATATGGTATAATTAGTTAGTTGTGATTCGGACGTAAGGTTCTCACCACAGATGCGTTTCTATTTAACTTCACTGTTTCAGACGCAGTGGCACGTTTCGCAATGTCCGAGTCCAGGCAAAACGTTTTGTAGATCAATTGCTCACATACCGTAGTGCGTCGTCGTTTTAATATAGATATGCGAGCGGGGTGCTCTATGGGTTTGAGTTTGTAAGCGGCGCAGTGTAGCGCCTTACTTGGGGGTGTGAAAAATACACTACAGAGGCAGACGTAATCAGAGAACGAAGGAAAGGCAGAGTCGTTCAAATTATCAGATTCGAGCGAAAGAGATTTTAGTGATAGATCACGAAAACAAGCAACTGGGAGTTATGTCTCCCCGTGACGCGTTGCAACGTGCTGAAGAAGTTGGCTTGGATTTGGTGGAGGTTTCACCGAATGCCACGCCTCCCGTTTGTAAGATCATGGATTACGGGAAGTATCAGTATGAGAAAAATAAGCGTGCGCGTGAGGCTCGAAAAAAGCAGACGAAGGTGGTCCTAAAAGGGATGCAGTTCCGGCCGGATACTGCGGAACACGACTATCAGTTCAAGAAACGGCATGTTGAGGATTTCCTGAAAAATGGGTGGAAGGTTCGCGCAACTGTTCGATTCCGGGGGCGCGAGATGCTCCACACGGAATTGGGTAACAATCTTCTTTCACGGCTGAAAGATGACCTCGAAGAAATTGCCGATGTTGAACAACCGCCACGCATGGAAACGCGCATGATGTCGATGATCCTTACACCGAAATCTGTGTAATGTTTTGTCGTTCCCCTCTTTCTGTAGGAGCGACCTCCGGTTTCCAGTAACAGGCGGGACCCTGGTCGCGATATATTTCTTTTTGTAGCAGCGACCGTCGGTCGCGTACTGAAAACGAAAGGCACTTGCAAGCGGACGCTTGCTGTCAAGGATATTTTAATGCCGAAAATTAAAACGCATAAAGGCGCGGCAAAACGTTTCAAATTCACCGCAAAAGGTAAAATTCGTCGCAATCGTGCTTATGCTGGACACCTCTTTCTCTCGAAGTCGTCAAAGCAGAAACGTAGATTGCGGCAAGCGACCCTTGTTGACCCGAGCAATGAGAAACGCTTGAAACGCCTCATTCATAAGTAGAAGTGGATGCCCGATCGGACAACGCGCCAAGGCGTTACGGTCGAAATAGTGGAAGCGATCGCGGACGGCCCCGCTGGTCGCGATAGGAGTTTTAGATGGCACGAGTAAAAACAGGGAATGTCCGACGCAAACGGCGCAATCGGATGCTCAAGCATTCCAAAGGCTACCGCGGCGGACGGAACAACCTCAAGCGTACGGCTATGGAAGCGGTAGAGAAGGGGTGGAACCACGCCTACGCGCATCGTCGCGCACGCAAACGCGATTTCAGAAGACTTTGGATTGCGAGAATTAACGCCGCCGCCAGATTGCACGGACTCACTTACAGCCGATTCATACACGGGCTGAAGACGGCTGGCATCGAATTGGATAGGAAGGTCCTCGCTGACATGGCTATCAATGACGAGGCCGGTTTTGGGCAGCTTGTTGCCCTTGCAAAGGGTTAGGCTTGAACTTGCACATTTAAATTAACATATCAAACGGCTATGAAGGGACTTACGTAAGCTGTTGAGACCTCCCAAATAGAGAGACCGCGTCATCGGTTGGAAGCGTGGTTTTGAGAGCAACAGCCGAATTTCATCCTGGAGTCACTCAATTAGAAAATGAAGCGGGTAGATTTGTAGGAGCGACCTTGAGGTCGCGACAATCCACCAAGCGGGGTGGTACCGCGGAAGTAGATGCCTGTCGCTTTCGTCCCCATAACAACTTCAACCATGAGCTTGAAGTTACGGGGCAGAGTGATAGGCGTTTCTTTTTAAGAGGCAGCTATGAAAGCAGAACTACAAGCGATTCAGGCAGAAGCACTTGCGGCATTAAAATCGGTGGAAACACCGGCTGCGCTTGAATCGCTCAGGATTACGTATTTTGGACGCAGGGGAAAATTGACAGATGTTATGAAAGGCATGGGTAACCTTTCCAAAGAGGAGCGTCCGGAGATTGGTAAACTCGCCAATGAGGTGCGTATCACGCTCACACAAGCGTTTGAAGCAGCAACGGAAGTCCTGCATCATCAACAACAGGAACAGCAGCTTGCGGCAGAATCTGTTGACATCACGCTTCCCGGACGAAAGCCTGCTTACGGGAAAGCGCATCCGGTGATGCAAATCTTAGAACGGATTGAGGCAATTTTCAGCCAAATGGGGTTTGAAGTCGTAACCGGCCCAGATATTGAGACCGAATATTACAACTTCGATGCGCTGAATACACCTGCCGATCATCCCGCTCGTGACCTACACGATACTTTTTACCTAACGGATGGGCATCTTTTACGGACCCATACCTCCCCGGTTCAGATCCGCGCGATGGAGCATCAGAACCCGCCGGTCCGCATTATTGTGCCAGGAAAATGCTATCGGGTGGATTACGATGTTTCACACACGCCGATGTTCCATCAGGTAGAAGGTCTGCTTGTAGACAAGCACGCCACTTTCAGCGAACTCAAAGGGATTTTGACCTCCTTCGCTCAACAGATGTTCGGTGACCAAACGCAGATGCGCTTCCGTCCGCATTTCTTCCCTTTTACAGAACCGAGTGCCGAGGTGGATATCTCTTGCACCGTCTGTCAAGGGAACGGGTGTCGGAGTTGTGGTGGCAGCGGATGGATTGAAATTCTGGGTGCTGGTGCCGTTGATCCAGCCGTATTTGAAGCGGTGAACTATGACCCGAATGAAGTCACCGGATTTGCCTTCGGTATGGGGGTGGAACGGATTGCGAACCTTCAATTCCGGATCCCAGATATCCGCACCTTCTATGAAAACGATCTCCGCTTCTTGCGTCAATTTTAAAAGGAGGAGGCGCGTAAAGTTGGTAAGTGTGCTAAAGTCTGTAAAGTTGCTTCGGAGCCACGTACAACCTTAGCTCACCTTAGAACACTTTACGGATTTTATTATGAACGTAACCCTCAATTGGCTTAAAAACTATATCGATTTTGAATTATCCCCAAACGAACTCGCTGACCGACTAACGATGTTAGGCGTTGAAGTTGAATCTGTTAAGCAACTTGGCGCTGAACTGGAAGGCGTGGTTGTGGGCAGCGTTGGATCCATTAAACCGCATCCGAATGCAGATAAACTCGTCCTCTGTCAGGTAGATATTGGTGAGACCGAAGAACTCCAGATTGTCTGCGGCGCGCCGAACGTCCGAGAAGGTATGCTTGCACCCGTTGCCACAATTGGTGCGACGCTGCCCATCGGTCTGACAATTAAACGCGCGAAACTGCGCGGCGAAACTTCACACGGAATGCTCTGCTCTGAAAAGGAGTTAGGTCTCTCTGAAGATGCCGCGGGTTTAATGGAATTACCGACAGAAACACCGCTGGGTACGTCACTTTCAGAAGTACTCGGATTAGACGATGTCGTGTTTGAACTTGAGATAACACCCAACCGTCCAGATTGCTTGAGCCTGATCGGCGTTGCTCGTGAAATCCGTGCGGAGACAGGGAACGCTTTAAAACTGCCACAAGTTGACTTCAACGAAGATGAGACCGATATTCGAGAGATAACATCTGTGACAATTGAAGCACCTGACCTCTGTCCGCGTTATGCTGCACGTGTTATCCGAGGCGTTAAAGTAGGACAATCTCCAGCATGGTTACAACAAAGGCTGGAATCCGTTGGCATCGGCGTTATCAATAATATTGTCGATATCACGAACTTTGTCCTGATGGAATATGGGCAGCCGCTTCACGCTTTTGATTACCATAAACTCGCCGAGAACCGTATTGTCGTGCGGCGCGCGGCGGGGGATGAAAATCTGACAACGCTTGATGAGATAGACCGTGAACTCACGCCCGATATGCTCGTTATCGCGGACGCGGAAAAGCCTGTCGCGCTCGCAGGCGTTATGGGCGGATATGATTCTGAGATCACAGAGACCACCGCTGATGTGTTGCTGGAGAGCGCTTATTTCAATCCGTCAAGTATCCGTGCAACTGCTAAAGCATTAGGGATCAGTACGGAAGCCTCTTACAGATTTGAACGTGGTGCCGATATAGGTGCAGTCCTTGCGGCACTTGACCGTGCTGCACAACTCATCGCCGAATTAGCAGGCGGTAGCATCTGTAAAGGTGTTGTCGATGTCTATCCGGGACAGCAACCCTTGACCGAGATTCAACTCCGCCCAGAACGTGTCAATTTCATACTCGGAACGACACTTGATGCCTCAGAGATGGTGCAGATTTTAAACGATCTCGGTTTTGATGTCAACGCAAACAGCGAAAACTACCAAATCACTGTACCAACGTTCAGATCTGATGTCACCCGTGAAATTGACCTGATTGAAGAGATTGCGCGCGTCTACGGCTACGATAATATTCCGACAACGTTGCCCAAGGGTGATATTCCCGTCCCTGCGCCGAATCCGAGCACAGAGGTTCGGAAACATATCAAGCATTTTCTCCTCGCTGCTGGAATGATGGAAGCGATCAATTATAGTTTTTATGATCCGAACTGTTTTGATAAGATTCGCTTCGCTGCGGCCCATCCCCTCCGTGATGTCTTGAAGTTGCAAAATCCGTTGAGTCCAGAAATGTCGGTGCTGCGCACAACACTGCTACCGAGTTTACTCGAAAACGCGCAGCATAACCGGAACCATCAGATAGACACCATCGCGCTCTTTGAAATAGGAAGCGTCTTCATTCGCAATGGCGCAGAGAAAGAACCGGAACGGGTTACGGGCATCCTCGCTGGACAAGTCGGGGATGGTGTGTATAGCAACCCGTACCGAGAACCGGATTTCTACGATATCAAAGGGCTTGTGGAGGGGATACTTGAGGTTTGCGGTATTGTTGATTACACACTGGAAAAAACGGACGCGCCGACCTTCCACCCCGGTCGCAACGCAGCGGTGCTGTCGAGTAGCAAACAGATAGGCATCTTCGGAGAAGCACATCCAGAGGTGCTCGAAAATTACGATCTGCCTTACAAAGCGTACCTCTTTGATTTTGATATGGAAGCGTTAGTAGATGCTGCCATATTTGCCAAACGTTTTGAACCTATCCCTGTCTATCCAAAGGTTGAGCGTGACCTTGCGATTGTCGTGGATAAAGCAGTGCTGTCCGATATGCCGACAGGACTTATCTACGCAACGGGTGGCGAATTAGTTGAATCGGTCCGTCTCTTTGATGTCTATGAAGGCGAACAGGTCCCGGAAGGCAAAAAGAGTCTCGCCTACGCGATCACGTATCATTCTGCAACCGAAACTTTGACAGATAAGGCAGTCAATGCCCTTCACGATAAGGTTGTCAAACGTCTGAATCAGGAACTTGGTGCGGAACTACGGATGTAGAGGCTATGCAGGCACAGCGGATCAAAAACCTATTTTCTGCGATCGCTCGTTATTACGATTTTCTTAACGCGCTGCTAAGCCTCAAGCGTGACAAGATGTGGCGCCGGGAAACCGTCAAGGCAAGCGACGTTGAACCGACGAGCAAGGTGCTGGATGTCTGTACGGGTACGGGTGAACTTGCGCTTGTATACTCGGATAAAATTGGTGCAGAGGGGTTCGTTATCGGCTCAGATTTCTGCTTTGAGATGCTTGTTATCGGTGATCGGAAACTTCAACAGCCGGTAGGTGCGGTTTCTAACTGCCCGACAAACTTTCTGGCAGCGGATACCCTCACTCTCCCGTTTTTAGACAATACCTTTGACGTTGTGTCTGTCGGTTTCGGTATTCGGAATGTTTCCGATTTAGAGATCGGGATCCGCGAGATGACGCGCGTTGCCGCACCGGGCGGCAGGGTCGTTATCTTAGAGTTTACGCAACCGACACACCCACTGTTTCGGGGTCTCTATTATTTCTATTTCACCAAAATCTTGCCTTTTATCGGGAACTTAATCTCCCGCAACAAAGACGATGCGTACGGGTATCTTCCGCGCTCTGTTATGAAATTTCCGAATTGCGATGCCTTGAAGGGCGTTATGGAGCAGTGTGGATTGACAGATGTGCGGTTCCATCGGAAAACATTCGGCATCGTCGCAATTCACGTAGGGCAGAAGCCGCGGAATACCGGTTAGTTTAAAGGGTGTCGTGCTATTAGTATTGTGTAAATCTCGTTGTTGACAAACTCTTATCTTTTGGGTATAATTTGATTGAAAGGAGAAAGCGATGCGAACGTTCGGCACGCAAGGCGCAGTGCACCCTGACCGGCATTATGTCGTCCTCCGCACTGAGGAGGTTAAAGATTTCGTCAATCGCGTGAAAGATGGACGGTACATCGTCCTCTTCGCACCGCGCCAGACCGGTAAAACAACGTTTTTCCGATTGGCACTCGCTACGCTCGCAGCAGAAGACCCAACCTATTTTCCGATCCAACTTAGTTTCGACATCTATAAAAACTTCTCCATTCCTGATTTTTACGAGTTGCTTTACAAAAGGATCCGCAAGCACATCGAAAACGTTTTCCAAAAACGCGGCCACGTATTTTCTGAAGCATTGACGCAACTCTTGGATAACACCACATTCAGCCATCACGGTTCAATGTTGGAATTTTTTGAGGATTTCGCGAACTTACTCGCAGTTGAATACAGTGAGCAGAAAATTGTCTTTATTATTGATGAATTTGATGGCATTCCACCAGCCGCTGTCAGTGATTTTCTTCATACACTCCGCCACATCTACCATTTCGAGGAGGAGCGATGCCTGCACAGCGTTGGCATCGTAGGTGTCAAGAACATCACACAACTCAACTATGACCGGTCTATCTCACCATTCAATATCCAAGATGAATTCCACCTGCCGAACTTTACCGTGGAACAGGTGCACGACCTCTTTAGGCAGTATACTGATGAAATCGGGCAACCCATTGCCTCCGAAGTGATTGAATCTATTCACAGACAGACTGCCGGGCAACCCTTCCTCGTCAACCGGTTCGGACAGATTCTCGCTACAGAACTTGATATTCCAAAAACTGAGCCGATTACGATGATACACTTCGCACAAGCACTCACACAACTGCTTGAGGAAGATAATACCAACCTGTCCCATTTGACGACAAACATCGAAAAAAACCGCCGCTTTGAAACCCTCCTGATGAAAATTGTCTCCTATGACAAAGGTATTCCTTTCGTTTTCCGCGACGACATCATTAGTGAACTCACCATTTATGGCGTTATTGCCAAAGATGCTGAAGGTATGTGTGAAATAGTCAACCCCATTTATCAACATTGCATCATGCAGACGTTTCAGCCTTTGATTAATGGCCTGGAGTGTGATTACTTTCCTGAAAATACGAGTCGCGACTTTTCGGAGTATCTGACTTCCAATAGGCAGATTAAGATGGGGCTGCTCATTGAAAATTTCAAGGACTTCATCAGTCGTGCAGGTTACAAGATCCTCCAAGTGCCAGAGACCCCCCAAGAGTTTGTTGGTCAATACCTGCTTTCTGCTTATCTCGACCAGTTCGTCCGCACCGTGGGGGGAACGATGTTTCTTGAGGTACCAACTGGACGCGGTAGACTCGATCTGATTATTCTCCACAACCAGCAAAAATACATCGTCGAAACCAAGGTTTGGGAAGGGACGCGTCGCTACGCGGCGGGGAAACAACAACTCGCCGCTTATCTGAAATCGGAGGGCGCGGCGGAAGGCTATTACATCGTCTTCGATCATCGTCAGAATCCAGAACCGATTATGGAAACAGAGAGAGTGTCAGGTCTGACGCTTCGGAGTTATGTCATTCCTGTGATGCAAGAAGCCCCTTCGGAATTTCAGACTTAATGCTACCGTGCGAACCGGAATTAAGCATTTACGTCAAACTTTAGTAAACGTTCAACGTGTGCCACAACAGATTCGGACACACCCTCCAAACTATACCCACCTTCTAACGCAGAAACAACGCGCCCTGATGTAGTCTCCTCGGCAAACGCAAGCATCAGGTCTGTGAGTGTAGCAAATCCGTCTGCTGTGAGTTCAGTGCCAGCAAGCGGATCGAGATAGTGAGCGTCGAAACCCGCGGAGATTAACAGAAATTCTGGCGAGAAATCTCGGAGTGCCGGGATGAGAACATCTGTAAAGACTTCGATATATTCGTCATCTCCACTTCCGGCAGGCATCGGGGCATTTAGGGTTGTGCCGCGCCCCTTTCCGCTACCGCGCTCGCGACTTGAACCGGTGCCCGGGTAGAGCGGCGATTGGTGGATAGAAAAAAAGAAGACGGATTCGTCTTCGTAGAAAATGTCTTGCGTACCGTTGCCGTGATGGACATCCCAATCCACAATTGCGACTTTCCCGACACCGTGTTCCCGTTGGAGATATCGCGCCGTAATGGCGATGTTGTTAAATAGGCAAAATCCCATACTCTGTCCTGGGGTGGCGTGGTGGCCCGGCGGACGTACCATCGCAAATGCGTTTTTCACCTCACCGGTTGCGACTGCATCTGCTGCTCGCAGGACACCACCTGTCGAAAGCAGGGCAATATCAAACGATTCAAATCCGACGGTGGTGTCGTAGGTGAGCGGAATTTCTCGTTCACAGTGTTGTCGGATATATTCGCTATAGGCAGGGTTATGCGCGTAAGCGACCTGTTCTAAACTTGCCGGATTCGGTTCAATCTGGTGCAATTGCTCCCATACACTGCTTTGTTGAAGTGCAGCTAAACTTGCGCGTAAGCGGTCTGGTCGTTCAGGGTGTCCCGGACCGGTATCGTGGTTAAGGTAGTCTGAATGATAGGCGAAACCTGTTTTTTGTGTCATGTCCATCTCTTTGCTTTTATAAAAAAGTTGACTGTGGCATTTGAATATATGATAGGATACATCTCATCACTAAGTAACATTTATACCAATATGTCTTTTTCCATAACCCCTTGTCACTATAACATAAAATTGAAATAAAACAACTCAAAATTACCGCGAATGAAAACAAATACTTCTCACTTAGCAAACAACAATATCGGACAGGTTTTTACACCTTTGAAATGGGCGGAATGGCTCATTAACAGATGGGACATCTTCGACGCGTGGCTTGAGGGCGCGCATATCTGCGACCCGACTGCAGGAGAGGGTGTGTTCCCGCTTGCGATGCTCCATATCGCAAGACAAAAAGGCATTACTATTACGCCTGAACGCCTGTCACGACTGACGCTTATTGAGGTAGTCCCGTCGCATCTTGAACAGTTTAGAGAAAACGTCAAGCGCGAGTTTGGTATAGACTTTCCCACCTCTCAAATCTTCTGCCAAGATGTTATTACGGAAGCGCATGCGGGGAAATACGACATTCTCGTTGGGAATCCGCCGTGGGCTAACTTCGGAGATTTACCGACAGCATATAAAGCGCGTTTAAAACCCTTTTTCCTTGAAGAAGAACTTGTACCGGATAGACAGAAGACACTTCTGGGGTCTTCTCGGACGGATATAGCAGCACTGGTACTGAAGATTGCTTTGGGAAGATTGCTGAAGAAAAACGGAGTAGGCTGCTTTTACATCCCAACATCCATCTTTTTTGGCGAGGGTGCGCATAGTGGATTTCGGAATTACAGTGCCAAAGATTCGCAAAACGGTATTGACTCTTGTAGGGATTTTGCTATAGAGACCGTCTATGAATTTTCATCGACGAAAGTGTTTGAGGGTGTCGGTACATCGTATTGCTGTGCAAAATTTCAGGGAGATACACCGCAAGGCTTTCCTATTTCATATTTCAGAGAACTGGATAGTGAATGGGTTGAGTATAAAGCTTTACCGCTCAAAAATCCGACAGATCCCTGGCGGATTGTGCAAGACCTTGATGAACTGAATACGGACACGACGTTTGAAATCAGACTGGCACCAGAACAAAAACCGCGACAAGGCGTAAATACCTGTGGTGCAAATAGCGTCTTCATCTTTGACCGCAAACCGTCACATCTCCCTGAGCAGTTTCTATACCCGCTCGCCACAAAAGAGATATGGCGACAAAACACACTTTTACCGCACAAATGGATCCTGTTGCCGTATCATCAGCAGACAGGAAAACCGCTCATATCAGAAGAAATCGAACAGTGGAACACTTTGAAGGAGTATCTTCAGAATGCCCAAGAGGTGCTAAAATCCCGTAAAGGGACGCTCCTCCGATCGGCTATGAATAGAGGTAATTGGTGGGCACTGCTCGGTGTGGGTCCATACGCGTTCACGCCTTTCAAAGTGATCTGGCAGGCGTACGGGAAAAGCGATTTTACACCGGTCGTGTTGAGCAGTGTAGCGGGGCAGATGTGGCAAGGGAATCAGGCAATGCACGCGTTCATTCCGTGTTGGACTGAGCATGACGCGCAACGGATTAAGACCGCACTGGAGAACCCAAAGATTCCGGCTTTGTTGCGACAACTCAACGGTGCGGGGAAGTGCAATTGGGCACAACCGGGTAAGATTAAGAAGATTTTGGCGTTTGATTGAGCGAGGAACACCGTTGCGCGTGTCCTCGCATAGCGAAAATGGACTTGCTTTACCTATTAGACTATCGGGCAGTCTTCACTCTTCCCCACGTTGTTGCTAATTTTCCTTCCGGTTCAACGGCGAAAGCGTCCTCCCAACCGTTCAGGAGCTGTTGAATCTCATCTGCTTCAAGGGCGCGGCTGAGAATCACAATCTCGTCAATACCACCGGTAAACGACTCTGGCCCAAATTTGAGTTGGAGCACTTGCCCTGCAGCGACTTTACCGTTCCACTCCGGTTTCCAATCCGCTTTGGCATCTGACAACGCGCCTTTTTTACTTTCAGGTTCGCCATCAACGTACATCTCAACATTTTTTCCGTCGTATGTTCCAGCAACGTGATGCCACTTCCCCTGTTCCAGTTCTGTTTTCCCGTAGAACCCAGGAGTGATACCCGCGTCCGTCCAGACTCTGAATGAGAAGCCGTCAGGTATTGGTTCGCCACCAGACTGATCTTCCAGCAAGTAGGCACCATTTTTTCGGACCCCGGTATCTGAGTCGGCATCGACTCGGAACCAAGCAGCGACAGTCAATTCGTCACTGACGCTCTGGATACTTTTTGAATCTTGGACATCAATACTACCACCGCCACCCGCGACGACTGCCTTCCCAAATTTACCGTTCTCAAATTTAAAATTTCCGATGACCTTTCCATCATTGCCGTTGCCTGATGCATCTTTAGCATCGCCTTCAAAGAGCCACACACCAACAATCGCTGGGTCATCTTCTTCCAATGCCAATGAAACAGCACAAAGACATAAGAGTAACACAATACTTGAGGTTAGTAATTTCATTTTAACGCCTCCATGTTCAAAATTTTCTTGAAACACATAATAACAGTATAACAGGTTCCCCTACACTCCGTTCATGCAACCCATTATATCACATCTCTTTTCTTTTGCCAAAGGATTTCCATGTAGTGGTTTGGCGATCTCAAAATGAATCCCGTTTTTTTCTTGTAGATTCGCGTGAGATATGCTAAACTTTATGACATCTTTGAGCGTATCGCTATGAGGTTAGGCGAAAAGGGGACAATCAGATGGTTCAACACAACACACCGCGCGCATTTCATGTGATGACGAAGCCGATCGGGCCAATATGTAATCTGGATTGCGAATACTGCTTCTATCTCGATAAAGAAAAACTCTACCCGGAAACGCGATCGTTCCGGATGGATGATGAGGTCTTGGAGAATTACGTCAAGCAGTATATCGAAGCGCAGGAAGTTAATGAAGTTACGTTCGCATGGCAAGGCGGCGAGCCCACACTGATGGGTGTAGACTTCTTCCGCCAAGCGATCCGATACCAACAGAAATATCGCCGTCCGGGTATGCAGATCCAGAATTCGTTTCAGACGAACGCGACACTCCTTGACGATGAATGGGGAGAATTTTTCAAACGGAACAAATTCTTGATCGGCGTAAGTATTGACGGGCCGCCAGAGATTCATGATAAATATCGCTATGACAAACGCGGGCGCCCATCGTCCGAGCAGGTCATCCGCGGTTTGCGCATCTTACAGCAGCACAAAGTTGACTATAATATTCTGTGTGTTGTGAATAAACACAATGCCGAGTATCCGAAGGAGGTCTATGATTACTTCAAAGAACTTGGTGCGGAGTTCATGCAGTTTATCCCCGCAGTTGAGAATTTCGGCGGAAAGAACGTGTCCCCGCGTTCTGTTACAGCACGACAGTACGGTAAATTCCTCTGCGCGATTTTCGATGAATGGGTGGTAAAGGACATCGGCAGAATTTTTGTCCAGATCTTCGATGTTGCGCTTGAGGCGTGGTTGGGTTATAACCCAAGCCTCTGTGTCTTCAATGAAACCTGCGGTGATGCGCTCGCCATTGAGCATAACGGGGACCTCTACTCCTGTGACCATTTCGTTACGCCTGACTACCACGTCGGAAATATTGAAGAGAACACGATCGCGGAGATGGTGGATTCAACGTTCCAACGCAAATTCGGCACGGATAAACGGGACACGCTCCCCGAATACTGTCGCAGCTGCGAAGTGAAGTTTGTTTGTAATGGCGGTTGTCCAAAAAACCGTTTTATCAAAACACCTACGGGTGAAGACGGCTTGAACTACCTCTGTGCTGGCTATAAGCAGTTTTTCAATCATATTGACGAACCGATGAAGATGATGGCTTCCGCGCTGCAAGCGGGACGACCCGCGAACAGTATTATACCCATTCTACGGCAGCGTCGGCAGGAAAAAGCACAAGTTGATACGCCGATCGCCGCACAAACCTCACAGAAAGTTGGACGGAACTCGCCGTGTCCGTGCGGTAGCGGTCGGAAGTATAAGCAGTGTTGCCTGAACAAGAAGTGACATTAGAGAGGCAAAACTTTGTCAAAAAATGTGATGGTTATTGCCGGTCCAAACGGATCGGGCAAAACGACTTTTGTGTCCGAATACCTCCGCGATTCAGAAGTCTCTGTATACATTAGTGCCGATGCAATCGCCGAAAGATTGGTGTCCCGTCCAGAGGAGATGGGCAGCGTCAAAATTCAAGCAGGACGACTCTTTATACGAGAAATCCAAGGGCTTATCCAATCAGGAACAGATTTTATTGTAGAGGTGACACTATCAGGCAAAGGATTTGAAAGAACTATCTCTCAATTGAAGCGTGCTGGCTACACAGTCGCCATCGTTTTTGTTTTTCTGAAATCCGCTGAGACGTGCATCGCTCGTGTGCGGAATCGTGTGCAGGCAGGTGGACACCATGTACCAACGGAAGATGTCGTGCGTAGGTTTTATCGGAGCAAGCATAACTTTTGGTATACTTATAGAAACCTCGTAGACCGGTGGAGTCTGTTTTACAATTCTGCGGAATACTTTCAGGAAGTCGCTTCCGGTGAAGGGAATGAGGTAACAGTAATAAATGAAGATTTCTTTGAACTGTTTATTCAAGACATTCGCGATGGAGGTGCGTAATGCCTCAAGACAAATTAAGCCTTAAAACCCATAGATGGGCACGTGAAATGCTACGAATCGGCAATCGTGCCGCAAAAATAGCACAAGAAGAAAACCGAAAAAAAGGAATTCCGAACGTGTATGATTTTAACGGACATCTCTATTACGAACTGCCAAATGGTGAACTGACGAAAGAAGATCCGTACCCACTATCAAAAGAGACGGATTCAAGCGAGGAAAAATGTTAACCATCTGTTACGATCCTTATGCTGGCACATTAGGTAGATTCACGCGTGCCGAGATTTTTGATCTCGTCGCCGAAGCAGGCTACGAGGGTATCAATATTCCTGTACATTCCGGTTTTCTCGGTGAACTTTCCACGGAGGAGATAGACGATGCGGTGAACCTTGCCGAGAAACACGGACTCGTCGTGCCGACAATCGGCTTTGGCAATCATATTCTGACAACACCAGCCCGAAAAACCGAGGCACGACAACACTTTGAAATTGTACTCGAAGTTGCCCGAAGATTCAACGCTGGTGTCATCGGTGTGTGGGTGAACCCATCAG
>CAZQIP010000126.1:0-14408 GCA_964593655.1 uncultured bacterium | reverse complement strand
CTGTTAAGCAACCCGTGGATAACCTAATGTTGTCAAACATGGCTAGGACAGGTGTTATCGGCTTTGCGAAAACCCTTGCAACGGAGTTAGCACCCGACAAAATCTTAGTCAACAATGTCTGCCCGGGTATTATCTTTACCGATCGCATTCAACAACTCGCAACCGTACGTGCGGAGGAAGCGGGGATCACGTTTGATGAGGCACTCGAAAGAATGACGGCGGACATTCCTCTCGGCAGAATCGGCGATCCTGCTGAATTTGCAGCCTTGGTTGTCTTTCTCGCATCCGAACGCGCAAGCTACATAACCGGGACAACGATTCAAGTAGACGGTGGTATGGTGAAATCGCTACTCTAACGTGCTTAGACGGAGGCATGATGAACGATGTTAGTATCTGTAATCATTCCTGCGTTTAACGAAGAGCAAACGATCAGACAGGTCATCGAGGCTGTGCATTCAGTACCGATCGAGAAACAGATTATTGTTGTCAACGACGGTTCTACCGATGGAACGGACAAGATACTTCAAGAGTTAAGAACGGGTCATGCGTTAACCGTTGTGCATTGTGAAGAAAATAGTGGCAAAGGTTTTGCGATTCGGAGTGGACTGCCATACGTAAAGGGAGAGGCAGTCGTTATTCAGGATGCCGATATGGAGTTGCTCCCGGCAGACTTGTCTGAACTCTTAAAACCGCTTGAAAAGGAACATGTTCAAGTCGTTTACGGATCGAGGTTTCTAAATGGACGTGGAAATGCGAGTGTTCATAATTTCATAGCAAATCGGCTCCTCGCCACCTACACGAATCTCCTTTACGGGTGCCGAATTACTGATGAGTCTACGGGGTATAAAGCCTTTTCCACAGAACTGATAACGCGACTGAATTTGACCTGTGAAGGCTTCGAATTCTGTCCAGAGGTTACAGCTAAAATCTTACGTGCGGGTTATCGTATTTATGAGGTACCCGTCTCCTATTTTCCGCGCACCAAGAAGGAAGGCAAGAAACTTCGGTTCTGGTCGGACGGGTTGTTCGCCGCATGGACACTCTTAAAATATCGATTTATTTCAAAAACAGAGCTTTTCAAAAACACAGCGCAAGATGGATTGCGCTAATAACTAATATTTGGAGGTTGAATTGTTAATCATGGTTAAACAACTCATTTATTCAACGCTCATCCTCTCATTGGTGGTCGGCATTTCCTTCTCCGCACTCGGGCACGGTGATAATCCTACCCTTTTAGAGGATGTGAACAACGACGGTATCGTGAACATTCAAGACCTGGTGATTGTCGCTAATGCACTTGGGCAGCCCGTGGATCGCACTGCAGAGCAGAATCCTGACGTAAATCGCGATGGGACCATCAATGTGCTGGACCTGGTTCGTGTGAGCAACAGTTTCGGGCAAACGGTACCGGATGAAAATTCAACGTATCATGATATCCAAGAATATCTCTTTGATAGGAGTTGTGCGAACAGTGCTTGCCACGCAGCCCCCTCAAACTCTCGCGGTTTGAGTCTGGAGTACGGACTTTCTTATGATGCTTTAGTGGGTGTTGTACCACAGAATCCCGCGGCTGCAGCTGCCGGTATGAAACTCGTGGATCCGGAGAATCCAGAGAACAGTTTCCTTTTGACGAAACTGATAGGACCGGAATCCGCAGATCAAGGTCAAAAAATGCCGTTCGGTGGTGGGCTGATCCACGACGCGAAAATAGAAGCGATTCGGACATGGATTGCGGCAGGCGCGCCAGAGACAGGTAAAGTCGCAGGGATCGGTGACCTCGGTGTTTTACGCGACCCTGGCGAAGTCTTTAAGCCCCCCGCGCCCCCGCTACCCGGTCAAGGATATCAACTCCGTTTGCCGCCGTTTAAGATTGAACCCGGCACCGAACGGGAAGTCTACTACGCCACTCAAATCAAAGATGAAAATGGGAATCCGGTAGCAGGCGACATCTTTATTAATAAAGTAGAGATCTTTTATCCTGCTGGCAGTCATCACTTCATTATCTATCGACTCACGGAGGAAGGTTTGGCAAAGGGGCTCTTGAATAATGGGATAGTACCCGATATCGCCGTTAATCCTGAGGATACTTTCCGTGAACTTGACACAGATAAACCAGATCCGGTATTTGGTTACTTTGGTGTGGACAGGCTTTTCGTTGTCGGCACACAAACTGATGATACCCTATTTCAATTCCCTGAAGGCGTGGGCTTGCGACTACCAGCGGATACTGTTTATGACCTCAATTCCCACTATATCAATCTGCTCGGTGATGAGACCCTGATTGGCGAAACCTATGTCAATATCTATACGATTCCGGAGGAGGAGGTCAAATACGAGGCACTTGAAATTTTTGTCTCCAATCGCGCAATTAACGTGCCACCGGGACAACGCGCGTCGCCAAATTGACGTGGTATGTTGAAGATGAATTGAAAACACGAGAGCACGACCCAAATACGGAGATAAGTGTCTTTTTACTGACATCTCACATGCACAGACACGGTGAACTCTTTGAGGTTTTCCAAAAATCGTCAGGTGATTTGCTGCACCGGAGTATCGCCTACGACGATGCACCTATTGATCTCTATGATCCGGTGCTGCGCTTAGACCCAGATGATGGACTCAACTTTCAGTGTACCCACAACAACTACGATACGAATGAACCGCTCATATTTGGACTCACCTCTGAAGATGAGATGTGTATCATTTTTGGCTATTATTATATCCCAACTGAACAGGCTGGCTCTATCATTAGATAACGTCTATCTCGAAAATATTGGAAGGCGCGCTTCACAGGCGCGCTTTTCGCTTATATGACAAACCTTTCAAGAAAAAAAAACAACTTCATAGATACCTTAGCACACCGAATACTGGTGTGTGACGGTGCTATCGGAACCGAGCTCCGCAAACGGATACCAGCATACTTGCAGTGTGTTGATGCCTGCAATATTTCTACGGAACATGCCGAGAAAGTTACGGCTATCCACCGCGCTTACGCCGACGCAGGTGCCGATGTTATCCAGACGAATACTTATCAGGCAAATAAAGAGGCGTTGGCTGTCCACGGTTTAGCCGAACAGGTTAAAGAAATTAACACAACCGGTGTGGTACTGGCACGCGAAGCGGTGCCTGAGACGAGCTACATAGCTGGCTCCGTCGGACAAATCCCGTTCCACAGTTTAGATACCACAGTGCCGCCTACTAAGACAATCCGACTGCTCTTCAAGGAACAGATGGACGCGCTTGTTGATGCCGGTGTCGATCTCCTCGTACTCGAAACGTTCGTTTCCCCCAAACAAGCAGAAGTCGCTACAAAACAGGCACTCACTTACGGTGTCCCTGTCATTGTTGAAATTAGCGGTGTTTCGGGTGGAACTGTCGGTGCCGGATTAGACGTGCGTGTCTTCGCACAAGAATTGGAACAACTCGGCGCACATGCAGTCGGTATCAATTGCAGGGGACCCCACGATCTCGTCGAAGCGATGGAACGCCTCGCCCCCGTTATCAAAGTACCGATTGTCGTTCAACCGAACGCTGGCAATCCGAGAGTTGAGCAAGGCGAAGTGGCGGTCTCTTACACAGTCGAAGCTGAGGTTTTCAGCGACTACGTCGGAAAACTGGTTGAACTTGGTGCGAACATGATTGGTGGCTGTTGTGGAACGACACCGGCATATACAGCGAAAATCCGGCAGGCGATCACAGGACGTGAGCCCATAAAACGGGAGTCGCGTATCTTCGTTCTCCCCAAAATCAGAGCAACGTCCAAAGTTCCGACCGATAACCCCGTGCAGCAAGTGTTTGAAACGCGCGAACGCATTGTAAGTGTAGAGATGCGCGCCAACACATTTCCACAATTGCGGGCGATGTTGAAGGAAGCAAAGGGGCTCGCCGCAATCGGGGTAGACCTGTTTGATGTGACCGACAATTCCGGGGCGGCGGTGAACATCGGGGCGGTGGGTACGGCGTATCGACTTCAGCAAACAACACAGATTCCGACACTCATCCATTGGACAACCCGATCGCGGAACCTCATCAGTATGCAATCACATCTGTTAGAGGCGGAGGCGTTGGGCATCCGAGGCATCGTCGCTTTATCAGGCGACCATCCGAAAGCCGGTCCCTATGAGACAGCAAGCCTTGTTCCAGATGTCCGGGGCGCGGTTCAATTGATGAAACTCATCGCTCGGTTAAATCAAGGCGAACTCGCTGACGGCTCATCTATCGGTGAACCCTGTGGATTCTACTACGGCGGGGGGTTCACAATCGCTGAGAATCTCCAACCGCATGTCAAACATCTCGCAAATAAGGTGGCGCAAGGGGCTAATTTTGCCTATACACAGCCAGTCTGGGCTTACGAGGACATTGTGCACACTCAGCAGGCAACGGAACATCTTGGTATAAAGATGCTTTACGGCATATTACCGCTCACAAGTTTCCGCAGTGCTTCCTACCTCCGGGACAATTTGGGACTTTACATTCCACAGTTTATCGTTGACAAATTCCGGGACCTCGGAGATACCGCTGGACAGGAACTCGGTATGCGGTTATGTTTAGAATTGGTTCGCGACATCCGCACTCAAGACGAATGTGAGATTGATGGTATCTACCTCATCCCGCCTGCGCGTATGAATTGGAAAAACAGGGCACGAGTCATCTCAGAAATCGTTAAAATCTACCGTGAGTAGTTATAAGTTATAAGTCTGGTTTCAGATGTTTGATCATCTCTCTGTAACCGCCGTTACCGCATTGATACACCAACGTTTACCAAGGAATATGAAATCCCAGAAAACCTCTTAACTCTCACTGCGAGGCAAACTGATAACTGACAACTATTAACAATGCATGGACCCAAAAATTTGATCTCATCGGCACGCGTTACTGGACGTTCGCTTCTTTTAGGCGTTTTATTCATCCCGATCAATGTCTATTGGATGACGATTGTTGAGGTAAAGTACTACTCGCTTGACGGTTCGTGCCTCCCGCTTTTTATCCAGCCTGTTTTTATCATGTTTGTCTGTGTCGTTGCTAACTGCGTGCTGAAACGCATTTCGCAGAGCCTTCAGCCACATTTAAAAGTCCAAATGCTCCAGCAAGGGGAATTGCTCACTATCTACATTATGGTGGCGATCTCCTGCACTTTTGCCGGACACGACACGATGCAAAATATGTTCGGCAGCATCGCGCATCCGTTCCGGTTCGCAACGGAGGAGAACGAGTGGCAGGCACTTTTTTTTCGGTATCTACCCTCATGGCTCACGGTCTCCGACGCGCAAAGTTTGCAAGGCTTTTACGAGGGAGAATCGACTTTTTATACCCGGCATAACTTCTCGGTTTGGCTAAAGCCATTAATGTTCTGGGGACTCTTCTTCCTCATTATGATGTTCATGATGCTCTGCATCAACACACTCGTCCGAAGACGCTGGGCAGAACAGGAAAAATTAGCGTATCCGATCATCCAACTCCCGCTCCGACTCTCAGAAGACGGCGGGATCCTGCTCCTGAAGAATCGAATGATGTGGATGGGCTTCAGTATCGCCGTAGTTATTGGTGTGATTAACGGGGTCCACTACCTCTTCCCACAGTTTCCAGAGATCCCTTATATCAAACGGACAGCCGTGTTCCAGAATATCTTCACGGAACGTCCGTGGAGTGCTATCCGTGGGACGCGGATCTCCGTCTACCCGTTTGCTGTTGGGTTAGCCTTTTTCCTACCGTTGGACCTCTCCTTTTCGTGCTGGTTTTTCTTTGTTGTCCGTTTAGCGGAGTTCGTCATCGCTGCGGCACTCGGCACCCGTTATTTTCCGGCGTTGAACGAGCAGGCGTACGGTGCCTGGATCGCCCTCTTCCTGCTCGCTGTCTGGGTCACACGGCGACATCTGAGTGAAGTACTGAAAAAGGTGTTTGGGTTCAAATCGCGTCTCGATGATTCAAATGAACCGATGCCGTATCGTGCCGCCTTCTTAGGCATTCTGGGATCGCTCGTCGCGCTTGGAATCTTCTCCTCTATCGCGGGAATGACGTTATGGGTCGCTGGCATTTTCTTTGGCGTTTATTTCCTGCTCTCCTTTGCCATCACCCGTGTCCGAGCGGAACTCGGCACGCCACACGAAATTTACTATGTCAACCCACACGACATGCTGGCGACGGTCGGCGGCACCCGACGGTTTGACACGAGCAGCCTCACGATTATGTCGCTGTTCTACTGGTTCAATCGCGGTTACCGCAATCACCCGATGCCGAACCAGATTGAGGCGTTTAAACTCGCAGAATCAACGGGGATGGGCAACCGGCGTTTATGGGTCGCGATGCTCATCGCAATTGTCATCGGCATTCTGGCGACCTTTTGGGCAAATCTGGACATCACCTTCCGAAACGGCGCGGTGGCAAAAGCCGGTGGTTTTAAAGGATGGGTCGGCAGAGAGTCATTTGGTCGGCTCCAGCGGTGGTTACATAATCCAACCGAGCCAAATATGGTCGGCATCGGATTTATGGGCATCGGCGCGCTCCTGACGTTTGTGATGATGTATATGCGGATGCATTTCCTGTGGTGGCCCTTCCACCCGGCAGGTTACGCACTCGCGATCAGTTTTGCGATGGACTATTTCTGGTTCGCCTTCTTCGTGGCGTGGTTTTTGAAGTTAATGATTCTACGGCACGGCGGTTTGCGGTTGCATCGGAAGGTCGCACCCCTCTTTTTAGGATTAATCTTAGGCGATTACGTCATCGGCAGCACCTGGGCAATCATAGGCCCCCTATCCGGCTTACGCACCTACAAGATTTTTATCTAACATTGACAGGGCTATTCCGTTTTCGGTTTTTTCTCCCAATTTTAGACCCCTAGGCCCGGTAGGTGCGGTTTGGAACCGCACGATCCTGAAAAAAGGACGAGAAATTCTATAATTTCTTAAAACCGAATGACTCTGCTGACATTGACTTCAAAGGTTGACAATTCGCTAAAAATGCTTTATACTTAAAGATATGCAAATTCGCCCCAGAGAGATACTCAACTATACCACATCAAGCGGGCGCAGTCCATATCGGCAATGGTACACGCAGCTTAGAGATGAAAGAGCACAGATAGCTATCTCTAATAGAATTACGCGTTTGCGAACAGGGAACTTTGGTGATTTCAGGCGATTGGATACCGGTTTATACGAATTAAGAATTCATTACGGCCCAGGATATCGAGTCTATTTTGGAGTTTTTCAAAATGACATTGTTATCTTGCTTTGTGGAGGGACTAAAGGAACACAACAACGGGACATTACCAGAGCAAAAAATTATTGGAACGACTTTCTTGAAGAAATGAAGGAATCATCATAATGCGTATAGATATTAAGCTTCAACAGCACACAACCCGTTTTAAAGACTATCTTCTTAAAGACCTTGCCCAACTGGAATTTGCAAAAGGGTATCTCGAAACCGCACTCCAAGATTTTGATAAAGATGGCAATATTGAAATATTGCTGCTTGTCATGAGAGATATCGCAGAAGCGCAAGGTGGCATTGAAAGACTTGCCGCGTGGACAAATCTTAGTCCACAAGATCTCACATATCTCCTTAATTCCGAACATCCACTACAATTGGATAAAGTACTGGCCATCCTTTCTGGGTTAAAAGACTTCATTCACTCAAAGCGTGCTGCTGATGATGAAAATTCTACGATTACAGAAAAACACAATTAAAACTTCTCAAAATCTTCCCTGTTAAACTGAAGCACCCTATACATTTCCAAAGCAAATAAAAGACATGAATCTACCTGTTGGAAAACTGAAACACGACTTTTTAAAGGAACTTTTGCCCAGTTCCAATACCAGCACAGGTGTGGTTGTCGGACCACAACTCGGTGAAGATGCGGCGGTCATTGCGTTAGGGGACAACTATCTCGTTGCAACCAGCGATCCTATTACCTTTGCGACTGAAAATATTGGATGGTATGTGGTATGCGTCAATAGCAACGATATTGCAGCGATGGGAGCTGTGCCGAAATGGCTGCTGGTAACCCTGTTGTTACCCGAAGATGCAACAACACCAACAATGGTTCGCAACATCATGGCACAAATCACACAAGCATGCGCAGCGTTTGATATCGCACTGTGTGGTGGGCATACCGAAGTTACACCAGCCGTAACACAACCCGTTGTTATAGGACAGATGATGGGGGTTACCCCGAAGGACTCGTTGGTCACTTCAGCGGATGCTCGTGTAGGGGATGTCCTAATCCTTACAAAGGGACTCGGTATCGAAGCGACTGCAATTATTGCGCGTGAGCGTGAAGAGCAGGTGCGTGAAAAGTGCGATGCCCAATTCTTAGAGCAGGCGAGGAACTATCTCATAGATCCGGGGATTTCCGTGCTAAAGGACGCGCAAATTGCAATTGCCACAGGCGGTGTACACGCTATGCACGATGTCACAGAGGGCGGTATCGCAACCGCTGTATATGAGTTAGCAACCGCAGCCGAGTTAGGTGTAGTTGTCTATTCGGATAAACTTTTAGGGTCGCCAATATTGTATGGAGACATCACACGGACATTGTGTGATATGTTTGGGCTTAATCCGCTCGGTGTCATTTCATCGGGTGCCATGTTAATAGCATCGGCACCTGAAAAAAGCGACGCAATTTGTCAAGCCCTCGGCGAAGCGGGTATCCGCGCGGACATCATTGGGCAGTTTTTGCCGCCTGAGCAGGGATTGTGGCTGGAAGATGCCACCCGTACACAACAACCGCTACCCGTTTTTGAAACAGACGAAATCGCTAAACTTTTCAGTAGCAGTCCCTAAAAAGACCCCCAGGACCGGTAGGTGCGGTTTGGAACCGCACCGGGCTTGAAAAAGCAGATTATTTAAAACTAAACGTCCCTGACTATGCTGTCAGATTCGATTGACATCTACTCGTTTTGCATGTTATCATTATTCTTAAGTAACCCGCACTGTGGAGGAAAAATGATGCAGGAACTGAATCAAGAATGTGCCGAGATGTATTACAATCGCGGATTGGCTCACAGCAAAAAAGGCGAGGTTGAACTTGCGGTTAAAGACTACACCAAAGCGATAGAACTCAAACCCGATTATGCTGAAGCATATTACAATCGCGGCGGGGCGTTTCTACGCCTCGGAAAACGGGAAAAAGCCAAATCAGATCTGGCAACTGCAAGACATCTGGGGAGCGATGCCATCACTGCCGTAGATAAGATACTACGAGACTACGATCGCGCATGGAAGCCCCTCGGTAACATCTCAGATATTTGACAATAATCTATCCTTCCAAACACAACCTGTAAGAGCAACTTCCTTCCAAAACCGCCAAAAAACTGAAAACTAAACAACGCTAATCTTCCAAAAATTGACTTGACAAAACATGTCTAAAATGATAAACTTATCTTCAAACAAGGGAACCCACAAACGACACCCTTAGTCCATAAAGATAAAGAAAGGATAGCAATATGGCATCACAAAACGAACTACAGTCAATGTTAAACGCGCCCATCGCCTTAGCACCGAATACTTACTTGCACTTCTATAACGGCGGGAAACTCCGTGCTGAGTTTATGGGTGAAGACGATCCGAAAGATGACTATTATTCTGAAGAATGGATCTTCTCGACAAACCGCGCAATTACTCCCGGTAGAGATAACCCACCCGACAAAGGATTGAGCCGCATCGAACTCCCAAGCGGTGAGGTCGTGTTACTGAAAGCACTGCTCGACGCATTTCCAGAAGAGACACTCGGTGGCGCGCACGTCGCTAAATATGGCACTGAATTAGGCGTGCTCCTTAAGATTTTCGATGTCGGTGAAGGCGCGCATATCCCGATCCATTGGCATCCAAATCCGGATTTCGCACAAGAACATCTCAACTCACCCTTCGGCAAAAATGAGGCATGGATCTTAATCGGCACGCGTCCGGGCGCCAAGGCCTGGATCGGATGGAAAGAAGACATGGACAAAGCAGAATTCCGCCGACTGATGGAGGCACAAGATGTACCAACATTGCGAAGCCTCATGCACGTCGTTGAACCGAAGGTCGGAGAAGTCTACTTCTTACGCACACCGATCGTCCATTCACTCGGCACAGGGTTATGTGTCCTCGAACCGCAGGAACCCACCGATTGGAATATCCTCGCCGAATGGGAAGGGTTTCCGTTTGAAAGAGACGATGGACATCTCGGTCTCGGATGGGACCTTGCGGTAGATGCCGCTGAGTTTGATAAACTCGAATTGGACTACCTCAACAACTACATCCGACGCACCCCCGAACTCGTCCGAGCAGAAGGCGATAACCGGGAAGACCGAATCGTGCCAGAGGAAGCCTCGAAATTCTTCGGATGCTCACGTTTGACAGTAGATTCAACGCTGAGTATGCCAGCAGATAAAGGCTTCTATGCACTCGTGACGTTGGGAGGCGAAGGCGTACTGCGCGGCGATTTTGAAGACGTTCCGCTCAAACGCGGCAAATCTGTTTTCATCCCACGTTGCTTGTCCAGTTACGTCATCGTTAGTACCAGCAACACCCCGATGGAGATCATCTGTTGCTATCCGCCAAACCTCTAAAGTATGCCGGAACAACTTACTGGGTGCCGCAAACGGTAGTACGCAATGTTAGACTTTAAACCGCCTAAACCGAACACAACCGCGATTCGAGTCGCCAAAGCCCTCATGCCGCTCATTAGCCGTTTGTATTTGAGCGGGCTAACATTAGCAGTCGATCCTGAGTCCATTACCCGTTTAAAAACGACGGATGGACACCCGACCGTGTTAGCTCCGAACCACGCGGCACACGCGGATCCAGCCGTTATGTTTCTCTTGTCCAAACGGCTCTCTCAGCAGTACTATTACATGACTGCGCGTGAGACATTCGACCAAGGGAAATTCAGGGGCTTATGCAGTCTTTTACTGCAGTGGTTCGGCGCGTATTCGATTGTACGTGGAACCGCGGACCGAAACGCCTTCCGCACAACACGTGAAATTTTAACGAAAGGCGACGCGCCTATTGTCATCTTCGGAGAGGGAGAAATCTCACGGCAGAACGATACCGTCATGCGCTTTGAAAGAGGCGTTACACAACTCTGCTTCTGGGCTTTGGATGATATGCAAAAAGCCGGAATTAGTAAACCGCTCTATATCGTCCCCATCGGGATCAAATATCATTATCCACAAGACATGTGGACCGCTATTGATGCCGCGCTTACGAGGTTAGAGCATGCTATCCTCCCGCCTGCTGAAAGAACGCCAATAGAACGCTACGAACGATTGAGACGCATCGGTATCGCTGTCCTTAGAACGCTTGCCGCGGAATATCAATATAAGATAGTCGAAACCGTGCCGCTTGATGTGCATATCCAAAAGTTAAAAGCGCAGATATTGTCCCATGCGGAACAAATTATGGGCATCCATACTGAAACCGATGTGCTCACACGGGTACGCGCATTGAAAAATCTCGTTGATGCTGAAGTCTACAAAGACATTGAGCAGATGACCGCGTACGAACAGAAGATACACGAAGAATT
Source organism: uncultured bacterium (assembly GCA_964593655.1). Classification (GTDB taxonomy): domain Bacteria; phylum Poribacteria; class WGA-4E; order WGA-4E; family WGA-3G; genus WGA-3G. The sequence continues at coordinate 2,905 of CAZQIP010000126.1, read as the reverse complement.
GCTCCAGAAATTCCAACAATTCTACCCGGATCTGGAGCGGTTAATTAATTTTATAGCCATTTCGGACGGGTACGTCGCCAAAGCACCTTCACAGGAGCGGTATCTTGAAGTGATTATCCGTCTGGAAAGAGAAGTGTTTGGTACAGCAAAAATGCGGGGACCGCGGGTCGCATCACTCCGTGTCGGTGAACCCAAAAATCTCCGAGACTGCTACGATACCTATAAAGCACAGAAAAGAGAAACGGTAGAGCAGATAACGCTTGAACTCGAAACAACGGTTCAGACGCTGGTGACGGACGTATCATAGGTATACTCTACCGAGAAGCGCGCGGCAAGTTATCAAACTAAACCGCGCTTAAAATTTGGAGAAAAACATGGCAAAAAAATTGTCGATTGGAAGTTGGGCTTACGCATTTGGACCCTACGAAGATAACCCTGTCCCGTTTGATGTTGTCGTCAAGCGTCTCAGCGAACTGGAATTTGACGGCGTTGAAATCGGGGCATTCAAACCACATATTGACATTAATGACTATCCGATGAAAAGCGATCGGGATGCTGTTAAAGGCTTAATCTCCTATTACGGCTTAGAAGTTTCCGGCTTAGCCGCTGACTTCTGGTCACACCCAGGGCCCGCAACAGACGAAGCGCAAGAGGACGACAAGTACTTCAAGTTGTTCAAAGAAAGTCTCCAACTCGCCTTGGATCTCGGATCGCCTGCAATCCGAGTGGACACTGTTACCGATGCTGAAGAAGAAATTCCGGGGGTGAGTCGGGAGGAAGCCTGGGATCGGATCGTCTCCGTTTGGAAACGCTGTGCCCAAGTCGCAGAAGACCACGGCGTGCTAATGCTTTGGGAATTTGAACCCGGATTTATGTTTAATAAACCCAGCGACATTATTAATATGCCGAAGGCGGTCGATCATCCGAACTTCAAAGTGATGTTCGATACGTGCCACGCGCAGATGTGCGCAGTCGTCGGTTCTCGACAGGTCGGTGAAAAGGAGACACTTGGCGATAATGGTGTCATTGAGCTCGCTCGTCAACTCAAGGGGGAAATCGGACACTTTCACCTCATCGATTCCGATAACTCGCTTCACGATGACCATACCAGCACACACGCACCTTTCGGAGACGGCGTGCTGGATTTCGACGCGATTATCCCTGTCATCATGGACGAAACTGGATACGATGGCGATTGGTTCTCTATTGATCTCTGTTTCTGGCCCAACGCATGGGATGTCACAGAAGATGCGAAGAAATTCCTAACGCCTTATCTCGAACGGTATTAGTACCATAGTTACCAGTCACCAGTAACCAGTGGCCAGTTAAGAGGTCTTTTGTTCATCACGCCCCTCTTTAACTGGCAACTGGCAACTGACAACTGGTAACCATTAAAAATGCTGAATTTGCGTTCATTAGACTCCTTAATCGAACTCGCTTTTGAAGAGGACATCGGTATCGGTGATATAACCACAGAGGCAACAGTACCGCCGATACAAAAGGGCATCGGCACCCTGCTTGCAAAGAGTGAGGGGATTGTCGCAGGATTACCGATCGCCGAGCGCGTGTTTGAGAAGTTAGATGCGACACTGACGTTTCGCAGACTTGTCAAAGAGGGTGAGGCAGTTGTCTCAGGTACACCCATCGCAGAGGTACACGGGCGTGCTAAAACTATTCTCATCGGAGAGCGGACAGCACTTAACTTTCTGCAACGGCTTTCTGGGATTGCTACACTCACCGCCCAATTTGTGGAAACCGTTGCTGGCTATGATACTAAAATTGTGGACACTCGGAAAACCGCAGCGGGGTGGCGGGCAGCTCAGAAATACGCTGTGCGCGTCGGTGGCGCGCAAAACCATCGATTTGGACTCTATGACGGTGTTCTGATCAAGGACAACCATATCGTTGCCGCAGGCGGGATCGGCAATGCGGTGCAACGCGCACGGCAAACCGTCCCACACACAGCAAAGATTGAGGTTGAAGTTGAAACCGTCGAACAGGTTGACGAAGCCCTCGAAGCAGGCGCGGACATCTTACTCCTTGACAATATGCCGCCGGGTATCATGCAGCGCGTTGTGCAAGAGGTGAGCCATCGAGCCCTAACGGAAGCCTCCGGTGGAATTACACTTGACACCGTAAAAGCCGTAGCAGCGACCGGTGTAGACTTCATCTCCGTCGGCGCATTGACGCACTCCGCAATGCCGATGGATATTAGCCTAAACCTGACACTCGCCGCAAAGTAGACATCTTTTGTAGCATAACCTGTTAGGTTGTGCCAGTCTGAATGCCCTCAACGGGCATTCAGACTGTTTGAGAGTGACCAATTAATTATAGGTTTTACTTACTATAATGGAGTCCCAAGCAACGCGCCGGAACGGCTCAACGGTGAAGTACTTGAAAATACCGATAGACCTTACCGAACCGCAAGGTATTTTAAATATAAGGAAATTTAATTCTCAATGCAGGAATTCTTGAGCCGCTCCCTGAACCGAGAAAACGTGGTTCGCGGGACGCTTCTTTTTCTGGTGTTTACATTCGCTGGATTATTCGTCAGTTTTTTGTGGAGCGGTGGTCAAGATATAAAGCAAGTTTTTCGCGAGATGCAGACTGAGATGCTTCTCGGTGCTTGCCTGTGTATGTTTGTAGATTGGCTGTTCGGCGCACTGCGTTTCCATATTTTCATCCGGAAAGTGACACCAACGATCCGGTTCCGTGACAGCATCCGTGCGAATTTAGCGACCCTCTGCGTCTCTGCTATTACGCCTTTTCAGACCGGTGGGGTCGGGCACCTCTACATCTACGTGCGGACAGGTGTCCCGCTGTCAGGTGCGATCACATCAGGGCTCATCTGCTTTTTCGCAACACTCATCACCCTCATTCTGGGCGCAGGGGCGATCCTTTGGTT
>CAZQIP010000125.1:0-12932 GCA_964593655.1 uncultured bacterium | reverse complement strand
CCCTATGAATGAGAAATGCTCGCGCAGGAACGCGAAGGGTTATAGTCGCCTCTTTGATGAGGGATCAGACCACAGGAGCGTATAATGCCTACAGGACGGATTAAGTACTATAATTTCGATAAAGGTTTCGGATTTATTGCGCAAGATAGCAGCGATGCGGATGTTTTCTTGCACAGTTCTGCGATTAAGCAGCCCGAATATGAAGAACTCCGCGTCGGACAGCGGGTCAAGTATAGTGTCGTTGAAGGTGAGAAAGGCCTGGTTGCCCAAAACGTTGAAGTCTTATTGACCCCGACGGAACGCCGCTGGCTGCGGCAAGGCAAAGCGATTATTCCACGCGGGTACGCTGGGTTCCCAGGTCAGAACCAAGGTCAATTTGTTGCTGACGAGGCAGCGTCTGCCTCTGATTACAAAACGCACAAATCAGAACCGATTCGAGACCGCAGAAACCGCGATGTTGCCGTAGTGCCCTCAAAACTTACATCGCAACCACGCAATCAACCCACCTCAACAGAAGATCTTAGCGATACAGATGAATCCACGCAAGACAAGCAAGAGCAATCTTCAAAGCAACTCAGCTTCGGTGACCTCTATATCCTTAAGCAGATTAACTTTGAAACATCAATGTTTTTTGCGTTGTACGACGCTATACAACTCCCTGCGACTGTCCTTGAGATGACGCTGTCGAGTTTGACACTTAATAGCAATGGGAAAGAACAGCAGATCGCTAAAACAGATGTTAAATATTGCTACAAAGACTTTGATGCCGAGAAAGTTCAGGCAGCGATTGCAATTGACGAAACTGTTAAAGCGCAAGCATTGACGCAATTGCCGCCCGACACACAGCCGTGTGAAATCGATACGGAAGCCGTGCGGCATGCCCGAAAGAATGGATCCGCAATTGAGATTACGCTCCGAGAAGGAGAAATCTTCCGTGGTACTGTAGACTGGGTGAGTCCCTATGAAATTAAACTTATTTTAGAGAATGGCGCGAAGGTCGTTATCTTCCGACCTGCTGTCTACAACCTTTCTGTCGGTTAGGTGCTTCCTATGCAGGCGTATTATGAACTTCTTGGTGAAATTGAGCGTGATGTGAAACGCTTACGCGAAGCATCGGGAGGTGTGCCGTGTCCGTCTACCTGTTTCGCCTGCTGCCATAACACGGCGACAATGGCGATCAGTGAGGTTGAAGCTCGGGACCTAAAAATCGGTTTGGAGGCACTGCCAGCGGAACTCCGTGCGCATATTCGCGCAAAAGCGGAACGCAGTATCAAAAAATTGGAGGCACACGGACACACTATCGAAAGCATCATGCCAGATGCCAGTATGGAAGCCGTTAGCGTGGTACGCGGTAAGTTAGAAGGTGAATGTCCTATGCTCATCGGTGGGGTCTGTTCTGTTTATGAGCATCGTCCCGTCATCTGCCGCGTCTGGGGATATCCAATTCATAACGGTAATGATTTAGCCTGCTGCCACAAAACTTTCCTTGGCAAGCGCAACCGCTACCGTCCCCTCAATTATAACCACTATTGGAAGACGTGTCAGAACCTTAGTACCGAATTGGGTGCCACGCAAAAAACGCCGAACTGTTATCTTGTTTCTCGGCTACTATCGGAGTCAAAAGCCTGACACACCATTTTTGGACCCGTGGAGCACCATGAAAAATAGATTCATCCTTTCCTATTTTTTTTCTCTCACATCTATCCTGAGTCTCCTCCTCTGTTTCGGTTGTGGAGACACCGAGGACGCGCAAGAGGCAACCCACCCCACCAACAATACACTCCTCGACGAACCTGATGGACAATCGCTACAAGACGCTGAACAACAGCAATGGTTGACAGAAAAAGACTGGAAAAAATTGAAAGACGCTGAACAGTGGCTACACCTGACACTCGAAGACTGGGCAAATTTAAAAGACAAAGATTGGGAAAAGTTGAAAGGCAAAGATTGGATCAGGTTAACGAACAGGGAAATTAGAGAATTCATGAACCTTGAGATTCCAAAACGCTGGGTCGTTGAGACGAAAGACGAGGCGTTACGTGAAAAATTTGGCATCGCAGCTTTCTTTCAAAAGTTTGGAAACATCCCACAGGTTCGCTATGATGTAGAGTTTATGCGAAAGCGGAAACGGGAGGCGAAAGGTGGGTTTATAACCGTAACACCTGAGTTTGCTAAACACCGCGTTGGGGATGCCGCAGCGAACTATTTTCTTGTTCCGACTGAAGCCCATAGGCGTTTGCTTGAAGATGACATAAAGCAGTTAAAATCTATAGTAGCACAAGAAAAACGGCGTTTTATGGAGCAGCTCAGAATAGAAGATCCCGAGGCTTGGGTAAAAGACATGCGGACCTTCCTCATTGACAAACATGGCGATATTCCTGAAGTTGACACTATTGTTAATTTTTTACGGAAATTGGAACTCAATCTACCAAGAACAGACGAGGAATGTTTCGCTTATATTAGGGTATGCAGTGCGCTCTATCTTGTTGGTTCTCATACTGATTCAATTTATGAAGGCTATGCTTGGCTTGAAGCTTCAGACCAGCTTAGACATATCCTCGGGGATCCCCCGAAACAGACAAACCACCTTGAGAAATACCGAGCGGCACGCGCAGCAGGCTTATCCTTCTATAACATAAAATGGGGCGATGATTAGCACACATCAGGTGTTTTCTGAACGTGAGTTTGATAATTAAACGATTGCGTAAGTCCTGCTGAATATAAAGACGGTTCATAGATTATCGTGAATCAGTGTAAACGCTTTGAATCACCTTTCGTTAAGATGTATTGGGTTTTCGATTTTCTGCTGCTTCAATAAGCATCAGGAATCGGAGTTCCCTCCTACAAAGCGTTGGCAGTCGGGAATTGGAGTGTTTTTGCTTGGGTGTTTCCCCTTCTACAAGCGATATTTTGATAAAGTGCGTAAGCCCTATAAAATACGAATATAGAGATAGGCCCCTTCCAACCTACAGGACGCTTCAATTTTTATTTTCAAACTCACGTTATCTGAATGTCCCTCCTACTGTTGTGACGCTGCTATTGGAATAAAGCATAATACATCGTTTTTGAACTAATGGAGGCACCGTGAAAAATAGATTAATCCTTTCCCATTTTTTTTATCTCACATCTGTCCTGAGTCTCCTGCTCTGCTTCGGTTGTGGAGACACAGAAGACGAGCAAGACGTCATCAACCCGGCCTATCATACGTTCCTCGACGAACCGGATGAACAATCCCTACAAGCTGATGATCAACCGCTACAGTTGACAGCACGGTTGACAGACATAGAGTTGAAAGACGCTGAACAATGGCTACACTTAACACTCAAAGACTGGACAAATTTAAAAGACGAAGATTGGGAAAAGTTGAAAGGCAAAGATTGGGTCAGGTTAACAGAAGCGGAAGTTAAAGAACTCATGAACCTCAAAGTTCCGCCAGGCTGGGCCTTTGAGGCGGGAGACGAAGCGTTACGCAAAAAACATCGCGAAGCTCAACTCTTCCAACAGTTCGGAGACATCCCACAACTTCGTTACATGGTAGAGTTTGATCGAACGTGGGGAGGTGGAATTGTAACACTTGAGCGCGCTACGCAACTCGTTGCGGATTCGGCAGCAATGTATTTTCTCTTTCCGGGTGCTGACAATCAAGATTCATTTGAAAAAATGAGAAACCTGCTACAGTCTATAATAGACCAAGGAAAACGCAGTCTCGAAAAAGAAGAACTTCGCCGCTTAGATCAGCTCAGAATAGAAGACCCTGAAGCTTGGGCAAAAAGCATGCGCGCCTTTCTTATTCAAAAACATGGCGACACGCCGGAAGCTAACACGATTATCGAATTTTTGAGAAAATTGGAACTGGATTTACCAAGAGCAGACGAGGAATGCCATTCCTATCTTACGGCATACAATGCGCTCTATACAGCGTTTAAGATCCGCTCAACTTATGAATACGAATACTATGCTATGTTTGAAGCATCGAACCAGCTCCGGCCTATTGTAGCGGAGCGCCCGCTACGCATCCTCGAAAAATATCGAGAGGCGAGAGCAGAAGGTATCTCATTCTATGATATAGATTGGGACGATGATTAGCACACATCAGGTGTTTTAGATGTGCTTTCGCTCAATTCTCGCAAAAACTGGAAGGTATAAATCCCCGTACTGTGTCCATCGCTCCACGCGAAACGCACCGCATAGCGTCCGACTCGCTGAATATCCGCAAGCCGTAAGTTTTCAAAAAAGTCATCAGGCGGTAAAATATGGAAGGGGTCTTTTCCGAAACGTACCGCATCGCAATGGGCGCAGGGGCATTTTTCGCGCAGGAGGCGGTAGGAGAGTTCGCTCCTGTACGCATCTTTCCATTGAATTGCCAAACTGGTGTCGCCTCTTTCAATGCGAGTCGGTTGAAATTTTTCCATGATCACCCTTAAACAGGTTGCGGATATAGAAAACGGTTGCCAATTTGTGCGACTGCAAATAGTCTCGCAAATCAACAACCGTTCAGGGAGCTGCGATCTAAGGATTGCTCCTGCTATCCGTTATTCAAAGTACTCCGCGTTGATATCAATGAACTCTTCCCATTCTTCAGGAACGTCTTCTTCCATGAAGATCGCTTCGACGGGGCATTCGGGTTCACATACGCCGCAGTCGATGCACTCTTCTGGATCAATGTAGAGCTGATTGAATTCCTCGAATTCGTCAGCGTCCGGTAGTGGGTGAATGCAGTCCACTGGACACACATCAACGCACGAGCTATCCTTAACGTCAATGCAGGGTTCGCAAATCACATACGTCATGTTGGAACTACTCCTTTCCGCTTCATTTATAGTAAAAGCCCTCATGCCACATACGGACAACTTCACGCCATAGGCAAGGTTAGCCCGCTTCGATGAAGGCATTACAAAAAACATCGTCCTATATGGCGGATTTTTTGTTATGTCTGCTGAGTTGCGCTCAAGACACAATAATAATACCACATGCAGTCTGTTTTGTCAAGTTATATTTGAAACAAGCGTGTGTAAAGTTTTTGACATTAACCGTGCCCGCCCTTGTGAGAGAGGGGCTTTCAACCCAATTACGCCAGAATGTAACCTCGCCATTCTATCGGTGTATGGTTAATTAGAAGCTTTACTATAAAATTCAAATTTTTTACAATTCTTCCATATTATGCACCCTTTCCAACCGAAATTGAGGTCTTTAATTATTAAAAGGGTAGCGCAGCGTTTTAAATTTCAACCGCTTCAAATCCTTTCACTGATCCTGGAGAATTCTGATGGTAGAAAACGATGTTCAACTGATTCGCAGAATCTTATCAGGCGATGACGCGGCATTTAGTATTTTGGTCCAGAAGCACCAAAAGAACGTCCATGCCCTCGTGTGGCGAAAAATTGGAGATTTCCATATTGCTGAGGAGATTACGCAGGACACCTTTCTCCGAGTCTACAAAAGCCTTGCAACCCTGAAAGATCCCAATCTCTTTGCTGGGTGGCTTTATGTCATCGCAAATCGGCTTTGCATTAATTGGCGCGAAAAAAATAGGTCGGTGATGCAATCGTTGGAAGACACACCTATCGAAGAGATCGCGCAATCTTCTTATACGCATTATCTATCCGAGCAACGCGAGGTGGAAGCCTCTGATCGTCGTTATGAAATCGTCCAAAGGCTGCTACAAAAATTGCCGGAGAGTGAGCGCACGGTGGTGACACTCTACTATCTCGGTGAAATGACAGCGAAGGAAATTGCGAAATTCTTAGGTGTATCAGTAAATACAATTAAAAGCCGGATTCGTCGAGCGCGAGAACGTTTACAAAATCAAGAAGAACTTTTAATCAGTGAAACGCTTGGGAGTGTGCAATTCCCTGCCAACTTGACCCAAAGTATCATGCAACAAGTTGCTGACATAAAACAGACTCCGCCTCCCGTTGGGAAGCCGCTGCTACCGTGGGCAGCTTTTGGCGCAGCTGCTGCTCTGATTCTGTTGCTGCTCGGTGTCAGCAATCAATACCTCGCCCGTTTCCAGAAACCGTATAGTTTTGAGGCACAATCTGAACCTACGATTGAAATCGTTGATGCCCCTATCACGCTTGAGAGTGACGCAAAACCCGCTGTACGCAATCAGGCGGGTCGTGCTTTTACGCCAAGTAAAAACGATGGGAACGGTTTACAAGTTTCTGAAACAGTTTCACCCACCGATACGCTGGAAATTTCTCCTAAGTTTTCTACTTCACAGTGGACTCAGGCAGATGGACCTCAAGGTGAGACCGTCCTTAATATCTTTGCCACACCTGAAAAGACCCTTTACGCCGTTACACCTTCAGGTATCTATAGATTGGCAGCAAATGAGACTGTATGGACGCTCATTGATACAAGTGTCCCAATCGGAGACTCACGGATGCCCATGGCAGAATATGCAGATACCCTCTATTTCGTCTCTACCGACGAAATTTTTACTTCAAACAACAGTGGCGATACATGGAAAGCACTCGGAACCCGTCCAAAAGGACATGCTGTGGGATTAATAATAGTAGGTGAGGCAGAACATAGCCGCTCACAGACATCTCCCGCAATGTATCTTGCCCTTCAGGATAGAGGTGTTTTCCGATCTACCGATGCCGGTGCACACTGGATCCTTCTTAACGATGGACTGACAGATAGAAAGATTTCTGAAGTCGCTGCAATCGGGGACACGGTATTTGCTGGTACAAACAGTGGACTCTATCGCTTCAACTCGACAGTTTGGGAGCAGATGCCTATTGCTGCATCCGAAATTATCCATTCGTTAATAGCCGATGAAAACAATCTCTACGTTGTAACAGGACACGATCTTTTTACCTTGGGATTGATTGAATCGAGGTTGAGGGACGAAGGACAAATAATACGCGGGTACAATGCCAGTTCCAGCCGGATCTTTTGCTCGACTGATTTAGGAGCGTCGTGGATTGAAATAACACCGAAAAATAAATCTCCTTTTGTAAGAACACCGACCGGTATGGAACTTGTGGCTGCCGGTGAGACCCTCTTACTATTAGGTGTCACTGAATTACGTTCCAGGGACGGCGGCCAAACTTGGGAAAACCTCAGATTCGACAGGAATTTGTTTGCCCGGGATGGCTTTTCGACTGTAGCGATAGACGCCGATACGTTTTACAACGTTGGGACATCCGGTGTTTATCGAACGACGGACGCCGGTGAATCGTGGCAACCCTTTATGAAAGGGATGGCAGGTAACAGAATACTCGATTTAGTGGCATTTAACGACAGACTCTACATGCATACCGGCAACGCCGTTTTCCAATCAACCGATGCTGGTGCATCGTGGAAAAACGTTCCAATTAATTCTGGGGGTGTTGCACTTCGCGCGGTAAAAGGATGGCAATCTCAAGGCAACTTCTCCGTTGATTCAAGATTGGTAACCGCTGCCGACGCTCTCTATGGCATTATACCCGAAGAAGATGACTTACGCGTTTTCCATTTGTCTGTAAGCAATGATGCCTTCGTTCCTGTTCATAGGATTCCGGCCCTCGCGAAGCGATCCGGCGCCTTTAATGTATTCACAAGGAAAGCATTAGCCTTTGAATTCTGGACGACAGTTGAACAGGTAGAACAGGTTTACGCATCCAACGGTCTCGAAGCAGATGCGAACCTGCCGGTTACCTTATATTTTCGGAAAAAGCATTGGGAAGCCGGGGGATTTGCTGTCAGTGGTGAGACGTTCTACATGGAATGCCAGCGCAGGCTTTTCAGATGGAAACCGGACAGTGCTGAATGGAAGAACACCGGCTTGGTTGATACGACTGAGCAGCTTGAGAACACATCGGATAACGGGTTCAAATTAGCCGCTTCAGCAGAAACCGTCTATGTGGGTAAACGCGACGGTAAACTCCTTCAATCGCTTGACAGCGGAGACAGTTGGAAAGATATTACATCGAGCCTGCCACTTCATTTTACGGATTTCAACGAAATTGTGTTTGTAGGTACGACGGTTTACGTCGCGACGGATAGCGGTGTCTTATCCTCACAAAATGGAGAATACTGGCGCGTAATAACGGATAGAATGGGTGGCTGCCCCATCATAGACAGATTCGCTGTAGAGGGTGCTACACTTTACGGTGCGGCGGATACCGGTATCTATCGCTTAGGAGGCGAATGGCAACAGATATCCCCAGATGTTCCGGGTAAAGTTATATCTCTCAGCGTTAGCAACGACAAACTTTACATCGCAACCGAACAACGCGGGCTGTTTCACATCGCACTCGGAGCAGAAGAATGGGTAGGCATGATGAAATAACCTGTCCTATCCAAAACTTACGCAAATCTCTTTGTTCGGAGGAAAACATGAAAATTTTAATAACCCCGCTTCTCATTGTCCTACTTGGACTTTCACCCGTTTTCGCGGCAGAAGACAAACAAGCTTCTGATGTTACCAGTCTTTACCACCTCGCCAATATCTTAGGCGTTGAGGCATCACTGGCACAGATCGAAACTACCTTCAAAAAAACAAACGGACAGCGCTATGCTGATTTTGCGGGCCTCATTAGCACTGCCAAAGAGATTGGACTCGAATTGCAAGAACGCAGTCTCAACTACGAACAACTCTTGGCATTCAAAACGCCGGTCATCGCCCATCTCAGGACCACATTTGAAGACGAAAACCCTGCAAAGCCAGACATTACCGCTGGACATTTCATTGATGTTCCCGCTGGACATTTCATCGTCGTTGAGTACGCAAACAAAAAGTGGGTGCGCTTCTTTGATACACCGAGCAAGTTCCTGTATCAGGCTGCGACTGTCGTCTCCCGGGATCGCTTTTTAGACCTCTGGACGGGGCGCGTGCTCGCCCTTTCGGAAACCCAACGTCAGCAAAGACAACCTGTTTTAGGGGCTTCACCCACATTGCTGGATTTAGATGACTTAATCACACTACAGCACAACCCCGCGGATCAGGACTTAGCAGGCTATCAGTTTCCTGTCCGACTTAAGAACCGAGGTGATGTGCCGATACGAATCTTTTCTGTCGCGGGCAATACGTGACATGTGGTTGTCGATAAGCCGAATACAGATGTCATTCCTGTCGGAAAAGACGCTGTTTTGGGAATCGGTTCGACTGCAGTTGCAGCCCATGAAACTTTTTTTATGACTGTCCATATTCAGACAAATTCACCACAACGTCCGTCCGCTTTTGTCTCTTTCGGGCGCGCCCGGGAATTTCCGGTCGTCTTTGTGCCTGAGAGCATCTATGTCGAAAGTACCGGCATATCGCAGCCAAAGAAAACTGTCGCGCTCAAAAACCCGCGTGAGACGGCTTTGATGATTAAAAACATTAAAGGCTCACAGGAATGGATTCAACCCGTCCTCCGTAACAATAACACCGTTTATCCGTGGCGCGCCGCCGACATTGAATTGAATTTTGAAACAGATCAGATGCCCAACGGACGGTTTAATGAGAATCTTATAGTTGAATACATTGACCACAAAGGCGAAATAAGGACCATCAAGTTACCGATATCTGGAGACGGAAGTCAAACCTATACACTCGCGCCTAACCGATTTTTCTTCGGACAAATTAATTCCGGCGCGGAAAATACGAAAGTATTGGTCCTGAAGCATCTGACGAGCACTAAGCTCCAGATTGAAAAAGCCGAAGCCGATATCGGAACAATTACGGTAAAACGGCAAGAAAACAACAACTATCAATTGACGTTAACGTTGCCATCAGTTTTAGCAAAGGGTGTCCTGAGAAGCGAAGTTCGGCTCCGGACGAACCACCCGAAGATGCAACTTATCAAGATTCCAATTTTTGCCTTCGTAGCAAAGTAGGAACACTTCGCACCCAAATGCACTTATAGTAAAGTCCGAAAATAAATTGACATTTACCAATAATAGTTGTCCCTCGCCACATCTCCAGATTCCCCCCTGATAAGGGGGGTTAGGGGGGTTGTCCGAATTAAGGTGTCCAATTAATTGTGGGTTTTACTATAAAAAAAAATTGGAGGATATCCAATGAAGTATATCAGAAAGACAGTTCTAATAATTCTAATTATCCTCTTATTAACTCCAATCATGTTGTTCGCAGCACCGCACGAACCGTCCCCTGCTGGTGGGGGTTGGCTTGAACTGAACCCTAAACTCGGGCTAACCCAAACCGAAGCACCTTGGTTCCCAGAACTGACCAGGACGCTCACGATCGAAGCGTGGATCTATGTAGACGAGACGTTACCCAACTTAAACGTCTTTTCACTTGTCGGACAAACAGACCGATTCAACTGTTTTATACTTGGATTGCCTCAAGACGAAGATAGAGATAATGTCATGGATACGCAAATCGGCATCTCGTCACAGGGGACGACTGACTTTTCAATGGTAACAACTGGAACGCTACCGATTCGCCAATGGGTGCATTACGTGGCGACTATTGACCGGGGTGCGGCTATTGGCAGCGATGGATACATCGCGGGCGGGAGTGAACAGAGCGAACTCGCTGTGCCGAATGATAATCATCTTTTCGTTGGCGGCCTGCCAACGTTGTCCGCAATTCCACCAATACCCGGATTAAAAGAGCGGTTTGCGTCAGGCGTCTATATTGACGAACTCAGAATTAGCAACGTCGTCCGTTATAAAGGCAACTACGATGTACCAACAAGAGCCTTCGCCATAGATACGAATACCATTGGACTCTATCATTTCGATGAAGTGTCAGATCAACGCTATGAGGATAGTTCGAGTTCTCAGATTCCATTAATCCGCCGTGAGATAGCTCCTGAGATTCTCGCGAAGAGTGAAGAAAAGACAGAAAACCCACTGTCAAAAGGCGAAGAAGAATTATTGCAACTCATCCGCGAAGGTATTGCTTATTACGACAGCCTGCTTGAAAGCGGACGTGCCGATTTTCTTCGGACGGTTACCAGTGTTGAATTCCCTGGTTTATATCCTGGGGTGCGGCGCATGTCCAGTGGTACCTGGGAAGGGACGATCGAGTTTTCAGGACGCAAAGTCAGAGGCATTGAGACAAAAGATACCATTCATTACTACACCGACCGGGACTTTCCTATCAAGGGAACAGAGCAATTCGCGTATGATGGTGAAACGTTTGAGACACTCCGAGAAACAAGTCGCGGTCTCCGGTTAGAGCGGAGAAGCGAAATAGTGTACGATACCTTCAATGACCCACGCGCTTGGGGATGGACTTTCGGTGATGCGAAAACCCCTTTTGTGATGGTTATTGATATGCTTGAGGTCGAAAGTATTAAAGCGGTGCGTTTCAACGAGAGTGATGTCTACTATCTCAAAGGAAATTTGTTAGGCATGGCAATAGAATTGTGGTTGAACCCGAAGAAAAGTTACCGTCCCGAACGCTATGTGCGTTCTACACCTGTAGTAAACGATCTGAAACATATTATGACGACAAATATCAAGTTCAAAGAGGCTGTACCTGACCTCTGGTTTCCTGAATCTGTCAAGGACGTTGATACCGCGATTGATCAAAAAACCGACACGAAAACTGATGTCCGGACCACAACGATACAATTCACAAACATTCGGATTAACGAACCTATTCCTGACGCTCGGTTCTCCATTGAACCACCGCCCGGGACAAGGGTGTTGGACATGCGGACCCGGGAAAGTTTTGAGATTCCAGAGGACAACAAATGATTTGTATAAGGAGCTATACCGTGCAATATCTCAGATATCCATTTCTAATAATTCTAATTGGCATTTTAATGACTCCGATTATGTTGTTCGCAGCACCACACAAGCCATCCCCTGCTGGTGGGGGTTGGCTTGAACTGAACCCTAAACGCGGGCTAACCCAAACCGAAGCACCTTGGTTTCCGGAACTCACCGGTGAACTCACAATTGAAGCGTGGATCTACATAGACGAAACGTTACCCAAACAAGTCACCTTTTCATTCGTCGGTCAAACGGACCGATTCGGCTGCTTTATGGTTGGAGTGCCTGTGGACGAAAATAGAGATAATATTATGGATACTCGGATCGGTGTCTTTTCCGATGGCACCAAACACCCCTCACATGTGACGGAGATGAAAAGTCTGCCGATTCGTCAGTGGGTGCATTATGTAGCGACGATTGACCAAGGTGCCGCCCTCGGCAGCGACGGTCTTATTAGAGGCGGACCTGATGGGAGAGGCGAACTGCCAGTGCCAAATACGAATCGGCTTGTGCTTGGCGGTATCCCAACGTTGACGAAAATGCCAATGCTGTCGGGACGCAAAATGCATTTCGCTTCGGGGGTCTATATTGATGAGTTGCGAATCAGCAGCGTCGTCCGCTATACAGGCAACTACGACGTCCCGACAAAAGCGTTCACTGCAGATACTGACACCGTAGCACTCTACCATTTCGATGACGCATCGGATCAACGCTATGAGGATAGCTCAGATGCCGAGATTCCCTTAATCCGAAGTGAGATAGCACCTGAGGTGCTCGCTGAAAATGAAGCAGCGACAGCCTCGCCCGTGCTGCCAAAAAGCGAAGAAGAGCTGCTGCAACTCATCCGTGAAGGGGTCGCTTATTACGATGCGATGCTTAAAAGCGGGCGTGTTGACTTTCTGCGGGAGACTACCAGTGTTGCCGCTGATAGAATTCCTGGACTGAGAGTGAGAGTTGCCGGTGCTGGATCCCCTGGACTGATGCGTGCGCCAAGTGGTACCTGGAAAGGGACTTTTGAGTTTTCAGGTCGCAAAATGAGATGCCTTGTGACAAAAGATGTTATTCAGTACGATCCTAACAGAAACATTCCAATTAAGGGGACAGAACAATACGCTTATGATGGCGAAACATTTGAGACACTCCGAGAAACAAGTCGCGGTCTCTTGTTGGAGCGGAGAAGCGAAATTGTTGATGACCCATCTAATGATCCACGCTTTTGGGGATGGAATCTCAGGGGTGGGGATCAGTCTCTTGTAATGCTTATTGATGGT
>CAZQIP010000124.1:0-12506 GCA_964593655.1 uncultured bacterium | reverse complement strand
CCAATAAGAGGGTTATAAAACCCTTGGACGTTTACGACACCTCCTGTCTTGATGTTGTGTGGAACGTTGGCAACAGCGAGATAGAGATCATTCATACCAAAATGTCGGATCGCTGGTTCTTTTGTAGGTTCCTCATCCGGTTTCGACTTGTAGTAATCGTGAAGCGCGGGTTCCATTGTCCCTATACGTTTCCCGTTCTTTTCAACGTCGAAAACAACGCCGCTCCGAAGATAGTTTCCGTATTCTTTCTCAAACGCGTCTATCATTGTGATTTTATACTTGCCTACTTCTATTGATTCCCCGAGTGCCATACTTTTGGATTCAAGCAGAGAATAGCCTTTCGATCCCATAATGCCTATATAGAGGATAACGATACCGATATGGATAATGTAACCACCGTATCGTCTCTTGTTGCGCTGGATAAGTAGGTTCAATCCGTTGAGAAGAGAGGTTTCCTGTCGCTTCGCGCGGAGTTTTGCACCGCGATAAAATTCAGCAAAGATTGCAGCAAGTACGAAAACAGCAGCAAAACCACAGAGCACTGAGTACAACGGAAAAGTATATCCTATTAATGCAAGGAATCCCCATGTCAAAGCACCGCCAACTAAACCAATAACGAGCGGTAACAAAAACATGCGCCGGAAATTGTTAGGCGTAATTTTCTTCCATGAGATGATTGGACCAGCACCCGTTAAGAACAGCAGCAGCAACCCCGGAATAATAACAACTTTATTGAAAAAGGCTTCAGGAACAGAAGATTTTTCGCCGTTAATCGCCTCGGAGATAATCGGCCACAACGTACCCCAGAGGATAATTAGGGTTAACCCGACAAGGAGCCAGTTATTCAGAAGAAAGGCACTTTCGCGGGAGAGAAGGGATTCAAGACGATTCACACTCTTAAGCCGGTTCCAACGATAGATGATGAGTCCGATAACCCCGGCTGTTGAAGCAAAGATGAAACTCAGGAAATAGCCACCAATACCCGATCCACCGAAAGCATGCACCGATGTGATAATTCCGCTACGCGTAATGAAAGTCCCCAAAAGTGTAAATTGGAAGGCAAGGGTAATCAGGAGGATGTTCCAAAGTTTGAGCATATTCCGCTTCTCTTGGATCATCACAGAGTGTAGATAAGCGGTACCGAGGAGCCACGGCATAAAAGAGGCGTTTTCAACGGGATCCCATGCCCAATAACCGCCCCAGCCGAGTTCTTGATATGCCCAATTGCCACCAAGCGTGATACCGATCGTCAGTATAATCCACGAAAATAGCATCCACCTGCGCGAGCGAAGTATCCAACCGCTGCCGATCCTACCAGATACAAGCGCGCCAACTGCGAAGGCAAACGGTATCGTCAGGCTAATCCAACCGATATATAAGGTGGGTGGATGGATCGCCATGAGCGGTGTCTGAAGAAGCGGGTTCATTCCCTGACCGTCGGCAGCGACCTGCCCGCCCGGAAACCGAGCGAGTGGATTGTAAATACCCTCTACTAAACCTGTGACAAGAATGGTGAAGAAAAGCTGAACAATAGCGATGGGAATCAGGGAGTAGTCTGCTAAAGTATCCTGCGTCTGTTTGTTACGCTGGTAGTTCTGCCAGACGACAATAACGCCGCCGACTGTAAGCAGCCAGAGCCAGAACAATAGTGAACCAGACATGGCGCCCCAGAGTGCTGCGATTTTATAGAGTAACGGTTGTGCTGCGCTTGAGACCTCAACAACGTATTTCATTGAGAAATCATCAGTCACAAAACCGTAGATTAATGCGCCAGTCGCAATACTGATAAGGATAAAGGTGGCAACAACGGCGTTTCTGCCGCTCTGGATGGCACGGGCATTTCGTATCCACAGCCCGAAACCCAGGAAGCCGATTGCCCATAAACATGAAAGCACAGAGAGGTATATAGCGGCTTGTCCGATTTCCGCAGTCATTCGTTTCTGTGCCTCCTTAAAAAGGTCTCTTTGAGCATACGGCTAAAGTTTGTGTATTCCTTACTCTGAAGCATACGAAGTTTCATCTGTAGGCACGGCACTTTCTGCCCCTTCGTATTTCGAGGCACATTTCGTCATGAGTTTCGTAGCGACAACGAGGTTCTCCGCTGCATCGTATCTACCTTCAACGAAAACGCTACCGCCATCCGTAAAATTATCCGGTTTAAGCCGATTTTCGTAGATCACGTTGACCGTTGCTTCGGTTTCGCGGTCGCGTACAGCAAAGGTGAGCTTAAAATTCGCTGCGTCCCACTTGGCACTGCCTTCCGCAATGAGCCCATCAACTTGAACCAATTGATCGTCCGTGCTGCTGGCATCTGCGACAAGCGCAGCGGGTGTGAAATGCCGCATACTCGTGCTTCTCGTCATGGCAACTACCAAAAACGCCATACCGCCGAGCAAAATGGCACTCGCAGCCACAATTTTAAGTCTGCTCTGTTTTTTCACCTGCACATCCTCCATTAACACAATCAGTAGGTGCTATTTGGCACAACTTGAAAGCCAAATCTCGCTGTTATAAAGTCCACTGTACCGACAGGATAAATTCTTCTACTTAAAATAATACTTGATTTTTCATGCAAAATCAAGTTAAAATAGAATTAAATCAGAAAATCGTGTGGAATTCTACATAACAACATCCTTATGAAACCTGCAATTGGGTTATAAACGAAAGGGAAGAATTGTGAAAATTTTTCGATTTTCACAACTGTCTTTGAAAAAAATATGAAACTGAACTGGCAGCACCATCCCTGGGCAGGTGTATTTCCGGCAACCCTCTGCCCTTTTCATGAAGATGAATCAATCGACGAAGCCGGATTGCGTCAGTACATGCAGGAACTCGCGAGTGTTCCGGGGATAAAAGGCGTTGTCTGTAATGGACACACCGGCGAGATCATGTCTCTCCGTCTCCATGAAAGACAGCAAGTTACGCGGATTACCGCTGAAGCTGTTGGGGATCGGGTTAAAGTCGTCTCAGGTGTTAGCGCGGAAGGGAGCCTGCCAGCAATTGACGACGCACTCGCAGCGAAGGAAGCCGGCGCGGATGCCATCCTTTTAATGCCCGCACATCACTGGCTGCGTTTCGGTAGAACACCTGAAACCGCAGTCGGTTACTTCCAAGATGTCGCCGAAGGCGCGGATATACCGATTATCGTTCACCAATATCCCGCGTGGACAAAGGCAGGATACACCCTTGAAGAGATGCTGGAGATGGTGAAAATCCCACAAGTTATCTGTATTAAAATGGGGACCCGCGACATGGCACGCTGGCGATGGGATTACGAACAACTCAGAGAAGCCGCGCCAGATGTACCGATCTTGACCTGCCATGACGAGTATCTACTGGCTTCACTGCTTGAAGGCAGCGATGGGGCACTCATCGGATTTGCAGGATTTGTGCCAGAACTGATGGTGGATGTCGTCCACGCAGCCCTCAATGATGATCTTATTGGCGCACGTAAGGCACGCAGTCAAGTGGATTCATTGGCGCGAATCGTCTACAACTTCGGAGAACCGAGCAGCGACGCGCATCAGCGAATGAAATGCGCCCGCTGGTTGATGGGCAGATTCCCATCAATGACAATGCGTCGCCCGCTCCGCCAATTGTCCACAGCCGAAGTAGATAAAATCCGAGCAAGCCTTGAAGCAACCGGTTACCAGTGCGTTAACTAACTAATTTTCGGTGTAGCTTGCAAACCGAAAAATTGCTGTTAAAAGCCGGTGTAGCTTGCAAACCGAAAAATTGCTGTTAAAAGTTAAAGCATATTCACTGCCCAATGCAAGTGCTATATAGAGTTGGAGGGTTGGAATGTCACGTCTAAAATACGCTTTGATCGGCCACGGTAGACGCGGCGCAGGGCATCTATCAACAGCGGCAACACTAAAGGACACTTTTGATATAGTTGCTGTGTGCGATGCACATCGGGAATCCGCAGAGGCGGGTGCAGCAAAAGTCGGTACTAAAGCCTATACCGATGTCCGAAAAATGCTTGATGAAACCTCGCCAGATGTCTGTGATGTCGTCGTGCCTGTCTCTCTGCATCATATTGTCTCCTGTTACCTCTCACGGCGCGGTATCTCGCATAACGTGGAGACCGGGCTCGCGCCGACGCTCGGTTTGATGGATATGATGATCGCCGATGCTACCGAAAATGAGGTGAAACTCCAGACCTCAGAGAACTTTCCCTTTGTTCCGGTAGAACAGTTCGTCTGTAAACTCATCAAGGAAGGTGTCATCGGAAACGTTCATAAGTGCCATCGACTCTTTTCTACAACCGGCTACCATGGACTCGCTGCAATCCGGTGTCGTATGGACACCAACCCGAAAGCCGTCAGCAGTATCGGACATACGATGCCTGTCACCCCTTACGTCGACCGGGCAAAACGGGATTTTAATCGCGAAAACCTTGAGTTTTACGCTATAGATTTCGATAACGGTGGGCTCGGCATCGCCATGGTCGGCAATAAGAATGGGTGCCTCGGGCGGAACAAACTCGTCGGTTTTGAGACCTGTGGCGAGCGCGGCACAATTATCACCAACGGAAATCAGGGGGCTACCGGCGGCGAAACAGTCAATGTTTGCACAGATGAAGATCTCCTAAACGGTGGAAGGGCACAGACTTATGAATTCCAGAGAGAATACAGTGACAGTGGCACTTTGCAACGTATCTTTGTGGAACTTCCAGCGTCCCTCGGCGGCACTGTGGCGTGGGTAAATCCTTATCGGCAGACAGATATTTCAGAGACGGGTATCTCATTGGCGACAATGCTTGACGGTATTGCACGCGCCGTTCGAGAAGATACACAACCGCTGTGGACAGGTGAAATGGGGAGAGCCGATCAGGAGATGGTGATCGCCGCACACCGATCCATCCGGACGAATCGACAACCGATCCAACTGCCACTTGCACCCGATCCTGCAGAAGAAGATGCTTTTGACCGAGATTTTGAAGCTCAGTTCGGTGTCCACCCACGCGAGGATATCGAAAAAGCACTACAAGTTAATTTCAAAGCGCGCTAAACTGGACAGATTTTGCGGCAACAACTTTAGTCTATAGTGAAACGAAAAAATAAAGAGACACTTTTATCCCCGGTAGGTTCGGTTTCCTAACCGAACCTACACAGAGTGTCCTATTAATTCTAAACTTTACTATAAGTTGTTTAAATCATGTGCTCATTAAAAGATCGAAATTCTGGGTTGTTATCTCACCGATTGTATCTACAGCGGTTCCTCGGAGCTCTGCAATCTTTTCCGCCACAGCACTGACATAAGCCGGTTCATTCCGCTTGCCGCGCTGGAACTGTGGCGCGAGCCATGGACAATCTGTCTCTATTAGGAGCCGATTTTCAGGTACTTCCTTTGCGACGGCTTGGACATCTTTGGCATTCGGATAGGTCACAATTCCACCGATACCGATATGGAATCCGATTGCAAGCCCTCTGTGCATCAATTCGACATCGCCGGTAAAACAGTGCAGGACACCTCGGATTTTTCCTTGCCGCGCTTCTAAGATGGGTAGAATGTCCATATAGGCATCGCGGTTGTGAATAACAATAGGCATTTGCAATTCTTCGGCGAGGTCCAACTGTTTTTCAAACGCTTCTTTTTGCACAGGGCGCGGTGAAAGGTTGCGATAGTAATCCAATCCCATTTCGCCAAGCGCAATCACTTTCGGGTGTGCAGCGAGTTGGCGAAAGGTTTTTAGGACATCGGGTGTTAGATCTTTTGCGTCGTGCGGATGCATCCCGACGGTGGCATAGATATGCGTATGTTTCTCCGCCAATTCGACTGCACCGCGACTGGTCTCCATATCGAACCCGATAACCAAGATACAGGAAACCTCGGCTTCGTGTGCTCGCTTGAGTACGGCATCTCGATCGCGATTGAATTGGGAGAGCTGAATATGTGCGTGTGAGTCAATAAACATTCCGACCCCTAACCCCGGCAGATGCGGTTTGGAACCGCCCCGGATCTGAAAGACAGATGCTATCACATCAAAGGCGTTCGGATAACGGTTTCAAGTGTATGTGCGCGGGGTGGCTGCGTCACGAGAAACAGAATCAGGTCCGCGACATCTTCTGGCAGCGTCAGATGCTCAATGACATCGTCCGGATGGTTATCGCGGCGCATCTTGGTATCAACGGGTCCCGGACAGACAACTGAGGCTTTCACACCGTGCGGTCTGCCCTCGTTGTTCGTTGTCTCGGTGAAACCGATCACGGCGAATTTGGAGGCGCAATACGCCCCGCCGTTGACGTGTCCGAATTTGCCGGAGACTGAAGAAACATTGACGATATGTCCATATTTCTGCTCACACATGTGGCTGAAGACGGCTTGTGTACCGAGAAATACGCCTTTAAGGTTGACCCCGATTGTCAAATCCCAGTCCTCTTCCCGAATCTTCGGAATCGGATTGTGGATTGCCACGCCTGCGTTGTTAACGAGGATGTCCACCTTGCCAAAGGTGTTAAGCGTCCGAGCCACCATGGCATCAACATCGGTTTTCAGTTGGATATCGGTTGTGATAGCGAGTGCGCGCCTGCCGAGTTGCGTCACCTCTTTGGCAACAGCGGTTATCTCGGTATCCGTCCGTGCGGCGAGAACGATGTCTGCGCCTTCTCTGGCAAACGCGAGCGCGGTGGAGCGACCGATACCGCGCCCGCCGCCTGTGATAATAGCGATACGGTTTTCAAGTTTCACAAGTTCTCCTTAAAGTAGCAGCCGGTTATGTGGGAGGGGTTTCTAACCCGGACTTTCCTCAGTAGATATACTACCACCGCTGGCGAGGTTTGATGAAGATTAAAAAATTAATCCGGTAATTTCTTGGCGAAGCCCGGTGCGGTTGCAAACCGCACCTACCGGGCGTGGGGGAAATTAGAATTACCGATTTAAATAATTAAACTTCATGTAACCTCGCCGATTTTTCAGTCAAGCGAATAGGATCTGTTCCTACGATATTTGATATGCGGCGAGTTTTTGCTTATTGAACAGAATACCGTGCCCTGGACGATCAGGCGGTGAAAAGTGCCCGTCTCTGAGCGTTAATATGTCGTCAAGCACCGGATCAAGTGAAGGGATGTATTCCACAAAAAGCGAATGTGGCACCGCGGCAGAGAGGTGTACATGTAAATCCATCAAGAAGTGTGGGGAGACAGAGAGTCCAAAACATTCTGCGGTGTGTGCGACCTTCATCCATTCAGAGATACCACCGACGCGTACAGCATCGGGTTGTAGAATATCCACTGCGCCTTGTGCGATGTACTCCTTAAAGACATACTTATTGTAAATCGTCTCGCCGATAGCAATTGGAATCGTGGTTTTCTCGCGCAGGGTCACATGGCTCTCCACATCATCTGCCTCGATGGGTTCCTCAAACCAGAAGAGGTCCGCTTCTTCGACGCGACACGCGAGTTGAATGGCTTCGCGTGCGTTCCACTTCATGTTAGCATCAATCATGAGATAGGGTTCTTGTCCAATCGCGTTCCTGACAGCGAAGATACGCGCCACGTCTTCGTAGAGACTGTCGCGCCCGACTTTAATCTTGATACCTTTGAAGCCTTGCGCTACAAACTCCACGGACTGCCTGACGAGTTCGTCCTCAGAGAGATGGAGCCAACCTCCGTCTGTATTGTAGACCGGAACAGCGGCTCTCGCGCCACCGAGGAGTTGGTAGAGCGGCAACCCAGCGCGTTTTGCCATGAGGTCCCAGAGTGCGATGTCTACCGCCGCCATGCCTAAACCGACGATACCACCTCTGCCGACCCAGTGTGTGTCCATCCACATCCGATTCCAAATCCGGTCAATGTTAGCGGCATCCTCTTCAAGGAGGATAGGCGTGAGATAGGCATCCATAATCTGTTTGATTGCCGCTCCACCTTTACCGATCGTGTAGGAGAATCCAGTGCCTACCACACCATCTGCATCTTCAATTTCGATGAAAGGGAACTCCATAGAGACAAAGGCTTGGATAGCATCAACGCGTTCGACTTGGGGCGGAATATCGTAAAGAGATGTGCGAACTGCTTTAATCTTCATTGAATGTGCCTACTGCTTTAAGTTTTCGATCATCGGCAGCAATTTTTCGATACAGATGCGCGAGGCTTCCTCACCGGCTTCAGAAAAAGCCTGTCCACCCGGTCTGTTGAGGATGGCATCGTCAATTTTGAGTGAGGGTCGCCAGTGCGTTTCAAGGCAGAGGTGTCCTTCGTATCCGTCATCAATAAAGGCTTGCAGCTGCCCTTGCCAGTCAATAATCCCGTCGCCGACGGGGACGGATTCCATTTCGCCGGTATCGGGGTTCGGTGCCGCGTCCTTGAGATGTGCGTGGATCATCGTCGGTTTCATCTGATTGTATGCATCGGGGTATGGTGTCTCGCCACCCTTTGCGTGCGCTTCATTGGCGGGATCCCAGATACCCCGGATATTTGGAGAATTAATCTGCTCAATAAATTCCGCTGTGAGTTTAGCAGTGCTGAGCGAAGTGGTGGATTCGTTTTCCATGCCGAGTACGATGCCTTCGCCGTCTATCATCCGGCGCGGTTCATCGTAGGCAGCGATAATGTCGTCCCAACGTCCCTCGGTTTCACCGGTATCCCAAAAGACAAAAGTACGGATGAGATTGGTATCAAACGCCTTTGCTGTGCGGATGCACCCTTTCAGTATATCAAGGTGCTCTTTCCGTTCTTCAGCGTTGTCCATATCGCATTTAAAAAACGGGGATGCAACGCCGATAATTTCAATGTCGGTGCCATCAAGTAGGCGTTTCATTTCATCGATGTCGGTGTCGGTGAGTTCGTGCGGGAGCTTATCCCAGACGGAGCGAATTTCGATGGAATGAAGGTTGAAATCTTTCACAAAATTGACAACGGTGGCGAAGTCCTGTGAAACTTCGTCGCCGATAACGCCAAGTTTAAACATAGCTGTGTTTCTCCTTTGAGGCTTTTACGGTATATTAGCACAAGACAATGTTAATAGCAAGCAGGATTTTATTTACAAACTTTTCGGAGCAGAGCACTGATTGATTTTCTTTGCCCCTTTTCCTCTGATATGCTATTATGCTCACAACTGCAGACGATATTGTATTTGAGGACACCAGCGTTCACCTCAAGGATAAGGAAAATAGAACTGTGACCGACACCAAAAATCAACACAATTTGCAACCTTTTTGTCGTTATAGTGTGTTACTGCAAACAGTATAGTAGACACTGAAAGCCAGCACGGTTTCAGTAGAGCACTTATTCAAAGACTGTAACATCTAAACCCTTTTAATGAGCGTTCAAACTCGGAGGCTATCATGAAGCAACGGAATTGGATAACTGCATTACTGAGTGTTCTGATAATGCTCGGTATTTCCAACGGCACGGCTTTTACTGAAACGTCACAGCCCATAATTCCCATGGAACAAGAAATTACACAAGGGGCATTGCGCGTTGAGGTTGACGAACAGATTGTCGAATGTCCACTAAAACACACTGATGTCAAAGCAAACATTTCAGGTTTCATCGCACGCGCCACCGTAACCCAAACCTTCCACAACCCGTATGACGAAAAAATCGAAGCCGTCTATGTCTTTCCGCTGCCACATACCGCAGCGATAGACGATATGACGATGACAGTCGGGGAGCGTCGGATTGTCGGATTAATCAAACGCCGTGCTGAGGCCCAAGCTCTTTACCAAGAGGCGATCCAACAGGGAAAAACAGCGAGCCTGTTGGAACAAGAGCGTCCGAATATCTTCACACAGTCGGTTGGCAATATCCAACCAAACGATGAGATCCGTATCGAAATCTCCTACGTTGATGTGCTTGCTTACGATATGGGTACCTATGAATTCCACTTTCCAATGGTGGTAGGTCCCCGATATATACCTGGTACCCCAACCTCCAAGAAACCGGAGCTGCCGGATGAATTAAAAGGGAAAGTTGGCGAATTAGAAGTGCCTTTGGATGGTTCCGCGGACGGTGCCGACCCATCAGGGACAGGCGTAGCCCCAGACACGAACCGTGTGCCGGATGCTTCACGCATTACCCCTCCTGTCCTCAAACCCGGTTACCGTACAGCACACGACATCAGCCTCGCGGTATCACTTGATGCAGGAGTGCCGATTCAGGATATCCAGATTGTCAACCACACGGCAGCGGTGGATCGTGTTGACGCGAGCGGTGCTATCGCAGTGCTTTCACCTGCTGATTCGATCCCGAACAAAGATTTTGTGATGAAATACGCCGTTGTCGGCGAAAAGCCGGAGCTGGCAGTTTTAGCGCATTCCAAGGGCCCCGAGCAAGGCTACTTCATGCTCATGATCCAGCCTAAACTTGATGCCGAACTTGTCGAAGCACCGCCTCGCGAAATTGTCTTTCTCGTTGACGTTTCAGGCTCAATGCGCGGCGAACCGACCCAAAAAGTGAAAGAGACGATGCACCATTTCCTCCGACTTACCAAACCGAAGGATACCGTGCAGGTGATCACCTTTTCAAATCGCGCAGATAAACTGTTTGAAAAATCGGTGCCAGCGACGCAAGCAAATATTGAACACGCCCTTAATTTCACACAACAGATGCGGGGCGGCGGCGGGACGGAGATGCTCAACGCTATTAAGTTGGTGCTCAACGAACCTGTTGACCCGGAACGGGTCCGGATTGTTGTCATGCTCACCGATGGCTATATCGGTAACGAAGCGGAAATTATCGCTGAGATTGACAGACGCGCCGGGGATCAGATCCGTTTCTCGGCTATCGGCATTGGTTCATCGCCGAACCGCTATCTGATTGACGGTGTGGCAAAACACGGCGGCGGTTTGGCGGACGTGATCGAACTTAACACCGACCCCGGCCCACTCGTCGCGCAGATCGCCGAGCGTATCCATCGCGCACAACTTGCCAAAATCCAGATTGATTGGAACGGACTCTCTGTCTATGAGACCTATCCGCGGCGGATACCTGAGCTTTGGGCGGGTCGTCCCGTCCTTATGTTTGGACGCTATGGTGCCCGTGGCAGTCAGAAAATTGAATTCGCCGGTAGCGCAGAGGGGAAACCGCTGAAATATAAGTTACATGTGACGCTGCCCGACACACAACCGGCACACGATGTTCTGTCAAAAGTGTGGGCGCGCAAGAAAATCGAAGACATTTCTGCGCAGTTACATGCTGCTGATGCGCCGGAAATTATTGAGGAAATCACGAACATTGCGCTCACCCACCGGTTGATGACGCAATACACGAGTTTCGTCGCTGTAGACGAGAATGATATGCAACCGATAAATCAAGAAGCGAAAGCCCCTCGGCAGGTTGTGGTCCCTGTTCCTTTGCCGGAAGGCACCGATTACCGAGGATTCTATAATCAGAGCGCAATGGTTGCCGGTTCCAGCCGGAGGCAAATGGTAAAACGTAGGGCGCCCCCTATAACCTCTTCTGCGCCAACCGCACAGTATAGTGTTGATAGAGGTCCAACCGTTGAGGCGTTGCAGGCAGAGGCAAGCCCGCAAGCAACCGGCATCCTCTCCGCAGTAGAGAGAGCTTCTGTGGAACCGGAATTTTTAAGAAAGTCTTTGGTCGTACCGTCTTGGAGACTTTTGGCAAGCGCGATTGATGGTAAAGTTAACGAAGAAGCCCTCACGACGCTCCAAAAGGCTTGGGAAGATCCGCTACTTGAAGCAATCATCACCGGAGGCAACCAGTATATTGCCGTCCGTTCTGCTTGGTGTATTCGCACGGCAGCCGAAGCAGTTCCAACCGATGCGGAACTGACAGCACTCTCTGAACGTGTGCTCTCGAAGGTAACCACGATCAAACAGCCGAAGCTGCAAGATAACTTGTCCGCTTATCTTAGCACATTGTATGCTGTACTGGCGCGTCAAGGGAATGCAGACCTGGCGAAGTCGCTGTTGATGAAAATGGATAAAAACGCTTATATAAACATGAAAACAGCGCGTCTGATCGCTGAAGGCTTGCTTAAACCGTCTGGAAGGAACGATAAGGCGCTACAAGCAGCACTCTCAACACACGATATTTATGGCGATGATCTTGTGCTGCTGAGCTGTCTCGTTGCCAAAAGTCGCGGTGGGCAGCTGTGGCAGACTTTCCGTGAGGAATTTCCATATATAGCACGGCAAAGTCGATTGAACGGACATGTTGCAGTTATCATCAGTCGCCTTGAAGCCATGCGCGGGAACATTCAGTTTCCCCAAAAACCCTAAAAAAGTTTGTGATGTAATTTCGTTTTGATGGTATCCTTATATAGTAAAGTCCGAAATATGCGGACATTTGGTAAACGGTAATTCTTCAAACACTCTCCTTCGGTGGCGGGGTTTGAAACCCCATCAATCTTTTGTGTCTAAGCAATTGTAGACTTTACCAAATCTTCCGTGCCTACATCCCAATTCTTTAGATTTGGGATGTAGGCACGGAACCAATGACTTGATATATCCCAAATCTATTATTTTTTGCTAAGTGACTTGAAAAAATCTAATCTTTGTGGTATATTTTAAAGTATGAACATTAAGAACAACAACCACA
>CAZQIP010000123.1:0-13271 GCA_964593655.1 uncultured bacterium | reverse complement strand
GCTTGAAAGAGCGGCTTGAAATCACCGAGGGTGAGAAGCAGTTTCGCATCAATGCTGTTGTCCCGCGCTTTAGCAGAGAAGCCGATACTATAGTTCTCTGGTAAACTCATGAACGCACCAGAAAACATTTGTATCATAGCTGCACTATTTGGATCGCTTTGTTCTACCACTGGCAAGATACTTTTAAACGCGGTAATTGGAGAAATTGCCAGAAGAACGTTATTGTCAGTCCCTAATTTACCCGTGAGTTTTTGATAACTCGGGTGTTCGGAAAATTTCTCATCATTTCCGGTGCTCCTATCAAGGGATGCTTGAATCAATTGTGGATGGGTCCCTGTTGCGAAAAAGAGCCGCCCTTCGTTAAACGCGTAATACCAGTGCCATTCTGGTGGCATCTGGTCAAACGGATCAGATGATGTTACGTCAAAAACCTCATTCGGATTCGGAAAAATGTAGCTTTTAATCTCAACCCCGTTGTGCATTGTAGATGGACCTGCGGAAGCATCTTTGTAATTGAGTTTTTCCAGAAACACTTCGTCCATATAGATTTTCGCTTGCTGTTCATCTTTCAGGTCATAGATAAACAGAAAATTAGCTAAAGTTCCATCCCCAAAGCTCGCAGAGACACTCCATCGGTCCGCCAGAGATTCATAAAAATCCTTCACCTGTTCGAGGAGTCGGTCTCGCTTTTCTTGTTTATCTCGAATGCGTTTTGGCGTAAAATCTAACCAAGATGTGCTCATCTCAGTTTGCAATTTTGAACTCCCTTGAAAGGCAGCATTCATAGTGGCACGGTTTGGCAGCTCCTCGAGGTGTGTTAATTCATCAGATACCGCTTGAATAGCGTTCACAAATTCACTATCCGTTTTGAATGCGAGGGAGGGTGTGATTTGCACATCGGTTCCTTCCATTTGCAGTCGTGCGTTGACTGATTGCAGCTGCTTAATAAACGCTGTCCTGTCTCTGAGTATCTCTTCAAAGAGGTCTCCAATTACTAAACCCACCGTTCCTGAATTATTTTTCAGACTATCGGTCATTGATTTCAACCCTTCCTCAAGCGAATCGCCAAAAGCAGTGGTAGTAGCTTCAAGATCGAAGCAGACACCTAACTGATCCACGCCTTCAAACATATCAGTAAGGAAAGATTGATAGGCTGGGTTCTCTGTGATAGCTTGTATCGTTCCATTATGGGTATCAATAACATTTTCACAGACTGCGCGCTGCTGTGAGAAAACGAGAATGTCGTCTAAGATAGCAAAACTGTTGCCATCACCATTTTCGCTCCAGTAGGCAGCGTTTTTATAGGCTGTTGGTGCGCTGCCGCCGGTTTCCGTTTCAATCACCTGCTTAACCGTTTCGGTGTCCTTTAAATGGATAACTGCGGAAAGCTGCAGCGGTTTCAAACGGGTAAAGAAGATTGCGAAATCTCGGTTCAAATCCAATCCGATGGCTTCAAAATCGGCTAAACTCTCAAAATTCGCCCCGAGGGCACTCGCTAACATTTGTGCAAGAATTTCTGGTGATCCTGATTGCGGTGACAGGTCTGTGAACAGTGTGTTAATTTTATTATCCAATTCAATCGCGTTGGGACAATAGATAATGCCCAACGTTTTTTCTGGAATTAGATGTAGCACACTGTCGCTCGAAACAGTAGCTGAAGGCGTTTCTACTGCCTGATCGGACGCTGCGTTACGAAAGCATACTGTCAAAAATGCCAACACTATAATGAAGGATAAGGGTAAAAATTTCTTTCTCATTTTTCTCCTCAGGATAATGCCGCGTAGCATTAACCCTTTTCGTTTCCAAGCGAGACGTGAAACATCCCGCGCTTGTTGGTAATAATGTAAAGTTTGTCATTGGCGAAAACAAGTTCTCGGATGCTATCAGGAACTTCTGGAGAGACCTGCTTCCAGTTACCACGGTTATCCAAACGATAGGCACCAGCGTTGCACACCCCGTAAACTGTAGTGTCATCAACAGCAAGACTCGTAACAATAAGACGCTCGCCTTCAGTGTCAGTCAGCACACGCCAGTGTTCCCCGTTTTGTGAAGTTAGGACCCCTTTGTTCGTCGAAACGTAAACCGCTGAACCTACAAAGAGTATCTCTTTGAAACGTTTAAATTGAAGCGGCAGGTTTGGCGTAACGTCTTTCCAAGTGGTTCCCTCATCAAATGATTGAAAGAGTTTACTGTCTCGCGTACCGACGTAGATAGTTTTCCCCGAAACAGCCAATTTGACCCCCTTACGACTGTTGTGAGGTTGTTTGCCAGCATCTATGAGTCCTGTCCTGACCCATTTCCATGTGCCCGGTTTGCATTTAAAAAGTTCCCGCCTGTACTCAATATAGAACGTTTTATCACTAACTGCAAGCTCGCCGAGTGTCACCTCATCTGCTAATAGATCCTTTGAGTGAAGCTCATCATCAAATTCGAGGGATGGAAGACCTTTGACCGGGATTAGCGTATTGCCATCAGCGGACAACTGGAAAATGCGCAATTTACTTTTTCTTATTGTAGCGGAACCGAAAATGCCTCTCTTGCTTTTTTCAAGGAAAACCCCGTAAGGAACATCGTCAGCGACAACTAACCTCTGATTAGGAAAATCAGGATCGCGAGGCGAATTCCAACCGGCTCTGAAGTTAACAGAAGTCCACGTCTCGCCACCGTCGGTGGATTTAACAATTTTCCGGTCGTTATGCACATAGAGCGCGTTTTTGAACGCGACTAAATTCCGCATGCCGGTGCCTATCATTCCTCTCATAAACGGGTGCCACGATTCGCCGCCATCGGTCGTCCGATAGACTTCATATTTACCTGCATAAAAGGTATTGTCGTTAATTCCTGCAGCCGGAGTGTAACTGGGGGTATACGGAATTTCTCCGAGGCGCGCCCATGTTTGTCCATCATCCCTTGAACGCATTCCATGGCGACCACCCGCTACTAAAAGCGTCTCATCCGCAGCGATGAGTTTGATGTCTATCGCTTGCCGCATAGCGAAAGGTGCGTTTTGGGGTGTGATCTCAACCCATGAATTGCCCAGATCGGTTGAATGGAAAAGCGTCCAACGGGTTTTGCCGCTTGTGAGTGATGCTAAGTGCGCCTTGACTTCGGCATCATCTATCTTGAGTTCGGATGGCTTTATCTTCATCCGTGAATAATCGTGGCAAGCTGCCACATAAAGATCGTTCCCAGAGACTGCCAAAGAGTCAAAGGAGTCGAAGGTATTCGGAGGCTCTATCGGCAATTCTTCCCATCTGTCCGAATGAAGCCGGTAGAGTTCTAAGCCCGTAAGCACAAACACGGTATTGCCAATAGATGTAACCGTGGTAATTTTGGGGGCTGATGCTTCCGCGTCAAACTTAAAGCCGTCGTTGAAGGCTGTCCACTGTTTACCGGCATCCGTAGATCGAAAAACACCTTTTTTGTCAGTAACCAGGTAGAACGCTTCGTCCGTTATGATCAACCCTTTCGCTTTGCCTTCTGGACGACTACCGAGCGCATGCCACGTCTTGCCACGATCTGTTGAAGACAGCACCTCTTTAACAGAGACAATATAAAGCCTATCACCGCGTTCTGCCATCGGCATCGGATAGAGCTGTCCATTCGTTACACTCGCATTGACGAGTGTCCATGTCTCCTTGTCTGGTGTCAGTCTGTAGATACCGATCGGTGAGGCGGCGTAGACATCGCCTTTAGCACTTGCGAAGAAGCCTAAGATAGAAACGCCTTCTGGACCGATCGCTTGTCTCCAATGCTGTTTTGTTGACGTACTTTTTTCATCCGCTACCTCCGTAGCCGCAGCCAGCACAAAAGGTTCTGAGGCTTGCGGTCCAATACCACTGCGCTTATCATCGGTTTCAAAACGGCCCGCTTGGTTTCGTAAATCCCGTTTTGCCTGTGTATCAAGCACAATCGGTGCGTCAATGATTTCAATAGTGGTTTCCGATTGGGCGTTTACGTTGTAAGGGTTCTGAAAACGGGCGAGGTATTCGGAACCCACACCCATTATTAGAAAGAGAAAAATCGCTGTTGCAGCAGAGACTGCCCACGGCACTAACGGTTTGCTGCTCGTCGGTGCTACCGGTTTTATCTCTGCAGCTTGTCGCATAATGTTCTCTGTGAAGTTGGCTGGTAGTTGCACGCTGCCAAGCGTTTCGCGAATCATATTTTCTTGCTCCTTCAAACGGTTCCGGGCGCGTTGAAGACGACTCTTAACGGTATTCGCAGACACACCTAAGAACTCACCAATCGCCTTACACGTCATTTCGCCAAGATAATGGAGTGTCACAACCGTGCGTTCACTCTCCGGTAGTTGTTCAAGGAGATTTTTGATGTATCCCCGGCGATATTCAACAGAAGCATCCTCGCGTTGTTCATCTTCGTAGGAACGGTAGGCTAATCCATCGATTTCCTCTTCGCTTATGGTTTCCAACGATTCCATTTGTGGCTTCTGTTTTCGGTACCAAGCAGTGCAAACCCGATCGGTGATCACATAGAGCCATCCGGCAAACTGATTCGGATTCTTCAATGTACCGAGCTTTTGGTAGACCTTGAGGAATGTGTCCTGTGTCAGTTCCTCTGCAGTGTGGAAATCGCCAACTTTCCGCCAAGCGAGTGCGTGAACCCGCTTCTGGTGTTTCTTTACCAATGTGGTGAAAGCACTCTCGTCGCCTGTCAAGAAGCGATTAATAAGTTGTGCATCTTCGTTTTTCATTGAAATTTCTCCCGTGTGAACTAAGCATGTGCAATAAATTGCAACAGCAAAATTCACGAAACTAACAGAATTCTACCCAAGTACCCAAAAGAAGTAAGCGAATCCTAATACGATCCAAACCCAGGCAACCGTTTTCATCACAATGCTTTTCCACCCTTTGGTCGTGAGATAATAGGCAATGTGGTTGAAGAGTAACATTAAAGTTACCACAGGATTCAGAAAACTATCATAATCAAAATTCCGCCACCTGAAAAAGATAAACACATTGAAGGCAAGAAGACAAAGAATGATCGAGAGAAAACCGTATTTCCAGAGATTGCTTGACACAAATCCGGTTATCGCTGGCACTTCTTTTGAATTTTCAGGTGGATTCGGATACTTTTCGCGAAGCGTTTGTTGCCGCTCTTGCTCGTCTTTAATTTTTGTCTCAATCTCCCGTTTTTCAGGGTCGGTTAATTGTTTCACCAGAGTGCCTCCGCCTTGATTCTGAGAACTATTCTTCAACCTGAGAAACCAAAGGTATGATTTCGTATCGCGTTAATTCAAGCGTTTTCTCTTCAGGCGGCTCCAAGCCCAATTCTTTCTCCACTTCGGACAATTGACGCTTATGGACACATTTGACGATGCCAACATTCGGTGCTAACCAAAGCACTGTTAAGGACACATCTTTTTCCTCTTGAATTTCAGGCTCTATACCGCCTAATGCGGCAGCAGCTTCAGGCGCAACTACCTTTGTTGATGCATCTGTTCGGTATTCAATTCTCAAACAGTCCTCGAAGGTGCCAGCAGCGGTTTCAACAGTCTCTGTATCCGTGACGTTTCCAGTCTCTACGAGAGATGTATAGGATTTAACGGTCTGCTCTGAGCCTCCCGGTATTTCAGGCATACCGAGATCCACTGTCATACTCACTATAATATCTAATTCAAGCGCAGTCCATTCTTCATTGAAGGAAGCAGGTGTCGGTAGTAGATAAAAGTAGTCTTGCGATTCTACCTCAACATCGTAATCTATATCAAGATTAATGTTGAGTCCTTCAGGAGCCTCCTGCAGAATTTGTTCACGCGAGAATAAAATAATTTTTTCCATCTCTTCTGCCTTGACTGCCTTGAACGCATTTTCTATCTCGGTACCAGCGAAAAACGCCACCCATTCGTTACTGGTTCGGTAAAAATAGGGCTGAGCATAATACGCAAAATCCGCCCAATTGTCTATGGTCGGTTCGTAACTGAATGCCCGGTAAGTTTCACCATCAACTTCTTCTGGTTCTACGGCGTAGCGTGTGAGTTCGTTGCCGTCTTGGTCTACGTAGGTCCAGTAACTGCCGACTGTATCGGGAAAGTAGCGATTCGCCCATTCATTTCCCATCAAGGTCGCGCTGAAGCCGAGAATGAATAAAGAGATCGAGACAAATCCAATTTTTTTCAACATGCTGTGTTTCCTTTCATAACTTTCGCGACGGTTTGTTTTTCCGAAAGCGAGTGTAAAATTAAAACATACAAAACTTTTTAATGCCACTTGACTGCTGTTACTATTAATGACGCGATTTAAAATGCGAAAGGTTGCATAGTGGAAAAAAATCTGAATTTTATTTTATTCGGCGTTGACTCTGAGATGTGCTTCTCTTGCCTCCATACGGGTTTGAACATTATTGGCATGCAAATCCGGTGCGATCAAATAGATGCCTGATACGTCCCCAAGGTATGTGAGTTCATAAGCGGCAGCACGTTGGATCATCGGGTGTGCGTGGGACAGTAACGTTTTCAAACCCGTACGGGTCGCCGCTTTGTCCGCGATAA
This sequence comes from uncultured bacterium, assembly GCA_964593655.1. Taxonomy (GTDB): domain Bacteria; phylum Poribacteria; class WGA-4E; order WGA-4E; family WGA-3G; genus WGA-3G. The sequence continues at coordinate 6,760 of CAZQIP010000123.1, read as the reverse complement.
CCTTCCAATCTGACACGAGGCGCGGGGCATAATTGTTGACGTAAAACCAAGGCTCGGTCAAAACGTTCCGCCGCTGAATCTGCGTCCTTGAAGGCTGTAGTCTACTTAGCGTTACCGCACCTCTCTCGCGTTCCTTCGCATCCCAGTGTCGAAGTTTTCGCTGTGCAAGTGCCGTGAGCCATTCCACCGCGCTGTCATCTCCGAGCTGCTGGAGGGCGAGTGCAGCTGTATCGGAGCCTTCTCGGAAAGCGATACGTCGCAGCGGCGCAAGTGCCCGGGCATCTCCGTTCGCACGCAATGCCTTCATCGCAAGTGTCTGTGCTACATGCGATCTATTTAACATTTGAATCCAGAACGGGGTCAAGTTGGGTGCTGTGAACTTTGCTAACGCATTTAAAGCCCGATCACGGAGCATAGGGTTTCTCTCGGAATCCAATGCAAGTTTTTTGAGCAGTGGGATCGCTTTTGGCAGTCTCAATGCTCCAAATTGATGTAAGGTTCTGATTGTCTCCATGCGATGTGGTTCTGTCTCAAGTTCGATCTCCATAAGTGCAAGCATCCTGTTCACTTCGTCTGCCGTGGGAGGCTCGATATCAAAATGTACTTCGGGTGCTGTGAGGATTCCTGTCCATGCCATGAAGCCAAATCTAAGCCCATCTGCCCAAATGTGTATACGCGGTTGAATCGTGTAACGTCCCACCTGGTCTAACCAATGAAATGTAGAAAGGGAAACAGTTTGTGTTAAGGTGCTACCGGCCTTTAAGGTATGGTAATCTGCCGCTCTTGGCGGGGCAGGACTCGCTTGGGGACCTCTAAAAAGCACCAAAGTGCCATCCGGCTGCCGAATCTCCACTCGCGCTAAAAAAAGAATATCGGGGCCTGGCGAAATCTTAATTGTGCGGGTGCCGATGTTCGTGATGCGGTAGGACAAAGCGATACGTTCACCGTAATCATAACGCGGTTGCTCGGTTTCAATTTCCAACTTTAGCGGTGCCGCTCCTGACAAGATAGCCAAAACAGTGTGTGCAGCATTCGCGATATTCGGATTCATAGCGGCTGTGAGTTTTTGCAAAGCCGGACGCATCTCAACAATCTTCAGCTGCTTGATGAGATTCAGCGTGTTGAGTTGGACCATCGGATCTTCGTCGGCGAGTAATCGCGGTAGATATGTAGCTATCTGTGCCGCCCACAACCGTCCAAACCCTCTGAGGGTTTCAATGGCTATCAGGCGTATAGGATATGATTCATCTAATGCAAGCCTTGCGACTGCATCAACAGCCGCTTCGCTATTATAGGTTGATAAAGCGCGCAACGCCCTATGACCTGTTTTCTGTTTCGCGACTTTCACGAGAGATTTAAACCCTGCTGCTCCCATATTTTGCAATGCGTCCGAGATCGCATTTTGAAGCTCGTATGCATCGGTTTCAAGATAAATCTGTTCATAGAGCGGGGCGAGTTCAGGCGCGTGAATGTTCCGTAAGACGCTCGCAATTCTGTCGCGAATTTCGGGCGATGTATTCCGATCGAACTTTTCCAATAATAGTGGTACAACCGAGGCACCAAACTGTGGAAGTTCCATGACCACGTTACCTGCAAACCTTGAGTCAATCAGATTCACTAAGATCGGAAGCGTCTGTGGATCGCCAATGCCGGCGAGTGCTGCCACCGCCCTCTCCCGAAAAAAGCTATCAAGTGCGTTGTCATCTAAAATATTGAGAAGAATGGGGATTGCGCGTTTATCTTTGAAGGCACCTAACGCGAACGCAGCATCCATTCGGGTTTCCGGGACCCCCAAGCGGGTCACAAGCATCGGAATAACACGCTCATCTCGGAGCCGGCTCAGCACTTCAACGGCGATGTTCTGAGTTATCTCATTCGATTCAGCATCCATGGCCTGAACCATTAAGGTTCGCGCGTACGCGGTATCAATCTCGGCGATTGCGCCTGCTGCTGTCCTGCAGACGTGTTCATCGGTATCCTGTAGAAATACTTTTGTGAGTGTAGGCAAGGCACGGGCATCAGGGTAGGAATTTTTCAAGAAATAGCAGGCGTGCCAGCGCGCCTCCCGGCTTTCGTTTGTAAGCGTTTGGATCAGAAAAGGAACCGTGTTGTCCTCCATCAAGGCAAGATCGTACCCCGCTTCACGCCAAATGTCCCCATCAGCAGTTCGTAACTTTTCGAGTGTCTTCACCGCGTCGGGCCCTGTCTCACACCCTACGACGATAACTAAACACAGGATCCATATTCCGTATTTCATAGATCAGACCTTTCTATTGCGTTTTAGTATACGCTCTTGCAGTGCTGGCGTCAAGATAAAGCTTTCCTTGACAGAAAAGTAAAAAATAGGTATACTGAAAGGCATCATGAAACTCTTATCTGTAAACGTTTCAAAACCGAAGCCGATTCAATACGGCGGAAAGACTATCCGAACCGGCATCTTCAAAGAACCGGTATCCGGCACCGTCATGCTCAGGGAAAAGAATATTGATGGCGATGGGCAAGGCGATCTGCGGGTACATGGCGGCACCTATAAAGCCATCTACGGGTATCCATTTGAGCATTATGCCTATTGGCAGCAAGAATTGGGGAGAGACGACTTGCGTTATGGGCAATTCGGCGAAAATCTCACCGTTGAAGGACTGCTGGAGGAAGCAGTTCACATCGGCGATGTTTTTCAAATAGGCGCGACCGTAAAATTACAGATTACGCAACCGCGCGTCCCTTGCTTCAAACTGGCATATAAAATGGGATTGCCGGAATTTCCGAAACAGTTCTTAGAGAGCCGGCGCGTCGGATTCTATTTCCGAGTGCTTGAGGAAGGCGAAATCACTGCTGGCGATGCAATCGCACGCGGTGAGGTCGCACCGGAATCGATGAGTGTCACAGAGATCGTCAACCTCCGCTATTTTGATAGAGACAACCACGAGAAGATCGCACGAGCCAGAAAACTACCAGCGCTTTCACCGAGTTGGAAAAGGGATTTTACGAAAATTTTAAACGGATGAATATTTTTAAAGCGACCACCAAACAAGAAACAAGCGAAGCAGCAGCACACGTCGCCAGCAGAAAACTGCGCGAGGCAATTGATGCCAACGGACATGCCAGTTTCATCGTCGCGACAGGCGCGTCACAATTTGACTTTCTCACAGCACTGACCGCAGATAAAACAATTGACTGGGACAGCACGACGATGTTCCATCTTGATGAATACATCGGCATTCCTGAGACGCATCCTGCCAGTTTTCGCAAATACCTGCGGGAACGCCTTGTGGATATTGTCCAACCCGGAACGGTGCATTTTCTTGATGGCGAAGCGGGTGAACCGCAAGCCGAATGTGATCGGCTCAATCGCATCATCGCGCAACATCAAATTGACGTGGCGTTTGTCGGCATCGGCGAGAATGGACACCTCGCCTTCAACGATCCACCAGCAGATTTTGAGACAAAGGATCCGTACATCCTCGTCGAATTAGATGAGGCGTGTCGCCTTCAACAGGTAGGTGAAGGGTGGTTCACAGGACTTGATGAAGTGCCGAGCCAAGCGATTTCGATGTCTATCCGGCAGATTATGAAGGCACAGACAATCATCTGTACGGTGCCAGATGAACGAAAGGCGGAGGCGGTACGGAACTGCTTACACGGCAAAATAACGCCGATGCACCCTGCCTCGATTTTACAAACGCACCCAGACTGCACAGTGTTTCTGGACGCTGGATCCGCTTCACTGTTATCAGATTAGGCGAGTGTTTTGTCATGCTTGAAGTGATGGGTCAGAAATGTTTATTTCACAATATCAATTCTCAGATCCACACGCCTCTTGTTGTAGGAGCGAGCTGTGCTCGCGATCAACGTGCTGTTTTGATCTGTCCCCAAGTAACAGCGAGTTTCTCTTGTGGATTGACATCAAACGGAATCTGACCTAAACCGTAGAGGATTGAGCGATGAACGAGTTCCCACCCCTCCTCTGTTACCTGTGCCCAAGCAGTGGAGTGGGGCCAGATGTTCACGTGTATTGCTTTCGTCGTGCCTTTCATCGTTTTCGCGCCCTTCTCATAGACGGAAATAGCGACGAGATCGTCGTTATCGGCGCGAACGGCTAATATATCAATATCGCCTTCAAAGCCGCTACACGTCATCAATTGTGCCGCAGGTTTGCTGACCGTGATGTCGCCCTTAAATCCTTCGGTTATCGGATGTTCTGTGTCAACGATAGTTAGTTTATCGCCTGCATCGGAGTTGAACGTGCCGTCCGCAGCAAATCCCATGTCGTCATAAGTCCAGGTTTCTGCATTGACGACCGGGACAGCCGAATTTTTGTAAGCGTCCAGAATGTTGGCACTCGACGTTGATTCTGAGATGAAGACCAAATCTATACCTGCAAGATTGACGGGGTGCTTCGCTAAGTGCTCATGCGGTTCAACGACGTATCCCCACTCTTCAAGGTATTCTATAAGGAGATCGTCTTTCGGATCCGGGGCACCCGACCCAACGAGTACCAGTTTTTCGCCTTTAGCCATAGCAGTGCTTGTTAATAGTAGTAACATGAGGATAGGTAAGAACAGGTGACGATACATGTGAGTTGTCCTCCTTCTGGAATGTGTTTTGGTAATATGGGAACCTAAAAGCAGTCCTCGGATAGGACTGATAGTCGACAAATATCCGATTGTAGTTGAGAATCGGAATTTGATCGCATTCTAATTCATACCTGCCTATACTCTATAAGAAGAGAGTAAATATGTCAACCCTTTTAAATTTAGAGCCATTCAGTTTTCGTTTTTTCTTGTTTGTACAAGATTTATAGAATGGAGCGTATAGATGAAAAATCCTATCAGAGTCGGAATCATTGGTGTCGGCGGAACGATCAGTAGCACAACTGTCATTCTCAATGGAGAACCGAATGTGAAACTCGTCGCTTTGGCAGACTTAGACCCAGCACGCAGAAAAAGAGTACTCGGCGATATTAAAGGGGTCCGCCTTTTCGACGATTATCGACAGATGTTCGACGCATGTGATTTAGACGCGGTCTGCATTGGACTGCCGACGTGGATGCACGCGCCCGTCTCACTGGAGGCAGTGGAGCGCGGGATGCATGTACTCTGCGAAAAACCGCCCTCAAACGATGCAGCAGAGTTGATACCCGTCACACAACTTGCCGAAAGCAAGGGATTGGTCTATATGTTTGTTCGGCAATCTCGGTTCACAGCACAGTTGATGGAAGGACGGAGACTGGTGCAAGCCGGTGAACTCGGTGACGTATACTACGCCGAAACGCGGTGGATACGGACCCGGTGGTGTTCCGCACGCGGATGGCGACACGATAAAGCAAAAGGGGGTGGTGTGCTACTTGATCTCGGTATCCATGCCATTGACAATGTCTGGTTTATGATGGGCTGTCCGCGTCCGACAGAGGCGATGGCTGGATTATATTGCAACTTCGCCCATCTCGCACCACCTGAACAAACCTATACCGCAGACGATGCCGCGTGCGGGTTCGTGCGGTTTGAGAATGGATGTACCCTACACTTCGCAGTCGCATTTTCGCTGAATACTACAAACCGACACGCGCCAGCAAAAGGGAGCGATCTCGTCAAAAGTGAGGTTCAGGAATTCCACCTCTACGGCACAAAAGCAGGGCTGGAAAACGGAAAAATACTCGTTGGAACACCGGACGGCGTTAAGGTCAAGCCGATGAAACCAGCACCCCAAAAGGCAGATGATATAACGCTTCAGGCACAAGAATTCATCCGAGCGATTCGGGAGGAAGACGAACCCCTCAATCCCGGTTCGCAGGCGGTGATGCTGATGCAAATGCTTGATGCATCGATGAAATCCAGTGAAATCGGCAGTGCTGTCGCCATTCAACCTGTTTCATAACTTCAAAACGGAGAACGACAATGTCTATACAACACAATCAAGGCGAACTCACCGCACAACAGAAGCAGCAATTTCACGAAGACGGTTTTCTATTTGTCCGGAACGTACTGCCGAATGCGGCACTTCAACCGTTGATTGATGAATTGGCACAACGGGTTGATGATGGCACTCAAGCAGCAGTCAAACATGGAATCCTTGACCCATCGGATACTTATGACGACGCACCTTTTGAAATGAGACTCGGCATGGTATCAAGTGCCTGTTCCGATCCGAACTGGATTTGGAGCAACTTTTTCCGCGACCAGAAGATTCGGACCGCCGGGATGTTCACACTCCGAACCGCACCTACGCTCCTTGATGTTGTCGCATCCCTCATCGGCGAGGAGATTTTAGCGCATCCACAGTTTAATTATCGCGCCAAACTACCCAATCAAGATATTACGGTCATCCCGTGGCATCAGGATTTGGCATATCTCATACCGGAAGAAGCAGGCGAGACATTGGTTGTGAACGTCTGGCTTCCGCTTATTCAAGCGACTGAAGAAAATGGGTGCATGCAGGTCATCCGAGGTTCGCACCGCTTTAATCTGATTGGTCACAATTACCAAGATCCGACACCTGGGCATACTGGTGGAAGAGGTATCAGCGATGCGGAATTGCCCCCTGGCGACATCGTCACTGCTGAATTGGATGGAGGTGATGTTTTGCTAACGAGTGAGCGGGTTGTTCATCGCGGACTTCCGAACTGCTCTGATACTGTCCGATGGAGCGTTGATACGCGCTACAGTCAAATCGGTTTACCGACAGGTCGCGCATCCGTTCCGGGTTTCGTCGCGCGGAGTCGGGCCAATCCTGAGAGTGTCGCCAAATCGCATCACGACTGGAA
>CAZQIP010000122.1:0-22130 GCA_964593655.1 uncultured bacterium | reverse complement strand
GTCCGCCGCCTCGTTTTCATACTTATAGTACTACAGGTTGGATTTCTGTTGCTGGTTGGTAAACTGTTCATAGTGCAGATCTCCAATAACACAGAACATCAAGAGATAGCTGAGCGCACTTGGCACTCTCCGCGTACAGCCACAATAAAGCGAGGCAAAATTTTGGATCGGCATGGCAATATTTTAGCTTTGAGTCGTCACAGCCTCTCTGTTTATGCGGATCCGAAGTATATGAAGACAGATCCGATAAAAGTTGCCGAAAGACTATCACCAGTTTTGGGCGTTGCTGAATCTGAATTGATCACGCAACTCCGCCGTAAGGATAAACGGTTCGTGTGGCTCAAAAAGGATCTGGATTATGAATTGCTTGATGAGATCCGTTCAATCGAGCGCGACATCCGTGGTATAAAGCATAGAGTTGAACAAAAGCGTACCTATCCGAAGGGGACACTTGCAGCGCAAGTCATCGGGCATATAAACGATGAAAATATGGGTGAAGGCATCGAGTATCATTACAACAATTACCTGTTGAGCGGCAAGGAACTTAAAGCTGCACAGCGTGCAGCCGCTGCCCGAAATGAACCGATTAAGCTGCTAACGCATGGGAAATCCACCGATGATTACGGGTATAGCGTTGTTTTGACACTCGACGAATACATCCAAAATGTTGCTGAAAAAGAATTGGCAGCAGCTTGCAAACAGTGGAACGCGCCACGGGGGACAGTGATTGTTATGGCATCCCAAACCGCTGAAATATTAGCTCTCGCGAGTTACCCGACGTACAATTTGAACGCCTATACCGACAGTAGTGAAGAAGCAAAACGGAATTTCGGCGTTTGGTTTGCGTATGAACCGGGTTCCATTTTTAAGATTGTCCCGTCTTCCGCTGTACTCAATGAAGGGGTGATGACCCCTGAATCAACGGTTTTCTGCGAGAATGGTCGATATCGGCTCTCAAACGGTAGGGTGATCCGGGACGTTTCAGCAAAAGGGGTGCTGACACTGGAACAAGTGATTCACAAATCCAGCAATATCGGCATGATTAAGGTGGTGAAACAGTTGGGACGTGAGAACCTTGCCGATTATATTGAAATGTACGGGTTTGGTAAACCGACGGGTGTGGACCTGCCCTATGAGCACAGTGGCAGCCTTTATGCAGTCAAGCATTGGGATACTCACTCTCTCGGTTCTGTACCCTTTGGACAAGGAATTATGGTGACACCACTTCAGATGGTCAACGCTTTAAATGTCATCGCGAATGGTGGCACGCTCCTCCATCCGCATATCACACGAGAAATCCGAGACAGTAACGGGAGCGTCATTAAAAAGATCTACCCGATCAAAGTTCGACAAGTCCTGCACCCACAAGTCGCGAAACAGATGACAGATATACTCGTTGGCGTTGTTGAGGGCGGTAGTGGTCGGCGCGCACGTGTTGAAGGGTATCGCGTGGCAGGAAAGACAGGCACAGCTCAAAAAGCAGAACCAGATGGTAAAGGTTACGCAGGAAAAGAGATTATGTCCTTCATGGGGTTCCTACCAGCGGAAAATCCGATGGTGTCAATAATCGTTATGCTTGATGAACCGACAGGGGCACGCTTCAGCGGGCAGATCGCTGGACCACTTTTCCAGAAAGTTGCCGACCAAACGATGCAATACTTGAAACAGACAGAGTTTTTCGGACCCCAACAGCAGAGATCCCCTGAATTCGCACCTGTTGCAACAGAGGAAACCTCAACGCAACGCCTGACCGCAGAAGGAGGCGGGTTGTGAAGCTTCGTGAGCTGCTCCATGGACTAAATCTTATTGCGAGTACTGGGTCGGTTGATATTGATATTACCGGTATTGTTAGCGACAATCGGGAGGTTGAACAAGGTAATATCTTTGTCTGCTACCAAGGTATTAGTGTGGACAGCCATATCTTTGTTGCGGATGCACTTCAAAAGGGAGCAGTAGCTGTCATTGGAGAAAAGCCAGTGACCGCGTTAGAAATACCAACAACACCTATCACCTATGTGCAGATCCCTAACGGACGACGCGCGATGTCCTTGCTCGCCGCTAATTGGCACGGAAATCCTGCAAAACACCTCAAACTCATCGGTATCACAGGCACCAACGGTAAAACATCAACCGCACATCTCATACATACGATCCTCAAGGCAAGTGGACGAAAAACAGCACTCATTGGGACGGTTGGACATCAGTACACGAACACTCAAGGCGAAGTGAAAACACTCCCAGCTTCCCTTACAACTCCCGATGCTTTCGCTCTCCATGACCTCTTCAAACAATTCGTTAAGGACGAAGTAGAATACGTTACGATGGAAACCTCCTCCCAAGGGTTAGCACTACAGCGATTAGCAGGGCTTGCTTTTGATACTGCTGTCTTTACCAATTTTACTCAGGACCATCTTGATTACCATCAGACGATGGAGGCATACTTGAAGGCGAAACTCATGCTATTTGAGCAACTCAGTGAAGAAGGGGTTGCGGTTTTGAATAGCGACTCGCCTGTGTCAAAACGTATCTCGGAAACATGCCTGCGTTCACGACTGTTGATGTATGGACTTGATAATAAAACTGACCTGCATGCCGAAGATATAGCGTTTGCACACAACCGGTTGGCATTTACAGCAGTTACGCCAGAAGGGCGGTTCCCTGTTAAGTTGCGATTGCTCGGAGAATATAACCTTTATAACGCACTCGCGGCTATCGCTGTAGGGATCCGTTACCGTTGTCCGATATCAGCCATCCAAGAAGGGCTTGCCGCTACGGTGGTCCCCGGTCGGTTTGAACTCATTGACAAGGGGCAAGACTTTGCTGTTATCGTTGATTACGCGCATACGCCCGACGGTTTAGAGAATGTGCTAACTGCTGCAAAGCGTATCACTGGACAGAAGTTGATTTGCGTTTTCGGGTGCGGTGGTGACCGAGATAACGGAAAACGTCCCAAAATGGGGAATATTTCTGCCCAAATTGCGGATTACAGCGTCATCACATCGGACAATCCGCGAACAGAAAACCCTGATGCAATCATTGCACAGATTGTGTCAAATTTACCACATGACACCAAATATGTGTGTATTTCGGAGAGGCGAGACGCTATCCATCACGCAATCGCTACAGCAAAATCTGGAGATGTGGTCGTAATTGCGGGGAAGGGTCATGAGGATTACCAAGAAATTCACGGCAAAAGATTTCCCTTTGACGACAGGGTCGTCGCTTCAGATATCTTGGAATCTCTCTAAAGGCTCGGCAAGCGCGATGTTTATAATGCCAAGCACGGAAATTAACAACCTCAACATCTCATATCAGGTTGCCGGGGAAGGCGATGTTATTCTCCTGCTACACGGTTGGGGCGGCGAGGCTGCAAGTTTTCAACCAGTTTTTCAATGGCTTGCGCACTCCCATAAAGTCTACGCCCTCGATTTGCCGGGATTCGGAAAAAGTCAAATGCCACCTACAGCATGGGACACGTTCGACTACGCGCAGTTTGTTACAGCATTTTTGGAAAAATTTTGCCTCCCAAAGGTACATCTCATTGGTCACTCCTTTGGCGGTCGGATTTCGATTATCCTTTCAGCGGAGCACCCGGAAAAAGTTGATAAACTTATCCTTGTTGACAGTGCCGGGATTAAACCGCCGCGAACGACCAAATACTATCTCCGAGTCGGTATGGCAAAAGTTGGTAAATTGCTCCGTCGATGTGGGAAATTTGGCGCACGACTTGCGAACGCGATGGCTGCCCGCGCCGGTTCCAAAGACTATCAGGAGGCTGGGGAAATGCGAGCCACGCTTGTTAAGGTCGTAAACCAAGACCTGCGTTCTCTATTACCGCAGATAGCGGCATCCACCCTGCTTATCTGGGGTGAAAACGATAAGGATACACCCGTATCATTCGGAAAAATCATGGAAAAGGAGATACCCGACGCAGGGTTGGTCGTTCTCAAGGAGGCAGGACACTTTTCTTACCTTGATCAGTTTCCACAGTTTTGCCGGATTGTCGCCAGTTTTTTGAAGATCGCAAACGCATAGGAAACATTACAAACACAGTTTCACTACAAGGAAAAGGAATTATGACCTTGGAGAGTATAAGTACAATACTTTTCTACTTCGCGACGTTAACGTGTTTAGCAAGGGCTATCGCCAGAACGACAAGTGGACTCCATATACTTCAACTTGACGGTTATAAGACCAGCAGATATCTCAAGTGGATACGTCGGCATCTGAAGCACTGTTTTGAAGTTAAAGAGATTCTCGTTATTGGTGGTTTACTGGTTCTCACAGCGTTTTATCCACAGTATCACGACACATGGTTCTTCCCTATGCTGTGTGTTGCTTGGGGTGGGTTCCAAGTGTATCTGAGCACGAGACGGAAAAAGGTTGAGGTGAAAAAACCCCTTGTCTACACGGCGCGTGCAAAGCGGGTGTTCGGGCTTTCGATCTGTCTGCTTGTGGGTCTCGCGACAACACTCGTTTTGATAGCAAAGACGAGTCCATGGCGGATTGCTATTTTCCTTTTTAGTGAAGTATCTGTCATTAACCTAACGATTGCGAATCTTCTCATTTATCCTTTGGAACGGACAATAAATGGGGCATACCTCTTTTCAGCGAGAAAACGGATTAGGACCCTTCAACCGAGAGTCATCGGTATTACTGGAAGTTATGGCAAAACGAGTACAAAGTATATTTTGCATCAAATTTTATCCCAGAAATTTAATACTTTAATGACACCTGACAGTTACAACACACCCATGGGGATCTGTAAGGTGATCCGTGGTGACCTGACTGCAGAACACGAAATCTTTATTGTTGAAATGGGTGCATATAAACGCGGCGACATTCGAGAATTGTGCAATTTAGCGTCTCCCCAAATCGGTATCCTCACGGCTGTCGGTCCGCAGCATTTAGAACGGTTCAAAAGCATAGAAAACATTGCAAAAGGAAAATATGAACTCATTGAATCGTTACCAGCAGATGGACTTGCTGTCTTCAATTGCGATAACGAAATTTGTGCCGGACTTGCCGATAAACGGGAACAGACAGGGAGTCCCGTCCGACGCTACGCTACGGAAGCGTCTCCTGTGGTTTCAGTCGCCGATACTGCCGACCTGATCGCGACGAATGTTCGATACACTGATAACGGACTCGCCTTTACCGTCCACGCGAATGCTGAGAAATTCGATATTACTGACACCGAAATTCAAACGCGACTTTTAGGGAAACACAATGTTTCCAACATCCTCGCTGCTGTGACAGTCGCTATGGAATGTGGAATGGAACTTGAAGAAATTCGGGAAGCAGTCGCTAATGTTGAACCTGTACCACATCGATTACAATTAACCGCCGGTGCCGGTGGTGTAACTATCATTGATGACAGTTTCAACTCCAATCCTGTCGGAGCGAAAGCGGCACTTGAAGCACTTAACGAAATTGGAGAAGGGAAAAAAGTCTTGGTGACACCGGGGATGGTGGAGCTCGGTGAAAGAGAATACGAAGAAAATAGACGACTCGGAGAACAAGCCGCCGATGTCTGTGATCTGGTTATTTTAGTCGGACCTACACGCACCACACCGATTTTAGACGGCTTAAAGGCTGCTGAATACCCGAGCCAGCAGATTATTGTTGCTCTTAACCTCGAAGAAGTCAAACAGCATTTAGCAACACAGGTCCAGGCGGGTGATGTTGTTCTTTTTGAGAACGACCTCCCCGACAACTATAAGGAATAGTTGTCAATTATCAGTTAAGAGGCTTCTGATTATTGATCATCTTTTAGGAACCGTTGTTTTTTCGATTTGGAAACGACGATTACACGAAGATGTTTATCCATCAAAAACCAAACTGACAACTGATAACTGACATCTGACAACTCATAAAAAATGTCAACACACAATGTAGCCCTCATATTTGGCGGATGCACACCTGAACACGAAGTGTCAATCGTAACCGCACATCAGGTCTGCCTCGCTTTACAAGAAAACTATCACGTCATTCCTATTTACGTCACAAAAAACGGCGAGTGGTTGACCGGTGATGCGCTTCGCGATTTATCCACCTTTACAGACGGGACACTGCCACATCCGTCCAATTTCGACAAAGTTACCGTCGAATTCCATCCAGAGCCGAAATTCGTTGTGAGTTCCAACCATTGGCTCGGTCAGAAAGTTCGGAAAAGAACTGTTCTTCCGATAGATGTCGTTTTTCCATCAATCCACGGCATGCATGGCGAAGATGGAACACTCCAAGGATTGTTAGAACTCATGAATTTGCCCTACGTTGGGGCTGGTGTTGTCGGTTCCGCTGTCGGTATGGACAAAATCATGATGAAGGCGATTCTCAATGAAAATCAACTGCCAATACTTCCATATCTGTGGTGGGATCACCGTGAGTGGGAAACTGGACGCGACGAGATTATCGGAAACTTAGAGACAACCCTCTCCTATCCTGTCTTTGTCAAACCGGCGATGGGGGGTTCAAGCATTGGTGTCAGCCATGTCAAAAATCAGACTGAGTTTATCGGTGCTGTCGAGGGAGCCGAACATTACTCGCGTAGGATACTCGTTGAGAAAGCGGTTGAGCCCCCTGTTGAAATCAATTGTGCCGTGATGGGTACAGATGAACCGACAGTATCCGTATGCGAACAACCCGTAACACAGGCGAATTTGCTGAGTTTTGATGATAAATATATCCATCAAGGGGAAAGTTCTTCGGGGATGGCGGGTGCGGATCGGAAAATTCCTGCACCCATTTCGGAAAAATTAACGTTACATATACAACAACTTGCCACACGTACCTTTCAGGTTTTAGATTGTGCCGGTGTAGCGCGTATTGATTTCCTCGTAGATGCCGATCAAAATGTTTACGTGAATGAAATTAATACCATCCCCGGTTCATATAGTTATTACTTGTGGGCACACCAAGGCATTGAGTTTTCGCAACTTGTATCGGAACTCATCGATTTAGCATTGACCGCGCATACACAGAAAAATGCGCTAACCTATACGTATACGACCAATCTCCTAAGCCAAGCCGGTGCGAGCCTTGCCAAATTGAAGAAAGGTGAAAAACTTGGGGGCACAGCGTAAAATATTGTAATAAGATCGCTACTGCTTTTCTTGTGGAAAAAAATGTTCTACCATCTCCTCTACGAGAATCTCGTTGAAATCTTTTCGCCATTCAACATCTTTCGCTATATTAGTTTTCGCGCAATATATGCGACAGCTACAGCCCTCCTCATTTCCCTTGCTTTGGGCCCCTTTATGATAAGGAAGTTGAAGCAGCTGCGTATTGGTGAACATATTCAAGAGGAGGTCGCACAGGCTCAGCAGAATACTGAAAATCAGAACAAAGCCGGTATACCAACAATGGGGGGAGTCCTCATCATTGTGTCTGTGTTGATATCGGTCGTATTTTGGTCGCGTTTAGACCAGCCCCATATCTACTTGATGATATTAACAACACTCTGGTTCGGTGGCCTCGGATTTCTCGATGATTATAGCAAACTGGTAAAACAACAATCCTTAGGACTTCGGGGGTGGCATAAAATCGCGCTGCAAACGGTGGGGGCGTTGGCGATTGCGGGCTATCTCTACCATTGGGGACCCGCCCAAGCTGACGATCCGGCAACACGGACATCCCTAATCCTTCCGTTTTTCAAAGATGCCCAGCCGGATTTGGGCATTCTATTTATCCCTTTCGCGACGCTCGTCATCGTTGGGGCTTCTAATGCCGTCAATCTTACAGACGGGATGGACGGATTGGCGATTGGGTGTACGCTGTTCGTTGCTGGCACTTTAGGGATAGTCGGGTACATGACGAGCCACAACGAGATCGCGGCGTACCTGAACATCTTCCACCTACCCGTGGGCGGCGAAACTACGGCACTTTTCTGTGCAGCGTTAGTCGGTGCTGGCTTAGGGTTTTTATGGTATAACGGTCATCCGGCGCAAGTCTTTATGGGTGACACAGGGTCTCTGGCACTCGGCGCGACGCTTGGAACGGTCGCGGTGCTTATAAAGCAAGAATTCCTACTCGTGGTCGTCGGTGCCATTTTCGTCGCCGAGACGTTGTCAGTTATTATCCAGGTTTGGTCGTATCGTACATTTGGCAAACGCGTATTCAAAATGTCGCCGATTCACTATCACTTCTTGCTTTCGGGTTGGAAAGAATCGAAAGTCGTCATCAGATTTTGGATTGTGGGACTGATTTTAGTCTTGATAGCCTTAAGTACGCTGAAACTTCGGTAGATAGGGTTTCAAACTGTGCGTTGGGGGGATATCGGTGGAATTACAGGGAAAACGTGTAACAGTCTTTGGTTTAAACCGAAGCGGGATCGCCGTTGCAAAATTACTACGTTCATACGGTGCCGCTGTCACGGTTACAGATACGCGTTCTGCCGAAGCGTTGTCAGCGGAAATCGCTGCGCTCAATGAGTTTCTCAAATCGGACGAAACTTGTAATCTATACCAAAAATTTTTCGATGGGCATCCGGCGGAATGCATCGCAGATGCAGATTTTATAGTCGTCTCACCGGGTGTGCCTCTTAACATTCCGATTCTTCGCGATGCACGGGCGCATGGCCTCCCGATCCTTGGAGAATTAGAGGTTGCCGCAAGCGTATGTCCAGCACCAATCGTTGCCATTACTGGCACAAAAGGCAAATCAACGACGACACTCCTGACAGCGGCAATACTAAAGGCAGGAAGTAAGTTCCCGAACATCTGTATTGCTGGTAACATTGGTGTTCCATTAGCAGCGGAGGTCCAAAAACTTACAAGCGAAGATATTGTTGTTGTTGAGGCGAGCAGTTTTCAGTTGGAAAGTACTGTCACTTTTCATCCGATGGTTAGCGTAGTGCTTAACCTATCGCGCGATCACCTCGACCGACATAGAACGATGTCCGCGTATCGAGCAGCAAAACAGAAGATTTCTGATAATCAGACGAGTGCTGACTGGATAATCCTCAACAGTTTAGATGCATCTGTCAAGGATTTCGAGGCATCAACTGCGGCGAAAAAGGTCTATTTTACAGACAGAGGCACTCCTGAAGATTCGTCGTTTTTAGGGGTATTTAGAGAGGGTTCGGGGCTTTTTTCGCAATGGAACGGCACGCGTAAGAGGGTATGTGATATTGTGGATATTCCACTGCGAGGCGCGCACAACGTACAAAACAGCCTCGCTGCTATTGCTGTAGGACTGATTTTTGGTGTGTCAGAAACACAAATTCGAGAAGCTCTTCAACAGTTCGACCGATCACATCCTGCTTTATCGCATGCGTTTGAACCCGTAAGAACTTTGGCGGGTGTTGAATTCATAGATGATTCAAAGGCAACAAATGTGGCGGCTGTTAAAGCAGCCCTTGAGTCAATAAAAGACTCTCAAATTGTCCTGATAATGGGCGGCTACGACAAGGGTAATGATTACACACCGCTACGCGAAATTGTTCAGATCCGGGTCAAAGCCGCTGTGATGCTTGGTGAGTATACCCAGCAGATTGAAAAAACGCTTGCCGATACAACAGATATAATAAAAGCGAAAACGATGGCACAAGCGGTACAGGTTGCCTACAAACTCGCGTCACCAGGAGATGTCGTCTTATTGTCACCTGCAAATGCAAGTTTTGACATGTACACCGACTATAAGGCACGCGGTGCTAACTTTAAAGCAGCGGTTGACGCGCTTCAACCGCTTCATTAAAAAGTCAACAAATTAGGTTTTTAAGGATCGAAAGTAACGCAGGAAGGAACAACACCACGATGCTACGCCACTACCAAAACTCGTCCCGTAGCAAGCAAAATTTCAAGGCTAAACGAAAAAAATCTGGGCCTTGGTGGACAAACACGCGCATCTACTCTGTTGCTGAAGATCAACAGGAACAGATAACGGAAACACCATCTGGCGCAAACTCTGGGCGAATGGACAGAGGATTAATCGCTTTTACCCTCTGCCTCATTGCTATAGGTATTTTGATGGTATACAGCTCAAGCCATCTCCTTTCCTCAAGGCACTATGACGGCTATAGCTACCGTTACTTGCAAATACACATCATCGCATGTACAATCGGTTTAGTGGGTATGTTCATGGCTTCCTATGTACCCTATAGGTTCTATGCGAAGTACGCGAACCACCTTTTGATTCTCTCTTTTGTCGGATTATTATTGGTTTTCGTGCCAAGTTTAAGTGTGAGTGTACAAGGTGCAGAAGGTGGCAGATTTAAACGCTGGATCAACATAGGATTGCCTATCAACTTTCAACCTGTTGAATTTGCAAAAATAGCGTTGGTTATTCATGTGGCGAACTTCATAAGCCGCAACCCCGAACGTATTAGAAGTCTTTTTAATGGCGTGCTTCCGAATATTTTAATTGTAACCGCCGCTTTCGGTCTTGTGGTAAGTCAACCAGATTTTGGGTCGGCATTTTTATTAGCACTAACCGTCTGTATCGTACTGTTTATCGGTGGCATGCGTATATGGCATGTATTGATGCTTGCTGGTGCAGGCGGTGGTCTTCTCAGTTTAATCGTCATTCGGGATTCTTATAAGTTAAAGCGGATCATGGACTATCTTGCGATGTTGAAGTCACCGGATGCAGCGAATTATCACTTAACGCGTTCGTTGGATGCTCTTGAAGGCGGTGGACTCCTCGGAATGGGCATTGATAGTAGCCTTCAAAAAATATCACGTCTTCCGTATCCACACACCGATTTTATCTTTGCGGTATTAGGAGAGGAATTCGGGTTCATAGGGACTGTGACCGTAACACTTGTTTTCATGCTATTTGTATGGCGAGGGTTCCACATCGCCCGACAAGCCAGTGATTTGTTTGGATCTTTGCTTGCCACTGGCATCACAACACTGATCAGTTTACAAGCGTTTATTAACATCGGTGTTGTAACAGGCTTGCTACCGACGAAAGGCATTACATTGCCGTTTATTAGTTACGGCGGCTCATCAATTGTCCTCAGTCTGGTGAGCGTTGGTATCCTTCTTAATATTTCAAAAGGCAGCAATCAACGGATAGACTAATACGCGATGAACCTATTTTGTTAAGATGGCTTCTCAATGGGAACTTTTGGTGGGCTTAATCATGGCTATTTCTAAGCGTTACAATACAACTTTAGCAGAGACCAACAGTGGCGACGTAGCGTCCGCTCAACAGATAGAGACATACAAAAAGGTGGTTGTGGCAGGCGGGGGGACAGGGGGTCATATTTATCCGGCGATCGGCATCGCGCAGGCACTGCAGCGCATGGATACCACGGTAGATATTGTGTTCATCGGTGGTGCAGACAGATTGGAAGCCACACTGGTTCCTCAGCACGGTTTTCGCTTTCTACCGATCTCAGTCGCAGGCTTTCCACGCCGTTTAACTTTACAATGGTTCACAGTTATCTGGAAGGTTTTGCGTGGGCTCCTCCAATCATTGCGGTATATGAAGGAACTGAAACCAGATGTTGTCATAGGTACAGGCGGATATGTTTCAGGACCGGTGCTGTTAGCGGCACTCCTTCGTAAGATCCCAATAGCTATCCAAGAACAGAATGCTTCTGCTGGCTTAACGAATGGAATCTTAGCACGATGGGCAAAGGCTGTCTATCTCGCTATGGAGTCAACTCGCGAGAGCAACGCGTTCCGACACGCTATGCACATAGAGGTGACCGGAAATCCGATCCGTCCAGCAATTGCGGCATTTCCGAGACATGAGGAAACTTATCGGAAATTCGGATTGTTGCCAGATCGGAAAACAATCTTTGTGATGGGCGGGAGTCAGGGTGCTCGTGCTATTAATGAAGCCGTTGTTGCTGCACTGCCACATTTAGCCGGATTTGCCGATCAGATCCAGATTGTCCATCAAACGGGTAGCGTTGAGATGGAGGCAGTCCGAACCGAATATGAAAGCGGACTTGAATCACATAAGGCGTTCCGACACTGTGTGCGCCCCTTCTTTGACGCTGTTGAGGAAGTCTACAGCATTACAGACCTTATGGTATGCAGAGCAGGTGGGATGACTGTTGCCGAAGTTACCGCATGTGGTATTCCTGCAATTTTCATACCTTTACCGTCACAGACCGGAAATGATCAGGTACGAAACGCCCACAGTGTTGCTGAAAAAGGCGCTGCCGTTGTACTGGAACAAGGGAAATTCACAGTAGAAATGCTTGTCGAGACCCTTACCAATATACTACTGGACCAGAACACACACGAACAAATGGTGACCGCCAGTCGAGTACTCGGCAAGCCATACGCCAGTGATGACATTGCCAAATCTATTCTTTCCTACATGTACTAATGCCGCATTGTAGGCGTACTTTGATTATAGATCGGAAAAACGGAGCAGAAATCTAAAAGTGATCACATTTTAAATCGTTTATTGCATCAACGCATCACATCCACCGAAAACCCGATTTGAAAAATCGGAGCAAAAACCTAATATTTAAAAACATGTTTGGAAAAACACGACATATTCATATTATCGGTATTGGCGGGGCAGGTTTAAGTGGTATCACTGAAATTCTGCTGGATCTTGGGTTTCATGTGACCGGCTCAGATATTCAGGAATCGTATACGACAGAGCACTTGCGCGCCCGGGGAGCTACTATCTATTATGGACATGCCGCATCGTATATAAATGGTGCCGATGTTATCGTTATCTCCCCTGCTATTCCAGCTGACAATCCGGAGCTCCTTGCTGCAGAGATGCAGAAGATCCCAATTGTTAGGGGGGCGGAGATGCTCAATGAGATCACCCGAATGCGTTATAGCGTTGCTGTCAGCGGAACACACGGAAAAACAACCACAACCGCTATGACTGCTACAGTCCTTAGTAGCCTGGATCCGACAGTAGTTGTAGGTGGGAAACTCACGGACGGCAGCCACGCTCGCAGCGGTGAAGGCGATGTGATGGTCATTGAAGCGGACGAGGCGTACGGCTCTATTGAAATGTTTTATCCTACCGTCGCCGTTGTTACATCCGTTGATGCGGATCACTTGGATTATTACAACAGCGTTGAGGAAATTGGGGAAACCTTTCTTAAATTCATTAATAAGGTCCCATTCTATGGTGCAGCGGTCCTCTGTTTGGATGCCGAGAATATCCAGAAGTTTATCCCACGAGTTAAGAAGCGTTATATTACGTACGGCCTTGAGACAAGCGCGGATTTGGTTGCTGAAGGTATTACGATAGAAGGGCCTACGTCGCGCTATCAAGTTCGCAAAAACGGACACCTGTATGGTGAGGTCCACCTGAAAATGCCGGGGCGCCATAATATTTCCAATTCCTTAGCAGCAATCGCGGTCGGACTTGAACTTGATATTCCGTTTGATCGGATTCGGGAGAGTCTGGAGTCGTTTCAAGGTGTGCATCGCCGTTTTGAGATCCTTGGAGAAGTTAATAATATCATTGTTGTTGACGATTATGCCCACAATCCAGCGAAGTTGAAAGCCGCACTGAGTGGTGCGCGCGACGGTTATAAACGGCGTATCGTCGCAGTTTTCCAACCACACCGGTACCAACGTGTCAGGGATTTAGCGAACGAATTCTCTCTATCTTTTTATCAAGCGGACGTACTTATTGTCACCTCAATTTATAGTGCTGGCGAGGCACCTATCGAAAATGTCACCGCGGAAAAACTCGCACAATCAATACAAGCACACGGCCATCGAAACGTCCTTTATGTCCCAGACACAGATGAAGTTGCCGATGTTCTGATGAAGATAACGCAACCTGAGGATATTGTAATTACATTAGGCGCTGGTGACATTAGTAAAGTAGGACGCGAATTCTTAAGTAGGCTCCAGGCAGCAAATTAATCAAATTTATCTTCTGTTACGCGCTGGATTTTCAACTTTCAAGATCCATCGACATTGAACACTACAGGGGCAACACACTCTTGCAATGGAAGATAAACGGAGGGTTCATTCTTGCGCAGAAAGCGTGATGGATACATACGGCAGATTTCAAGGCCTGCACAGCGGCTGGGGAGGGGCACTCATGCCAAGGTTTATCTGTTCCGACGCATCGTTTTCATCCTTGCCATTGTGCTGACTTTATCGTTCGTCGGCAAGATCGTACTCAGTTTTTTTGGTGCGGAATATGTTTCTCTTGAACTTTCTGGGAACATGCACTATACTGATGTACAAATTTATGATGCCCTGGGTGAGCAGCTGCAAAATATCGTCACAGACTCTGAAAAACAAACATCTATCTATCTCAAGAAACATCTGAGTTATATCAAAGACGCTCACGTTACCAAACACGTGATGAAGCGGATGTTAACCATCGAAATCACTGAGCGTGAACCCTTTGTACGCCTGAGAGTTGATTCTACTGCGAATGCCTCCGTTAATGCGGATAGTTCGTTTTTCTTGGTAGATAGTGACGGACATGTGTTAAAACATATAAACAAGGAAAATGCTAATCCGCAGATATCTGAGCAATTTGGAAAGATGGTCGTACTCAGGGCAGTCAGTGATGAGTTACCGAAAGTTGGTGCTGCTGTCGGGATGCCTGAAGTTGCATTAGGATTAGAAATCTTAAAGACCGCCTTGCTTCAGGAACGAAACCTTGCGACACAGATAGAAAGTATCGACGCAAGCGATCCCCAGAAGATAAAACTCCAACTTGACGCTTTCCCTGTGTCTATTTGGCTCGCCGCGGATGCGATTGAATTGGGACTTCACCATATCGCTCTGTTTGTAAAACAGCACAAAATCCAAGTGGTTCAACTTATCAGGGAGAGTTCAGTGGAAACACAGCCGTACTTGGACGCAAGGTTTCAAGATACCGTCTACTTAGGGGGATTAACAGCAAGCGAATAGCGTCTATTGCATAGACACTGATAGGTCAAAGAATAAAGTACTATCCCTATTCATCGTTCTTGATGTCTAAGATGTTTATGGGAAAGGGAGGTGAAAACAATTAAATGCCAAAACAAAATATTATTGCAGGTCTTGATATCGGTTCAAGCAAAATCTCAGTAGTTGTTGGAAATACGTTGCAGGGTAGCACCGAAAAATTAGGGGTGATTGGTGTTGGTCATGCGCGGTCCGAAGGTCTTCGCGCAGGTGTTGTCGTTGATATTAACCAAACGGCGGAGGCTATCCGTAAAGCGATTGCGAATGCGGAATTAATGGCGGGCGTGAAAATAGACGCTGTCTGTGTCGGCATTTCCGGTGAGCATATTATTGGACAAACGTCCCATGGGGTTGTTTCTGTCGCGAATAACGAAATTTCACATGACGATGTTGATCGAGCGATGATCGCAGCAAAAGCTATTTCTATTCCTGCGGACCGAGAGATATTGCATGTCATCCAGCAAAATTTTGTCGTTGATGCTCAGGACCGTATCAGAGAACCGATTGGGATGTCTGGCGCGCGGCTTGAAGCTTACGCTTACATTATCACTGGGGGTACAACGGCTATTCAGAATTTGCTCAATAGTATTGAAAAGGCAGGCGTACCTATAGTAGAAACTCTTGTCGCCGCCCCTCTGGCTGCAACACAGGCAATCGTTTCAAAGGATGAACGTGAAGTTGGCATCGCCTTGGTTGACATCGGTGATGGGACAACCGAAATCGTCATATATAAAGAGGATTCTATTCAACATACAGCAGTCGTCCCCGTCGGCGGGCAGCACGTTACCAACGACATTGCTCAATACTTAAAAGTTACCCTCCCAGAAGCGGAGGAACTCAAACTTCACCGCGGCTGCGCTTGGACGGAATTAGTTGACCCAAGTGAAGTCAGGTCTATTCCGGTCACGAGTGAGTCTACCCCACCGCGCTTCATCGACCGAGTTGAGCTTGCACAAATTATTGAGTACCGTATGGCAGAAATCTTAGAAGTGATTGGGTATGAATTGGGGGACATCCCACTTCCAGGAGGGCTTGTTCTCACAGGCGGTACGGCACTTATGGATGGTCTTCAAGAATTGGCTGAAGCCGTGCTGCAGCTGCGTGTTCAGATAGGTTACCCGCGAGGGTTACAAGGCTTAACTGATCGAGTGAATCACCCGATGTATGCGACGGGGATCGGACTCGCGCTTTATGGTGAATCTTTACGGCGGCAAGAGGAAGAACACGACGCACGTCATCGCGATAGTGGCGTTGGGAATTTTCTGCAACGCATCAAAGAATGGTTCGGATATTAGGTCTACTTCCTTAAAAAAGTAAGCCTTATCCGAGTTAGACTTTCAGGAACACTTGACTTAACCTTTCTAATAGCGTATAATTTAATGTGAAAAAGCGAACCAACAAAAGTTATGAAGGAACCTCGGTCAGGGATTGAGGCTACAATGATAGGAGGAATTAGGTTGCTGTGTCTTTCGTTATAGTAACTGAAAGCCAACATGATAGAATTTGAACAAGAGGAATTTGAAAACTTACGTGCCAAAATTAAAGTCATAGGTGTCGGTGGTGCTGGTGGCAATGCTGTAAAACGTATGATTGAAGCCGGGATCACTGGCATAGAGTTTTATGCTGTCAACACCGACCAGCAAGCACTCTTGACCTGCCGCGGTGCCACTCAAATCCCGATCGGCCTTAATACGACCGAAGGTTTAGGGTCCGGTGCCAACCCAGAGATCGGTCGAAAAGCTGCTGAGGAGGATAGGGAACATCTACAGACTATCGTCGAAAATGCAAACATGGTCTTCATTACTGCAGGTATGGGTGGCGGCACCGGTACCGGCGCTGCGCCGCTCATCGCTTCACAAGCAAAAGAACGCGGGGTACTTACGATCGCGGTTGTGACACGTCCCTTTAACTTTGAAGGACAACGCCGCGCCACAATTGCCGAGGAAGGACTTGAAGAACTCCGTCAAGCCGCAGATTCCGTAATCGTCGTTCCAAACCAGCGTCTTATTGACACGATGGACAGAAAATTGCCAATTCGAGAGGCGTTCCGCATTGGAGACGAAATCCTCCTTCATGGGGTAAAAAGCATCTCTGACATCGTTACAGAGTCCGGCGAAATTAACGTTGACTTTGCCGATGTTGAATCCATTATGCGAGGTGCGGGAAGCGCATTGATGGGTATGGGGCATGGTAATGGCGATAATCGCGCGCCTTTCGCAGCCGAACAAGCTATTAGTTCCCCACTTCTTGAACAGACCAACATCGCTGGGGCTGTCGGTATGATTGTCAACATCACCGCACCTCCGGATTTCATGATGCACGAACTTGATGAAGCTATGCAGGTTATTAAGGATACTGCGCCCGATGCGCAAATTATCTTCGGTCTCGTTTACAAAGATGAATTGGAACTCGACGATGAAGTCCTTGTGACTGTCATCGCGACAGGGTTTGATCCTGATGCCGGATACGCACTCGGAACCGAGACATCAGGTACGGGAAACCCATCCGCACGATATGATGATGCCGATGTCTATCACAGACAGCCATCCGCTTTATCGGAACAGCGTATGGCAAGAGCAGGCAGGACCCGACCGGGCGGTCGAGTGTCATCTGGTAGAGCTGCTACGTCAACCCGCAGACAGAGACCAGAACCAGAGCAACCTGTCGAGCAAGAGCAACCTCCCGAAGACAGCGGACGCAAACCTGCCCGAAGAAGGGATCAAGGGGCACAGCAGCGCGATACGGACTGGGAAATCCCAGCCTTTCTACGCGTTCAAAAAAGAAACCGGAACGACAAATAGGCATGAGTGCTATATTGTCTCCTATCCGTACAACTTTTTAAAAGTCAGTGAGATACCTCAATTGGGTTCCTTAACCGTGGTTAAAATTACGTTGCATTTTGATAACACAATGTAGCGTATATCGCTTTCACATTTTGCTTGTAGACGCGCCTTCCAAGCGTGTCCCGTTGTTTTACTTCGTAGGTGCGTTTTCGAGCGCATCTTATTACACATGAGGAAATAGTGGACCTACGCCAGCACTACCAACATCTGCGCAGCGAAGAACACAGTGCGCATCATAATTTCAGAAAACCTAACAGATTCGCCCTTGTCTATCCAAGCACTTATGAACTTGGGATGTCAAGTCTCGGTGTTCAGGTTATCTATGCGACTCTCAACTCTCGAAAGGACACCGCTTGTGAGCGCGTTTTTGTGCCAGAGACGAGTTACATTCAGAAACTTGTCAGGCAGAAAAAGCCGCTTTTCTCGTTTGAGACGCAAACAGCACTAAATCAGTTTGATATTATCGGATTTTCTGTCTCCTTTGAATCGGATTATGTAAATATTCCGCGCACTTTACAACTCGCAAATATACCACCCCTCGCTGAAGCACGTACAGAATGGGACCCGCTCGTTGTCGCTGGCGGTATCAATATCTCCTATAATCCAGAACCCATTGCTGATTTCGTTGATGTCTTCGTTGTGGGTGAAGCCGAACTTGTCGTTCATCAACTCATGGCGCATTTTAATGCGTGGAAACAGTCTGGTGCCCCGAAGCGTGAGTTACTCGAAACGTTAGCCACTGTTCCGGGGCTTTATGTACCGAGCCTTTACGACGTAACCTATCACGATGATGGAACTATTGAGGCGGTCTCCCCAAAACCGGGGGCAGCACCGCAGATTCGCGCAGGCGCCGTTCCACAACTTGACGATGTTGAAACTTGCACACATATCCATACACCGAACACTGAATTCGCGAATGCACATCTCATTGAGATCGTGCGCGGGTGTGGTAGACAGTGTCGTTTTTGTGTTGCCGATTATGCTCGCCGATGGCCGAGGCGGCGTTCTGTGGAAAGCACACTTGCACTCGCAGAACGGGCACGCGGTATTACGGATCGGATTGGACTTGTCGGTGCTTCTATTTCTGACCACCCGCAAATTGATGAGATCGCTTCAGGTCTCGTTGAACGTGGGTTCCGTATCTCTTGTGCTTCACTCCGCGCTGAAACTGTCCGGGCCCCCTTGCTCGATGCACTCGCAGACAGTGAACAAGGCACTATCACGATAGCCCCAGAAGTTGCCACTGAAAAACTTCAAAAGGTCGTCAATAAAGCGATTCCGCGCGAGCAACTCTATCACGTTTTTGAGGAAGCGTTGAAGCGCGATATTCTAAACCTGCGCCTTTATTTCCTCATCGGTGTCCCCCATGAAACGCCCGCAGATGTTCAGGCGATCGTAGATATGGCAAAAGAAATGCGTACGATCCTGCTCCCGCATGCAAAGCGGACAGGGAGGATTGCCCGTATCAGTTTTACTATTTCACCCATGGTACCGAAGCCACATACACCTTTCCAGTGGGTAGCAATGGAACCCCCGAAAACTATCTCACGAAAACTGGATTTCCTGAAACGTGAAATTAACCAACTTGGGAGTATAAAAGTCGGGTCCGCAAGTGCCAGACTCGCACACCAAGAAGCTGTTTTTGCACGCGGTGACCGGCGGCTTGGAAAGGTTATTCTTGAACTTGCAAATGGCGTATCATGGAACCAAGCCTTCCGCCAACACGGGTTAATGCCACATTTTTACGCAACCCGTCAACGCCCACTACATGAAGTCAACCCCTGGGACCATCTTGATCTGAACGTTAAACCCCAATTCTTACAACTTGAATTCAACAAGCACGAAAAAGGTTTTATGACCAGCGAATGTGATACGACCGTTTGTAAGAAATGTGGTGCCTGCTAAAAAGAAGCCGTCAGCTATCGGAAACCATCGGCTGTCAGCATATTAAGGCACCAACCTTCAGCTTTCAGTAACGCCCCGGTGGCAGTGTCACAAAGATACCTGCCACAAGTTTAACAACTGACAACCGACGACTGACTGCTGACAACTCTTAAGAAGGAGGAACTTACTGTGCTCACATCTAAACAATTTATAAGGGTGCTTGTTGCGGTATGCATATTATTCACCCTTACGACCTCTCTATATGCAGGATTGGATGATAAATCCCTCGTTTTATACCTCTCCTTTGATGAAGGAAAGGGGGGTGATGCTGCTGATGGCTCGGTACATGGTCATGATGGCGAACTTATCCAAAGTCCGACCTGGGTAGATGGACAGTTCGGCAAGGCGTTGGAGTTCGACGGAACGAAGGGACAGCATGTAAAAGTGCCTATCAACGATACTTTGCAGTTAAGAGAACAGTTCTCTATCGCTTTCTGGGTGCAGCGCGGTGATAAGCAGATTCGGGAGTGGAATTACATGGTGACAGCCGGTTCTCTGAAATGGGCATCAATTTTTAGAGATAGCGACAAGAAAACCTATTTCTGGTCAAGTGCCCCCGGTTGGGCACAAAAAGCTGTCACCGATGACATTCAACCTGAGGACTGGGTCCACCTTGCAGTGACTCATGATACCAAATCAGAGGTTGTCATCTACAACGATGGCAAGAAAGCAGGCGGCGGGGCTAAACCCCCAGCCGTTGCTGAGATTGATGGCTCCATGATGGTTGGGGCACGCCACCCCGGCGAGGAATTCTTTACAGGTATCATTGACGAGGTGTTTGTTTTCAATAGAATTCTCACCGCGGCAGAAATCGAAGAAATTATGACCGGTGATTTCCTACCCGTGGAACCCGCAGAGAAACTCGCGACGACATGGGGTAGTATTAAATCTGATCGCGATTAGAGATACGCTTGATAAGGGCGGTATAAACGCCGCCCTTACACCAGAGAGGTGGAGCGTATGCTAAAATATCTCACCCTATTTATCCTCTTCAGTGCCTTTGGAAGCACCGCCTTATCCGATGCTTCACCCGCCGAAAAGCATTATAAGAATGCTACTGCCTACCATACTATTGGAGAGTTTGAACAAGCCATCTCCGAATACAAAAAAGCCATCGCGCTTGCGCCAAATTCCCCTATCGTTTACAACAGACTCGGTGTCGCATATTCCGAACTCAAGCAATACGATGCCGCACTTGATGCCTATCAGAAGGCACTTGCGCTGTCTCCCATGACAGCAGAACCGCATTATAACATCGGAATAGTTTACCTCAAGAAAGGGACTTTCTCACGCGCCGCTGAAGCGTTTGAACGTGCGATTGCTATTGACGCAGAATGGGCGGATCCGTATACCGGACTCGGTGAAGTTCACTTAAAACAGGGCGCGCTTGAAGGGGCCGCACGCGCCTATAAAAAAGCCACACGCCTCAATCCAAAAAATGCCAGTGCAATGCTCGGATTGGGTAAAGTCTATATAAAACAGGGACGTTTAGATGAAGCGATCACCGCTGTGAAAAAAGCAATTGAAATTCAGGTGGATCATACGGAAGCACACTATCAACTCGCTCAGATTTACGTCAAACGCGGCGAAAAGGAACATGCTGCCACAGCAATGGCGTTTTTTAAACTGCTCCGTCAAACAGATCCGCTCCTCGAAAAAGCCGAAATGTGGGTGAAAAAGCACCCGGATGACGCAAGAGGCTATAACAATCTCGGTATCGTTTACCTCGCGCGTCGCCGATTTGAGGATGCAGTGGCAACCTATAAACATGCTATCGCGCGCGACCCCAATTTAGCGACTGCACATTACAACTTGGGACATGCTTACCATAAACACGGAAAAGTTGACCTCGCGATTGCGGCGTATCAGCAGGCACTCGCGACCGATACGGAACTCGCGATTGCACATAACAATATCGCAGTTTGCTATACCGAATTGAAAGTGGACTTGGACAAGGCACTTTCTCACGCGCGAACCGCCGTCCGTCTCGCACCAACTGAGGCGAACTATTGGGATACACTCGCTCAAATTTGTGACACACTTGGGCTCACAGATGAAGCACAACGTGCACGTGAAAAACAGGAAGCGTATTCCGACGAACAATGAGATGTCTCTATAGTGTCGTTCTCTTTTTCATTCTGCACGCCGCCGCTTTCGCGGAAGTCCGATTCGTTGACGCGACCGCCGCTGCGGGCATCTCATTTCAGCATGCTGATGGTAGAACCGGCGAAAAATATCTTATTGAAACGCTCGGATCCGGGGCACTCTTTTTTGACTTTGATGTTGATGGGGCTCTCGACCTTTATATAGTGAATGCGACGCATATCCCACTACCAGTTGATGAAAAACATTCTCACGAACATCTCCCAGAAAACAAACTCTATGAAAATAACGGCGACGGCACTTTCAGCAACATCACGCAGAAAGCAGGGGTCGGAGATACCGGTTATGGTGTTGGATGCGCCTCTGCAGATATTGATAACGATGGTTA